>NZ_JAKJJX010000038.1:0-46418 GCF_022320765.1 Clostridium sp. YIM B02569 | reverse complement strand
CCTGTGCTCCCTTCATTTGATAATTTATTATATCATTCTAATGAAGTTTACACAGACTATTTTACACTCTCATCCTTGAAAAAAATGTATGGCTTAGATGATACCATCTTTGAAGTGTTTTATCTAGAAGATGCCGTTGTAACATTTAATTCTTTTTCTAGTGGTCCTAAAACAATTAGACTATAATAATTATTTGTAATAGTCTAAAAAAGCTATACTCTTGCTTGATGTATAGCTTTTAATTTTATGATTGCCAAAATACCTAACTAATCTCAATATACCCTAATTATATTTCACAAGTATACGTTGATATTTCTATTAATCCTTCTGCGAATTCATATTTTAATGTTCACTTTTATCATAATGAACATGTAGTAATTCTTTCGTCCTATTCTTTAGCAATCCTTCATATAAAGATTTAACCACCAGATTTTCTTCGCTTCTTTTAATTTGCGTAACCTTATCTATCTTATATAGTCCCTTTGCCCTTTCATTTTTCTCTTCCATTAATCCAAAATGTTGCCCCGCACCAGCTATGCATCCTCCAGGACATGCCATAACTTCTATAAAGTCAAAATGTTCTTCTCCACTCTTAATTTTTTCAATTAGATTTTCTGCATTTCTAAGTCCACTAACAATGCCGATTCTAATGGATTCATCTTTAACTTGAAGTTCACATGTTTTTACTCCTTTCATACCTCTAACACCTATAAATTCTATGTCCTTTAATACTCTTGAAGATTTATCTTTAATAACTTCACGAATAACAGCTTCCGTTACTCCTCCAGTAACCCCAAATATTACTCCTGCTCCAGAGTAAAGGGAAAGTGGTATGTCTGAAGCTTCTGCCTCAATTTCATCAAACTGTATTCCAATTTCTTTTATCATTGCACATAGTTCCGCTGTAGTAATTACATAATCAACATCCGGAATATTATCCCTTATAAATTCTTCTCTAGCCGCCTCTGCTTTTTTAGCTGTGCATGGCATAACTGCTACAGATATTGTTTCTCTATTCTCTAAAGAATCTTTTTCTTTGAAATACGCCTTAACAACAGAGCCAAACATCTCCATTGGTGATTTACAACTAGATACATACGGCAATAATTCAGGGTATTTATTTTCTACATATCTTACCCATGCTGGACAACAAGAAGTAAATAATGGAAATTTATTATCATCAGACTCTAACTTCTTTAAGAATTCTTTTGATTCTTCAATTACCGTTAAATCAGCACTTAAAGAAGTATCATAAATATTTTCAAAACCCAATTTTCTCATAGCCGCAACAATTTTCCCCATAACATTTTCACCAGATTTTATACCGAATTCTTCACCTAAAGCAACGCGCACTGCAGGAGCAACTTGTACCACAACCCTCTGCTTAGGATTATATATTGCTTTCCAAACATTTTTAATATCACTCTTAACAACTATTGCTCCTGTCGGACATACAGTTGCACATTGTCCACAATTCACACAATCTGTCTCTGCAAGGCTTTTCCCAAACGCTGGACTTACTACCATATTTGAACCCCTATTGACGAAATCAATCGCTCCTACACTTTGTATTTCACTACACATCCTAACACAGTCTCCACATAAAATGCATTTATTAGGATCTCTAATGATTGATTTAGATGATGTATCTAAATCTTTTTTTCCCTCAATGCTTTTAAATCTAATATTTGTTAAACCAAAACGTGATGCTAATTTTTGGAGCTTACATTTTCCATTCTTTTCACATATAGTGCAGTCTCTACAATGTGTTGCAAGTAGTAATTCTAAAATTACCTTACGATACTTTTGAAGCTTTGGTGTATTAGTTCTAATTGACATCATATCTTTTGGTGGCGTAGAACAAGATGTTAAAATGCTACCTCTTTCATCCTCGACCACACACATTCTGCATGCCCCATAAACTGATAAATCTGTATAGTAACAAAGAGTCGGTAAATCAATTCCTGCTTTTCTAACTAAATCTAAGATATTCTTTTCTTTATCAAATTCTATCCTATTGCCATCAATCACCATATATTTTGACATAGTTTCTTACCATCCTTTCTGTAATTTATAAATTTCATATGATAGATAATGAGAAGAGATAATATTATAGAAGAAATATTTAAATTACTCTAATCGCCTTAAATACGCAGCCTTCAATGCAATTACCACATTTAATGCATTTTGACTTATCAATGACATATGGTTTCTTTATTTCTCCTGTAATAGCTTCTACAGGACATCCCTTAGCACACTTTGAACAGCCTCTGCATTTCTCCTTATCAATCTCATATGAAATTAGTGACTTGCATACACCCCCTGAACACTTTTTATCTACAACATGTTCTATATATTCATCTCTAAAATACCTTAATGTGCTTCTAACTGGAAATGCTGCGCTCTTTCCAAGCCCACAAAGCGCCGTATCAGAAATAGTCTCTGCTAATTCTTCTAATGTATCAATATCCTCCAAGGTCCCTTTACCCTCTACTATATCATTAAGTATTTCTAACATTCTTCTAGTACCTTCTCTACATGGTATACATTTACCGCAGGATTCATTTTGAGTGAAATTCATAAAGAAACGTGCCATTTCAACCATACAATTTTTATCATTCATAACGACTAGGCCTCCACTCCCAATCATTGCACCTACTTTCTTTAACGAATCAAAATCCAAAGTTAAATCAAGATGATTTTCACGAAGGCATAGACAACCTCCAGACGGTCCACCAATTTGGACTGCCTTAAATTCTCCACCTTTTACTCCTCCTCCAATGTCAAATATGATCTTTCTCAATGTTGTCCCCATAGGAACTTCTATTAATCCTGTATTATTAACATTTCCCGTAAGAGCAAATGCTTTAGTTCCATAATTATTTTCGGTTCCCATAGTTTTATACCAATGTACCCCTTTGTTAATTATTGGGGATACATTACAAAATGTTTCTACATTATTCAATACTGTTGGTTTACCAAACAAGCCTTGTTCTACAGTTCTTGGAGGCTTAACTCTAGGCATACCACGATTCCCCTCAATCGAAGCTGTTAGTGCACTACCTTCCCCACATACAAATGCTCCTGCTCCCTGATTAATCTGAATATGAAAATCAAAACCTGAATTTAATATATTATCACCCAAGAGTCCTTTTTCCATAGCTTGTTCAATAGCTATGCGTAATCTTTTTACTGCAAGAGGATATTCTGCACGAACATATATATATCCATTGTGTGCTTTTGTTGCAATTCCTGCAATAATCATCCCCTCAATAACACCGTGAGGATTTCCTTCCATCATGCTTCTATCCATAAATGCTCCCGGATCACCTTCATCGCCATTACATACAATATATTTTTCTGATTCTTTCTGCTTTAATACCTGAGCCCATTTCTTTCCTGTGGGAAATCCTCCACCTCCACGCCCTCTTAAATGTGCCTCAGACATTTCATTTATAATTTCTTCAGAAGTCATGTCAAAAAGAGCTTTCGCAGTAGCACTATAGCCACCTTCTGCTAAATATTCTTCAATAGACTCCGCATTAATATGACCACAATTATTTAAAGCTACACGAGTTTGCTTTTTATAAAACGGAATATCTTCTTGCTTACTATAAAGCTTATCTCCATCCTTATAACTTAAACCAGTAACTACTTCATTCCCAATAATACTTTTTTCAATAATTTCTTCACAATCATCTATACTTACCTTTATATATAACCATCCCTCTGGTTCAATTCTTATTAAAGGTCCCATTTCACAAAATCCATGACATCCGCTCTTTTTCAAGCCTATAGTATTGTCATGTGGTTCTTCCTTTAATTCTAATGTAACCTCCAATCCCTTTTCTTTTATTATCTCCTTAAATCTTCTATAAATGTTTAAAGATCCACCTGCTACACATCCAGTGCCTGCACATACTAATATTTGCTTACGTTGCCTGACTAAAGCAGCCTTATATTTTGAGCTTATAGAATTTAGCTCTTCTCTTGTATTAATTCTCATTTGATAACTCCTCCTTTAACTGCTTCACTAGCTTTCTTGCTTTCTCTGGTGTCATTGACGGATATACTACATCGTTTACAGTACAAACCGGAGCTAATCCACATGCTCCTAGACACGATACTGTTTCTACTGTAAAATGCATATCATCGGTTGTAAGTTTTTTCCCAGAAAGCCCTAATTCACTCCTAAACTCACTAAGAATAGGATCTGATTTCCTTACGTGACAAGCAGTTCCATCACAAATTCTAATCACGTATTTTCCTTTCGGTTCTAAAGAGAAATTTTCATAAAATGTTGCTACTCCATATACTTTAGCTTCACTAAGCTTAAGTTCTTTTGCTATATAGCACAACGCCTCTTCTGGCAGGTACCGGTATTCCTTCTGAATTTCCTGCATAATAGTAATAATTTGTGTCTTGTCATAATTGTTAGAAATTAAAATATCATCTAGTCTTTTTATTTCTTTTTGATTTACCATGATCATCCACCCTCCTATTATATATAATTAGGTACCTTTTATATCAAGACCACTATGAGTCAAGATTTCTCTTATTAGTATCTATTATTCTACATGTAATCATTTTCTCCTTTGTTTTAACATTGATTACATAAATAACTCACTATGTAAAATAATGTATGTTACTTCACAATTATTTATCCATATAATTTTTTGCAAAAAGAACATATAAAATATTAAAAACTCCTAATTAAACAGGTAGAAAATAGTATAAAAACCACTGTATATATAAATTCTAACATTAGTGGTTCTTTTTTTATTTCTATCTATTAACTAAAATATATTTTGTAAGAATACTTAAATTAGTTTATAATCAATAGCGATTAATATACTAAACATAGTTTTTAATATAAATAATAATTGTGAGGTGTAGGCAAATGCAAAAGATACTTAGACCTGTATATGCAGAAATAGATTTAGATGCAATAGCTTATAATATGAAAAATATAAAAAACTTAGCGAAAGATAAAGAGGTAATCGCGGTAGTTAAAGCGGATTGTTATGGTCATGGAGCTTTAGATGTGGCTCCAACTTTACTTGAAAATGGTGCATCAAGACTTGCCGTAGCAGTCTTAACAGAAGGAATTGAACTCAGAAATGATAATATAAAAGCCCCTATTATGATACTCGGATATACCCCTTCATATTTAAATGAAGAATTAATAAAATATGATCTTGAACAAACTGTATACGACTTAGATTATGCGAAAGAATTATCAAAAACAGCATTAAGCCTTAATAAAAAAGCTAAAATTCACATAGCGATTGATACTGGAATGGGAAGAATAGGATTTCTACCAACTGAAAAAGCAATAGATGATATTTGTAAAATCTGTTCTTTAGAAGGACTAGAAGTAATCGGAATATTTACTCATTTTTCTACTTCTGATGAGAAAGATAAAGAATATACTAATGAACAATTTGAAAAATTTACGAATTTGCTAAAGAAGCTTTCAAATCTTAATATAGAAATTCCTATAAAACACGTCTCTAATAGCGGTGCAATCATGGACATGCCAAAAACTTACCTAGATGCTGTTCGTGCTGGAATCATACTTTACGGATATTATCCATCAAATGAAGTAAAAAAAGAAAATCTTTCTTTAAAACCAGCATTGACATTAAAAGCAACTATAACACGTGTTCAAGAAATGGATGCAGGTATGTCTATAAGTTATGGAAGAACTTTTAAGACTGAGCGAAGAAGTTTAATCGCTACTATACCAATAGGATATGCAGATGGTTATTCTAGATTACTAGCTAAAAATGCTAAAGTCATTATAAATGGACAATTTGCTCCCATTGTCGGAAGAATATGCATGGATCAATGTATGATAGATATTACAGATATTAATGGTGATATAAAAGTTGGCGATGAAGTTATAGTTCTCGGCGAACAAGATGGACTCAGATTTAATGCAGATGATTTCGCTGAAATAATGGGAACAATCAATTACGAAATACTTTGTATGCTTAAATATAGAATTCCTAGGGTTTATGTTAAAAACGGAAAAATATTTAATGTAAGAAATTATCTCTAGATCCAATCAACTTTACTCATAAAAATAAACTTGATATTTAATTATTTCTAATTAGTTAATAAGTTATAAATAAGATACTTCTATGTGAGCGCAAATAACGATGTATATGTAAATATGCATATACATCGTTATTTATATTTATTAATAAAATCTTATATTACTAATTTCAATGTTTATCCTATAAACATTCTGGCATACTAATTTCAGAGAATATCGCCTCAAAATATAACTTTAATTGACTACCTTCCTATAGATCAAAGTTTATAAAGGGTTCTTTATTAAAAATCTGAAATATATCCAGCAGCGAAATTTTCATATTCACATGGAACAAATATGTATTCAATTTCGGCTGATATCCACATAAGTTTAGCTCTCATTGCAGAACCCTATATTTCTGTGCACTTTGAATACATTAAATATTCTTATTTGCTTGAATATGCCTTTACTTTGTCAGATTTATAAGCAGGCATTTATATAATAAGAATTCTATTTCCTTCTTTAATCTAACTAATTCTTCGGAACTTATATTTTTCAATTCATCTTTTGTATTGGTGAATTCCTCACTTAATTCATCAAATAAAACTAATACTTCTTCTTTACTTATTTCTTTCAATTCATCTAAGTATTTTCTTAAAGACCCTTCAATATTATTAGCCCAATTATCTATAGCAGTTACAGATATTTCATTTATCTTTTTCTGCCATGTCAATGAATCATATAAAAAGAATATTGAATCCGTAAAAACATTTAAAGATTCAGTAATTCCCTTTAAAGATGTAGCCCTTATTGTTTTTAATAAATGATTTAAATTATTATTAACTTCTCCAACAGATGATTTTTCAAATGTATTAGAAAGCTTCTTTAAATTTTTACTAATAGCATAATCCTTTTCTGAATTATTGAATTTACCTTTATATACTGTCCTAAACATTTCTCCTGTAGCTCTTTCAATAGAATCCCCTCTATGCTTTTCTATGATATCTTCTACAACCTTGTTATATGAAGGTGTACTTCTTTTAACATTCTCCTTTAGCTTAATAATTTCTGCGTTTAGAATGTTCTCAACTTCTCTATTTAAATTAATAACTTCATCTTCAATATAGGTATTTAAGTTTTCAGTTTCCTCGCTTGTTAACTTTGGAACATAGTAGTGCTGCATTAAGGTGAAGGTTTCTTCCTTCATTGACCATTTGCTTTCATCGTATATATAGTTCGTAATATTCTCTTTGATTTTCATATCGGATTTTCCTATAAGCCTTACTGCTTTTAATTTTATTTTTACAAATCCGTTTTCTATAACATCTAGTATCTCATCTTTTTTATCTAAGAATTCCTTAATTACATTAGCTTTTTCTACTACCTCTTCTTTTTTACATTCTATTTCCGCAATTCTAGAACTGATTTTTATATCGCATTCACGCAATAAGTAATCCTGATAATTCTTTAGAGTTTCTGAAAGCTCTCCTTCTTTATCTGGATCATTAACTTTTTTGTATATATAGTTCCAGAGCTTATCTGTGTCAGGATTCTTTTCAATACTGCTTTCAATAAGAAATGTTTCTATATCTTTATGGATACATTCACAAACGCTATTTTTAATTTCATTGATTCTTTTATTATCCATATCTATGTTTTGTGGGCACATATTTACTGCGAGTACAACTTCCACATTATTGTTTATAATTTCGCTAACATACTTTAAAAACTGAAAATCGTCTTCTCCAACTCCAGTTTTATACGACACAACATATATTATAAAATCACTTTCTGGTATAAAATTCTTTAAAACTTCTTCGTGCCTTTCAACAAGTGATCCATATCCAGGAGTATCGAAAATCCTCATTCCAGAATATCTCGAATCTTTACATGGTCCAATATATCTTAATCTATTTATATTACCATCTGGTTTTACTGTAAAATTCGAAAAACTATCATCATCCAAAACATCTATGCTTAAATCATTATTTATAGCAAATAAGGTTTCTTCAGAACTCTCGTCTATTATAACTTCTGTGACAATTCCAGTTGTTGGTTTAACGCTCTCCACTAGTATTTTCCTTTGAAAAATACTGTTTATTAACGCACTTTTTCCTGAGCTAGTTTCGCCTAGCATGACAATATAGTGAGCTGGATTAATTATTCTATCCTTTATTAATAAATTCTTCGATGTAATTTCATCATTATCAAGAATATTAACTACCTTATCAATCCTGTTTTGTCTATCAACGCAGTTTTTAAAAATATTCATAATATTTATTTCTCCTTATATTCCTCGATTAATTCCCTTAATATTTTTAAATCTTTTTCAAATTCTAAAATACTTTCTTCGTTATAAGTAGTTTCATACTGTTTTTCCAAGTCTTCCATATCTTGTTTAAAGACATTTTCTAAATTAGATTTCATTGCCTTTATAGATTCGTCTATTTCCTTTTGTTTTGCCATTAAATCTCCGGTTATTTCTTCTTTTAAATATATTTCTAAATCTTCTATCATTGGCTCCAAATCTTTTAAAGTATAATTAGCTCTACTTTCAACTATTTTTTTCCTCATATGATCTCCAATCAAAGAAAAGGCTAAACTTATTCCCATCCCAACCAAAATTCCTACAGGACCACCAAGCATTCCTACTGCTCCAACTGTCCCAATTACTCCGGTTGATACCCCAAGTAATGCTGGAATTGACTTTTCATATTTTATTGAACTCTTTTTATTAAAGAATGATATATTCTCATAGGTTCCATTAAAACCTTTTATTCTTATATTTTCAAATCTGCTATTTATATTTTTTATAAATTCACCAATACTGTTCAAAATCTCATCCATTATATCATTTATTGCTTTATCAGACGTCTCTTTATATATTAAGCTAAGTCTATTGCCATCAACTATTCCTTTATTTATAATTCTTCTTAATTCTACTCGTAAATTTTCAATGTTCTCTTTTATTACTTTAGATGAATTATCTATAATATTATTCATTTCATCTTCTGCATAAGTTCGAAAATCTCTTAATTTTCTTTTATTCTCCGATAACATTGTTTTTATCTCTTTGATTCTTTCTTCCTTTTCTAAAGTATTTTGATTGTCCTTATTTAATGCTAAAGTTTTATAAGTATTTATCCTATCATTAATGTTTTCTAAAGCTTCATTAACTCTTTGGCTTAAGACCTTCATTAAATCTTTATTATATTCCTTTGAAATATTTTTAATTTCTTCTATTACATTAACTATTCCTGAATTATTATAAGCTGCTTCATCTCCAGTGAATTTCCCTTTTACAGCCTCATAAACATTTACTATATCAACTTTTATATCTCTTTCTTCATTATGAGAATAACTTATACTACTTAATACGCCAGAGTTATGTTCTCTTGCCTCATTTGCATCTTCAACACTTTCATCATTCCATTTATTTTGAACAAAAATAGTATTAGCTAATTTAGGCCACAAAGCATTTATAAAGCTTTTCTCCGATCTTGTAATTGGTGGATTTGTCCTAATTAAAAATATTCCTGCTGTTAGCTTGTCTACATATTCTAAAGTAGTCTTCTGATTTTGTGGTGTCAAACTTCCAACACCAGGCAAATCTACAAGTACTATATCATCTTTTAAAACATCGCTCTTGTTATATAATACTATTTTCGATACTTTAAGATTATTGGCTTCATTATAATCATTATGTACATATTTTTCCAATTCTTTTATGCGTATATGCTCTTTTCTTCCGTTTAGATAATATACTACAGCTTCATCAGTATTTTCTCCATATCTAACCTCAACTGGTACGCAAGTTGTTTCATCAACATCTGTGGGTAATACATTTTCCTCCATTAGTATGGCATTTAAAAAACTACTCTTTCCTGCACCTTGAATCCCTAAAACAGGAACCATTATTTCTTTCTTATTCAAATTCTCAATAAAATGTTCAAAGTATCTGTTATAATCTATACCTTGCTTATCATTATTAAGATATTTTTCTAATAAGTTATAAAACCTTTCATCTTCTATTAAATTTATATATGTCATTTCCTATTATCTCCTTCTTCCAAAAAGCTTAGAAAAGAATGATTTATTTCCCCACTCTACCTCTTCTTGTATATAATCAATCTTATTATTAAGCTCATCCTCTAATTTACTTATTAATTCTATTATACTATCTTTATCTTCAATTTTACTGTCAATATCCTTAATTTTTCCTAAAATTGAATTTTTATTATTAATTAGATTATATTCTATAGATTTGTCTAAATATTCAACTTTATTTTCAATAGATTTTTCAACCAAGTCTACTTTTTCTTCTATCTTATCTAAGTTAATATTATCTAATTTATCTAAAATCGCTTCTTTATTACTTGCCGCATCTTTCACTACCTTTAATCCTAATATTGCCAATCTTTCTTCTATAGATTCAAATAATACCTTACTTTGCTCTTCCACACTCTTTTGTATTACTGCTTCCAATTTCGTTTCTGTCATTTCTCTTATTTTTAATATGCTTTTATTTAAATCTTCAAGTTTTTCTTCGAATTCTTCTTCATGAAACTCTTGAAAATTTTCTCGCAAGTCATTTATTTTTCTCTCAACTGGCTTTAATTTTTCAGTTAGCTCTTCTGTCATATTTCTAGATGCCCTTGAAAGTAAACTTAACATATCGTCCTGTATTTCGCCCATTATATTTTTTGTAACTTCATCGCTTTGAATTAAAATTGATCTTTCTTCCATATATTCATTCATACTCCTTCCTCTTTAGAGGTATTCAAAAAATAGCTTAAAATCTTTTCAATAGTTTCTTGTTCTTCTACTCCTCTTGACAAAGGATTTTCAATCAGTTTTTCTTTTATAACTTTATAATCACTTATCAAAAATTCATGAATTTCCTGTGATTCTATTAATGCCATATTATATATTGGATTTTTGGAATTAATTAATATATATTCAGTCCTTATACTACTAAACCTACTAATAACTTTATCTTTTAGGTTTTTAACTTCTATCAGAAGCTCCTCTATATTATTTGCATTTATAAATTCTCTGCATGAATCTATTACTAAATTCACTGATAAATTACTATTCTCCTTAAAGAAATAGTTTAAATTTCTGCTTTCTAAAATCTGCTTCTTAGAATTTCCAATTTGTATTCCATTAAAAATAATAAACATACTATAAGTCATATCTTTTATCTGTTTAAGTTTTTCATAAAATTTAAGCGTACCTTTTCCAGATTCATAGATAATAGCTATATCTTCAAAACTATATAAACCTTCTCTCTTTATTAATTCACATTCTTCAAAATCTAGATCAATTCCATACATTCTAGAAATGAAATCTCTGCAAGAATCTATATCCCATGTCCAAAAAAGCTTTAGGCCCATACTGTTAGACTTTTCTTCACACTTTTTATTTATATATTTTCCAACTAATAGGTAGTTCTTTTCTAAAATTTTATTACTCAGCATATAAAAGTTATAATGTAACCTTGAAATACTGTATGAAATATTTTTTTCATAATTATCACTTGTTATTGCTACCTCATTTTTCACATCAACTCTTAAATTAGAAAGCTTGTCTTTAATACCTATTAGATCCTTAGTTACTTCTCCTATATCATAAAGCTCTATATTTTGCTCTTTTTTTTCTTCAAATTCTTCTGTTCTTCTTGATACTTCCTCATAGAAAGTATCTATTGCTTTTGTATATTGATTACTCCATTCCTTTAATATACTTATATATTTATTCTTATTTTCACTACATATTTTTTGGGCCCTCTTAATAGTCTCATCTTTATCAATTATTCTCTCGTCATATCCTACTTCTTTATATCCCCAGTCCTTGTCAAATATATTAGACAATAATCTTTTCCCCTTATTTAGAACCCCTTCTTTCTTAAATAACACAGTTCTTTCTTCATATTTATGCTTAATCTCAATATTTTTACTTTCGATACTCGGCAAAACATAAGAGGATCTTATATCTAAATTAAGACTATCATATATTCTTCTTTTATCTTTTTCACACCTCTTAACAGTGCTTAAAATATCACTTTCAATATATAAATTTTTATTGTTAATTCTATCTACTATGTCTAAATAATCTTCAATATTTTCAGATGATACAGATGATATTTCCTTTATTATATTTGAAGTAATGTTTTCAATTTCTTTAATCTTTTCAGCTATTTCATTCCGAGCAATCTCAAATTTATTTGCAAGATTATCAAGCTCTTTATTACTTACTTTTATTAAATCTTCTATTTCACCTAAATTATTTCCCTTTATAATTTCTTGATCAGTTGAAATTATGCTATTAATTTTTTCTATTAGACTTTCAGCTCTCCGTCCATTAAGCTTTGGAATAGTATTTTCCGCACAATTTTCTATAGCATTAATAAACATTTCAAAATTAGAATTATCATATCTTTCCTTATCTTTATCTACAATTCCCAAAAGTCCATTAAGTGCTGATATTTGAATAACTTCCGATATTTCTTTATCATCTGTAATTTCCATTAAGAGCCTCTCTGCTCTCTTTTTATACTTTTTTAATATAGTAACTTTATCTTCTTCAACTATTCCATTCCTGCCAATCTTTTCTTCAATTGAATCTATCATGTTTTGTACTAGGATTATCTGCTTGTCTTTCTCACTTACTATCTTAATTTTTTCAGCATTCGTTGCATCACTATTAGCCTTAACCGTAGTCACAAATATGCATATATCTATAGTTGGAAGTAATATCTCCAATGTCAATTTTTCATGATTTTCTAAGTTCCATGCATCTAATCCTGGACTATCGATTATATGTATTTTCTCATCTAACATAAAATAAGGTGTTTTTATATCAATCTGAGTAACATTAAGCGTATTTCCAGGATTCCTGCTCTCATCCGCATATTCTGCTATAGCATCTTCATTTAGATTTTCCGTCTCTAATATTTTAGGTCCACTATCCTTAAAATAAATAACAGCTTGTCTCTTTAGTCCTTTTGATGCCGTAATTATAATACTTGAACTAGGCCTTATAGCCATTGGTAAAATCTTTTCACCAAGAAGTGCATTTACTAAAGTAGATTTTCCACTACTAGTTATTCCCATAATAGCAATTCGTATTATATTATCATTATAAATACTTTTTCGTTCTTCAAGCCACGCTATATCCCTATTGTATCTATTCTCTCTATAATTATTTTTACTTAAAACTCCTCTTATCTGATCAATTATATTCAATATGTAATTATCTTTTCTCATAAAACTCTCCATAACAACTATACTAATTCATACTATATCTTCCTTATGTATTTTCATAGTTCTGATAAGGCATATGAAATAAAATAACAAATTCAAAATGCCATGATTATTTTTCATTAGGCAAAAAATGGACTCATAGCAAGTCTATTAGTGCAATCTGCTGATAAGTAGATAAGTTAAAGTCCAAATCTATGATTTGGTTTCTTGAACTTAGTTAACCTATTTATTAGTTAATCTCCTATAAAAATTATTTGGTGTGACTCAGTTAAGCAGACATCCAAATCTGTGATTTGATGATGATCGCTTACTCTGTGAGTACTCATGGAGCGTAGCGAGTCGAGTTTCCTCTATAATGAGAAATAGACTCGACAGATGAACTTATTGTTTTTTTAATTATGCCTAAATATATCTTATCATAATTAAGCATACTTATCTAAGCAAATACTTACTGAATAATAAAAATTTCACAATTTTATTTCCAAATTCTACACAATAATATGTGTTATTGCTAAAAAACCCCTATTATATATTTTAACTTGTCAGATTTATTATTAATTAAGAATCACTTATATTAATTTGCCAAATATAAAAACTTGAAAGAAATATCTAAGTATTCTTTCAAGTTTTTTATAAATGTATATATTGCAAAAATAATTTTTCATCATAATTCTAAAAATATTGTAAGGATTTTAGTCGTGATTGTGAATTTCAATATATATATCAAAATCTTCATAAACCAGAAATTTGTGCTTTGTTTTAATTATAAGTATTATTCTAATTTCTCAAATTTTCATTAAATATATGTCTAAACTTTTCACTATTATATTTAGTTTCATTAATCTGTTTTATAGACATTGCCCCCATTATACTATTTGTTATAATTACCTCTTCTGAATGTGTTAAATCATCTATAGTAATGCTTTTTTCAGTCACCTTAAATTTTTTCATAATCTTATCTCTTATTATACCTTTTAATAATCCATCTTCACTATTTGGAGTAAAAATTTCATTATTTTTTATCATAAATATATTTGCACAGCTCGTTTCTGTAACATTACCTTTTTCATTTAAAAATATCACATCATCGTAGCCTAATTTCTTAGCATTCTCTTTTTCAATTATGTTTTCTATATAGCATGTAGATTTGATAGAGGCCAATCTTGAAGTACTGTTACGTCTTACCTTTGAAATTGTTAACGACATTCCTTTTTTATAATCGTCATTTTTATATGCAATTTCTCTTTCGGTTATTATAATGTTTAAAGGTGTAACAGTTATTTTTAATACTTTGTTTTTTATCTCCAACTTATTTAAATGATCTCTTAAAAATTTTTCTTCCACTAATGGCTGTAAATTTAATTCCATCATATCTTTTTTTAATCTCTGTAAATGCTCTTCTAAATATATTGGTTTTTCCTTACAAAGAATTGTTTCAAATATTCCTCTTCCAAAAAATAATCCATCGTCAAGCATTACTTTATCATAATTATGAACTATCCTTCTCACTATAATACCTCCATCAACGCTTTAGCTTTGTCTATTGTCTCTAACCACTCCTCTTCTTCAATAGATTCCCATGTTATTCCTCCACCAACTCCTAAATACGCTTTATTACCTTTTTTTAATATAGTTCTAATAACTATATTAAAATCACTATTTCCTCTTAAATCGAAGTATCCTATAGACCCTGTATATATATTTCTTTTTAGCTTCTCAAGCTCTTCTATTATTTCCATTGCTCGTATTTTAGGCGCTCCTGTAATTGATCCCCCTGGAAAACACTCCCTTATGCACTTTACTGAAGACACATTTTCTCTTAATCTTCCTTCTATTGTTGCCACAAGATGAAATACAGTCTCATACTCCTCTAATTTAAAAAGCTCTGTAACTTTTACTGATTTAGGTTTACAAACTTTACTCAGATCATTCCTTTCTAAATCAACAATCATTAAAAGCTCGGATTTATCTTTTTCCGAAGCCATTAACTCATTTCTATTTCTCTCATCTTCCTCATAATCTTTTCCTCTAGGTCTAGTTCCTTTAATTGGCCTTGTTTGAACCTTACCATCTAAAATTGATAAAAATCTTTCAGGTGAAGAACTTATTATTTGAAAATCCTTAAAATTCATATATGCTGAAAATGGTGCTTTATTTGTATTTCTCAATTTTCTATATATTTCATATGGCTTTTCATTATTATTACACCATATCCTTCTAGTCATATTAGCTATATATACATCTCCACTTCTTATATATTCTTTAAGAGATGCTATAGCTTTTTTATACTCTTCCTTATCAAAATTTGAAAAGAATTCATTATTTGTTTTTTCTAAATTTACTGGAATCCCCTTAATATAATTCTCTAGGCACTTTTCTATATTTAATATGCTATTTTTAGATTCTTCAAGTTGCCCAGCTGAAGTTATATAAGTTTTTTTATTTTGTAAATCAAATATTATTAGATTGTCAAAGAAAATAAAAATACTATCAGGTATACTAAAATCTTCCTTTGATTCATCTGGCAGATCCTCTAACACTCTTCCTATATCATAAGAAAAATAACCAATAGCACCACTAACAAAAGGAAGTTTGCTATTAATACTAATTTTATAACTCTCAATAATTTTATCCAATTTTTCAAATGGATCTACATCATTATATTCTTCATTATCAATAGTTACTTTTCTCCCCTTAGAGATAAATTTTTTATATGGATTCAATCCGATAAAAGAATACTTGGATAATAATTTGTCTTCTTTCGAACTATCTAAAAATATAGAATCTTCACTATCTTTAAAAATATCATATGTATAAAAAGGATTATAATATGTATTTAACTCTTTAATCTTAAAATCTACCATTTCTAAACCTCTTGCACTCTAAAATAAAATTTCCTAAGATTTTATGCCCTTCTTCCGTAAGTTCTGCTTCTGGATGGAATTGAACTCCATATATAGGTAATTCATTATGTCTAATTCCCATGATTACCCCATCTGACGTTTCTGCCGTAACCACTAATTCTTTTGGGAGTTTCTTCTTATCAATAATTAGAGAATGATATCTTGTTACCTTTAATGGATTTTTAACATTATGGAATATTCCGCTATTATTATGTGTTACTTCACTTATTTTACCATGCATAGGCCTGTCGCCTTTAATTATTTCTCCGCCAAAATAATGTCCTATACACTGATGTCCAAGACATATACCCAATATAGGAGTTTCATTTTTAAATTTATTAATAATATCTAGGCACAAGCCTGCTTGCTTGGGATCTTTAGGTCCTGGTGAAATAACTATACCATAATATTTATTGTTTCTGATGCTCTCAATATTAATTTTATCATTTCTAACTACATCCACAATTTCTCCAATCTCTTCAAAATATCTGACCAGATTATATACAAACGAATCATAATTATCTATCATTAGTAACACTTTAATCATTCCTTTTTAACTTTAATTATTATAACTATATATGTTATTATTAAGTTTCTGCATTTCTATCTTAATTGGACTCTTGTTCTTGAGCTACTATAATTTTAAATATAAATTTATTATTTCAACATATATACTATTAGTCACATATTTATTTTAGCATTAAATAAAACTCTGTTCTATTGGTTGTATTTTCTCGTTCGTAATTTAAAATAATATCTAGTCAGTCTTACTCTTCACAATAAATTACATTAAGTATCTTGTATTACTACATAAGAATTACTTATATGTATAATAAATAATATATAAATTTTATTTATTGTACATATATTCTCTTGTCATAGGAATATCATCATTTATTCCTTTAGAAATTAGTAATTGATGAATATCTATCACTCCATTATTAAATATTGCCGCACATGAACAAAGATAAAGTTCCCACATTCTTACAAATTTTTCATCAAACATTTTAGAAACTTCACTTAGATTGTTATTAAAATTCTCTCTCCAATATAGTAAAGTCTTAACATAATGCCTTCTAAGATTTTCAACATCGATGGTATGGAAATTATAATTACTACAAATGTCTATAATTTCTCTAAAACTTGGAATAACCGCTTCTTTAAGAATATACTTTTTAATCCATGGATCTACAGAATATTCTTTTAATGAATTGATATAATCTAATAAACATAACCCTTTTGGTTTTAAGACAGAATCAATATTTTTTATAAATAATTCATAATTCTCTCTTCCTATATGCTCAACCATGCCAACACTTACAATTCTATCAAATGATAATCCACTTTCAGCTAAATTTCGGTAATCCATAAGTCTAACTTCTAGTAATTTTTCAAGCTTTCTTTCTTTTATTCTTTCATTAAATTTTTTATATTGCTCTTTGCTTAATGTAATTCCAATACCATGAATACTATATTTTTCTGCTGCTTCAATAAGTAAAAATCCCCACCCACATCCTACATCCAAGACGCTCATACCTTCTTTTATGTCTAACTTTGCTAGTATATGATTAATTTTATTAATTTGTGCGTCATGCAAACTATCATTATTTGATTTAAAATATCCACATGAATATGTCATAGTATCATCAAGCCATAAACTATAGAAATTATTCCCTATATCATAGTGCTCTTGAATCTCACCTTTTTGTTTTTTTGAAGAATTGGATTGAAAAATCGTATTTTTTACTGGCTTACTACCTGATGAGATTTTATCAATCTGACTAATAAATATATTTATAACTTCAAATAAATCTCCTTTTATCTCTATATTCCCTTTCATGTAAGCTTCACCAATAGCAAGGAACGTACTTCTAATTAAGTCTGTTTTACTTATTTCTCCCTTAATATTTATTTCGAATTGAGGTGTGCCCTTCCCTATAATAAATTCTTTATTATTTTGAAACTTAATCCTATATGGTATATCATCAAACTTTGACAAATATTTAACATAAAGACTATTTATTAGATTCATATAGAATTCCTTTCTATAATTTAAATACTGATTAATTTATACTATTATATAATTTCAAATATGCTATACATTAAATTCTATATTCAATATAAATAATTAAAGAGACAGTCGAGAACGCACAATAATTTTACGCTTCTCTAACTATCTCTTAACTAACTTCTCAAGTCATTTCATTTTGTATAATTATCTTTTTCCTCATTTTATTTGCTAATTTTTTTGTTACTTTCTTTAGTACATTTTTACAATCACAACTTTTAAATAATTTCCCTCAGGAAATTTATCTGTAACTGCAAAATCTTCTGGAAGAGTATGTTCTTCTAGAATTTCATAATTTCTATGTGATTCTTTAAAAGCTTCATATATAAATTTCTTAAATTTGCCCATATTAAAAGTAGCACAGTTTGTTGAAGCTACAATTACTCCTTCATCCTCTGTTATATCTATAGCTGATTTAACCAATCCTTTATAGTCTTTTGCTGCACTGAATCTATTATCTTTTGATGTTGCAAAGCTTGGCGGATCAAGAATAACCACATCAAATTTTAATTCTTCCTTTTTTGCACGTTTAAAATATAGGAAAATGTCTTCAACAATTATTTCATGTTTTGTGAAATCAATATTATTTATAGTAAAGTTCTCAGTTGTTTTTTCTAGACTTCGGCTTGCTAAATCAACACTTGTAGTAATAGCACCACCTTTTGCAGCTGCCATTGAAAATGCTCCTGTATATGAAAAAGTATTTAAAACTTTTTTATTATTGGAGTATTTATCTTTGATAGACTTTCTTACTTCCTTTTGGTCTAAAAATATTCCAACCATAGCCCCATCATTTAAATAAATTGAGAAATTAACTTTATTTTCTTTAACTATAAGAGGTTCAGGTGCTTTTCTTCCACAAACATAGCTATCTTCATCTACAACCATACCATTTTCTTCAAATCTCTTTTTTTCATATATACCATCAAAAGAAACTAAGCTTTTTATAGCTTTAATTATATTGTCTTTAAATGTATATATACCTCTGCTATACCAAGTGATGAGATAATATTCATCGAAATAGTCAATCGTAAGCCCACCTATTCCATCGCCTTCACCATTAAATACTCTAAATGCAGACGTGTCTTTTGAATGATAAAATTTCATTCTTTTGGAAAATGCATTCCTAATCTTATCATAGAAAAATTTATAATCCAAATTGCTATTTTTACTGTTACTTAAAATCCATCCACAGCCTTTATTTTGTTTCCCATAATACCCCTTTCCTAAGAAAGTCTTTTTTTCATCTATAAGGGTTATGATTTGTCCTTCCTCTTTTAAATCTTTTATATTATCAAAAGCTTCTTCAAGAATTAAAGGATATCCATTTTTATATTTCTTAACAAATTCTTTTTTTACTGTAAGTATTGCTTCTTTCATATATGTATTTACCTTCCCGAAAACTATTGTATTAAATTCTAAATAATTATACCATAAATCTAAACTAGTTAATTACTAATTTAAAATTACATATTTTATCGTGTACACTATACATTATTGTTTCTTTGCTCCAGATTAGATACTGATTAATTTATACCATATATAATTTTAAATATGCTATAGATTAAACGCTATATACAATAGAAGTTATTTAAGAGATAGTCGTGAACCCGCAATAATTGTACGATCCAACTATCTCTTAAATAACTTCTTTATTCATTTCATTTTTGTCTAATATTTTATACATCAAATTACATATAATATACTTGTTTAATCTATAAACTATTGAATTGAAATTCTACTATCGTCTCTTATAGCTTCGTTTAATTTAGGTAATATAATTTGCAATTCTCCATTTTGGAATTTTGCAGAAATTCTTGATTTATCAACGTTCTCAACATGAAAAGTCCTTGATATTTTTCCATAAGCTCTTTCTCTTCTAATATAATTATCTTTTTCTTCATTTATTTCTTCATTTCTAAGAGCAGAAATAATTAAAGTATTGTCTCTGTATTCAAGGTTTATATCTTCTTTCTTAACACCTGGTAATTCTGCACTAACTAAATATTCATTTTGAGTTTCTCTTATATCAGCATTAAATTTTTGGTTATTTCCAAGGCCAAAACTCATTGGTGAAAAGAAATCATCATTGAAAAAATCTTCAATTGAGCCTCCCTTCTTGTCTAATCCATTAGTTCTAAAAGGTATCAATCCAAACATACTAAGACCTCCTTAAGATATTTATTATTTGTTTTTACAAGTAAATTATAGCTAAAAGGTCAAAGAAGGTCAAAATCAGTTTTTGTCCTTTATTTTTTTTCTCTTACTATATATTTCTATAATATTAAATTATCTTTTACTTAATAGTATTTGCTTTTATTTTCTCTAATTTTTTATTGCTTATATATTTTTCATAATCTCTATTCTTTCACTTTGATTTCAAATCATATTTAGACATCTTTTCGGCTATATTTTGGGCTTGAAGTGATAATTCTTCAGTTGATGCCGCAGTTTCTTGTGCCTTAGCTGTGTTAATCTGTATAACTTCAGAGATTTGGTTAACTCTCGTTGTCATTTTCATTATCTCATTTGTTTGATCTTGCGATGCTAGTGATATTTCATTGACCAATTTAGCACTATTATCTACATTAACCACTATATTTTGTAATGAATTCGAGGCCTCTTTTGCTAAACCTTCACCTTTTTTAACTGCAAATAAAGAATTTCCTATTAACATATTAGTATTTTTAACTGCATTTGAGCACTGTTCGGCTAAGCTCTTAACTTCATTAGCTACCACCGCAAATCCTTTTCCAGTTTCTCCAGCTCTCGCAGCCTCAATAGCTGCATTCAGCGCCAAAAGGTTTGTTTGTGATGCTATATTTTCTATAGAACTTGTAATCTTTGAAATCTGATCGGAAGATTCAGCAATCTCCTCTATAGATTTCATTAACTCTTCCATTTTGTGATTTCCTTCAGATACAATATTCTTGGTACTTTCCGATACTTTATTAGCTTCCTCTGCATTTTGGGCGTTTATAGTAACTTTAGTTAATATTTTATTAAAATTGTCTAAAAGTTTTTCTATTATACTTGCTTGATTTGTTGCTCCATCTGATAGTTCTTTTGTAATTAGTGATATTTGTTCTGATCTATTTGATGTTAACTCTACCGCCCTTGATATACCATAGAAATCACTATTCAATGTGTTTATAATACTCTCAAGCGACTCTTGTATCGGAATAAAATCGCATTTATATTGCACATTTTTCTCTAACTCTATATCCAAATTTCCAACTGATATTTTTTCTAAAATTGTTGTAATATCATCTACATATGAATCTATCATCTCAATAGCGCTAATCAAATTACTTGCCATCTCCCCCATTTCATCTGTAGATTCATAGCTACTTTCAACTTTGAGATTTCCATATAATAATTCTTCAGATATTTCTTTTATATTATTAATTCCTTTAATAAATATATCTGTCAACACACCGCTTATTGTTGACGTAATTATTAATGTACTGATCATTATGATTATTATAAATCCTAATATTATATTGTTAATTATATCTACCTTATGTAAAAAATTAGACGTTTGTTTTTGAGACTGTTTATATACTTCTATAACTTTATCTGCTATTCCATCTATTTGATAAGAATATGTATTTTCCATTACTGCTAAGGCTGATATCTTCTCTTTCTTATTTATCAATTCCACTATATCACTTCTACTTTTTGCGGCTAATTCTACAGATGAATTAATCTCATCAATTAGCTCATAATCAGGTAGTGTTTCTTTTAAAATTTTAGAATTACTATCGAATTCTTTTACTTCTTCATTTACTAATTCTAAATATTTTTGTTCTTTCTCCATATCTTCCTCAGCTATTGCTTTATAAAGATTTTTCTCTATTTTTTGTAAACTAATTCTCATATTTGATATATTATCTGAAAGTGCATATGATTTCCTATATGACAAATTGGTTTTATAAGAAAACATATATAAAATACTTACTATTATAATCATGCTTATTATTGTAAACATATTGATTATTAAGAATGATTTTTTTATTTTCTTATTTATTGGATCTCCTGATATAAGTTCATGTAATCTTTGGTACATAACTGTTTCCCCCCGAATAATAAAATACATTTTTCCTTTTTATAATCATGATTAATTTATCTTTCTTGCTAATTAATCACCGAAATTAATGATGGTATGAGTTTTAATTGCATTAATTTTTCTTTTCGCCATTTAATTGATAATGAATTTCATTTACTATTATATCAATTTATGTACCAAATTCAAGACATATATGAAAAAATATGAAATTTAAGTAATTCTATAATTTTTTATAACATAAAAAAACCTCTCTATAAATTTGATATCTATAGAAAGGTTTCCCCTTTACTAATAATTGGACATTTCTATTAGCTGACAACATTTCATGTGCTTATCCAAACACATCTATGAATCTTTAAAACATAACTATTACTTTTACATAAATATTTTCCCTCAACACCTAGTCTTATATATAGAATAAATTTCCATAAATTATGCTCTTGTATTTAATTCACTCAATACTCTTTCATGTTCTTTTTCATCTAAGTTATAGAAGAATATTGCAACAAGTTCAATAATTACAAATATTACTGGAATTGCAGTCATTGTGATTAAAATGCCATGTAATGCTGTCTCAGTTTGAGCGTGATTTGCAACATAACCGAATTTCGCTAGTATTAATCCAGGAACAATTCCTCCAATCGCCATACCAAACTTGAAGAAGAATCCAACTAGCGCATAAATAACACCACTTGCACGTTTACCTGTCTTATATTGACCATAATCGATAGTTTCAGGAATTAGCGCCCATGTGAAGGCACCTGCAGTGATGGTACCCAATGCTGCGATTAATCGTCCTGCAAATACAAGTGGAACCATTGTTGCAGGAATAACAAATAAAGCTATTAATCCAATTGCTTTCAAAGATAAAGCAGTAAATAATAATTTTTTCTTACCCATCCATTTATACATTAATGGCATTAACGGCATAAGTATTAGTGCAGGTAGAGTTCCCATTAAACCATACCATTTTACTAAATCTGGTCTTGCAACATTATAAGTAACATAATAAATTCCAACAGAATTAACTATTGAGTTAACGCCAAAATTAAGAATAAAGAACATACATATGATAACTAGTGGACGATTTGACTTTAACTGAATAAAAATATCTTTAACATTGATTTTTGCATCTTCAGAATGATCTATTTGAACGCGCTCTTTAGTATTCAAGAAGCAAAAGATTAGTAGAAGTGCACCTAAAATCCCCATTATTGACATGGTAATTTGCCATCCTGTGCTTGTTTTTCCAGTCATATTTGTAAATATTCCAGCTAAAAGCGGTACACCAAAAGAAACAATTAATCCTCCGGTATTTGAAAATAACATTCTGATTGAAGTTAGGCTTACAACTTCCTTGTTATCTTGAGTAATCGCTGAAGTAAGTGCTGCATAAGGAATGTTAACCACTGAATAAGTTACTGATAATAGTATATAAGTAACATACGCATATACTAATTTCATAGGATCTGAAAATGCTGGAGTGGTAAAACAAAGTATAGCTACTCCTGCAAAGGGAAAAGCACCATATAAGATATATGGACGAAATCTTCCGTATTTTGTATTCGTTTTATCCACCACTGTCCCAATTAGTGGATCCATTACAGCATCAAACAGTCTTACTATTAGAAACATGAATCCAGCTGCTGCAGCCGAAATTCCAAAAACGTCTGTATAGAAGAATAGTAGATAGCTACTTACTGTTTGATAAATAAAGTTACAAGCTAAATCTCCTGTGGCATACCCCACCTTTTCTTTCATAGTAATTTTTTCAGAAATCTTAGATCTTACTTGACTGATATTCATTTAAAATTCATCCTCCATTTTTAATTTATAATATTTTTCTTCATACACTTCTATAAAATTTTGTATTTTCTAAATATCTATCCTCCTTATAATTTAGTATTTATATAGTCGGTTGCGGGATTCCGCAACCTTTAACTGGTCCAATCTTTTAAAAATCATATATTTACAGCTTGTTTTGATAAAAGCATAAAATAAATCGTTTACCTCTATCTGTTTAATAAGCAATTCATATTTTAATAAAACTATATTAGGTTTTCTTTATACATAAAGTAATCAAAATCAGCAGATTTATTATTTCCGCTAACATCCTGACAGTGCATACCTACAAATGCCCCTGTAAAGCACGCTCCTCCACCTACATAATCATCTGATAATTTTTTAGATTCAAAACTTGTAGGTACTTCCTTCCATTCCACTCCATCAAACGAATAAAAGAACTTATATTCCTCAACCCTAACTTCTACTTTTAGATGTACGTATTCAACATTTTCTGGCACTGGTATCATATTTTGAGCTAGTGGTTGTGAAAATTCAAAGTTATCACAAGAAATAATATCAATTACTCTTCCTTTTTCTTCATTCCAAGTTACATCAATTGTTGTCCAATTTTCTGTGTTATAGTAGCATACAAGACCTGCTGATTGCTGAAAAGTATCTGGATTGAAGGACACACCTGTTGCCGCATCAAAATTAAAAGATTGCCACCTTCTAGCGACTAAAGCCTGTGTAAATTTAGATATTAATGATTCTTTTCCGTATAATCTCATATTTCCTGGATTTTCTGTTAAGGACATTATATCCTCAGTCAACGGAATACGTAGTGATTGAAAATTAATGTTCAATTTATCATTGTCGAAATGATCTAATTCCTTAAAACTAGGTTCCCATTTTACTTCTTTCATATTAGGAGCATCAATTTCTATTGAACCTTCTTTACCACCTACTACATATGGCCATCCATCAATCCACTCAAGTTTTTGGATAGCTGTTTCTCTTCCAAGTGGACAATATCCTCTTGGCGCTGTATGTGGAAGTGGTTTCCCAGTTTCTTTATCATATCCTCTCACTTCAGTGCCAGGAACTTCATCTGATGGAAGTGGCCTTCCTGTTAAATGAACTAAATACCATTCATCAGTATGAGTGTGTACAATAGATGCATGACCACATTTTTGTAATTCATTTCTAGGCTTGTCCCACGCAGTAAGAATAGAATTATCTGGGTGTATTTCATAAGGTCCTTCAATATTTTTAGAACGTGCTATTGTAGCAGCATGCTCATATTTTGTTCCACCTTCAGCTGTTAAAAGATAATAATAATCACCAATCTGATATAAGTGAGGACCTTCTGTTAGTTTAAGATCTGTCCCCTTAAAAATCAGTTTAGATTCCCCAATTAATTTTTCTTTTTCTGGAGAATATTCTTGCATTACAATACCTGCAAATCTATGGTTATATACCCTATTATCAAACAGCATATTCAATAAATATTTTTTCCCATTTTTATCATGGAATAAAGAAGGGTCAAAACCTGAACCATTTAACTTAACTGGTTCACTCCAATCTCCATCAATAGTTTCACAAGTAACTAAATAGTTGTAGCAATCTTTCCAAATTCCTTTTGTAACTTTTACATCTGTATATATTAGCCAAAATTTATTGTCACTATAGCTTAAACATGGAGCCCATATACCACCAGAATCAGCATTTCCTTTCATGTCAAGTTGTGAAATTCTATTTAGAGGGTGAGCAACTAGATTCCAATTAATTAAATCTTTAGAATGATAAATTTGCACTCCAGGAAACCATTCAAAAGTGGATACTGCAATATAATAGTCCTCACCTACCCTACAAATACTCGGGTCTGGATTAAATCCTCTTAATATTGGATTTTTAATTTTCATCATTAACTTCTCTCCTTTAACTAATAAAATATTTATTATATTTTTGCCTAAATCATAATAATTAATAAACTTCTATTCTTAACTTTCCTTTATAAACTTCAGACATTTTATGCTAAATTAATTTTTTATCAATAATCGTTTACAAAATGCTTATTATTATATACTTACTCTAAATAAGCGCCTTTCATTGCTGATACAGCTCCCCTTGTATAACGTCCAAATATCCCTTTTCTTGGTCCTGTTTTAGGGAGACTCCAATTTGCTTTTCGTTCTTCTAATATTTTTTCTATCTCCTCCAATTTATATGATTTTCCATTGATTCCAACAATATTTAGCTTTCTCTCATTTATATCAAGCTCAATTAAATCTCCATCTTTTACTAACGCGATTGGCCCTCCGGTTGCTGCTTCAGGCGATATATGTCCAACACATGGTCCTCTTGTAGCTCCTGAAAAGCGCCCATCTGTTAATAAAACTGTTGATCCATTTAATCTGCTATCACATACTATAGCCTCTGTTGTCATAAGCATCTCTGGCATCCCAGATCCCCTTGGCCCCTCATAGCGTATAATCAAGACTTCTCCTGGATTAATCTTATCTTCAATTACAGCATTATGACAATCTTCTTCACAATCAAATACTCTTGCAGCTCCCACATGATACATCATATTTTCTGATACTGCTGCATATTTGATAACTGCACCTTCTGGAGCTAAATTTCCTTTCAGAACTGCAATAGATCCCATTTCCTTTGTTGTCTCAACTGGTTTTATTAACTGATCCCGATTTAATCCATAATTATGAAGATATCCTTCTATTCTGTCAAAGAAACCATCATTTTTTATATCCTCAAGATTTTCTCTTAGGGTCTTACCTGTTACTGTTAGTACATCCAGATTTAAATAATCCTTTAATAACCACTGTACCATAGGAATACCTCCAGCAAACCAAAAGGCTTCAGTTGGGTACTCACCACTAGGATATATGTTTCCTATGTGTGGAATCTTATGATTAATCTCATCGAATATTTCAGGTTTTAATTCTATGCCAAGTTCATAAGCTATAGCAGGAAGGTGCAACATTACATTAGTTGATCCACCTATAGCCGCATGTACAACAATTGCATTGTAAAATGCTTCTTGAGTAAGTATATCCTTTGTTGTAATATTTGCCTTAACCAAATTCATAATTTGCCTTCCAGCTTTTCTGGACATTGCTGTTATATCTCTCATTGTAGCAGGCGCAAGTGCACTTCCTGGCAACGCTAAACCTAGTGCTTCAGCCATACATTGCATGGTGCTTGCAGTACCAAGAAACTGGCAAGCTCCTACAGATGGACAGCCAGTCAATTTAAAATCTCTGACTTCTTGATCAGTTATAGCACCTTTTTTCTTTTCTCTTAAAGAAATATCTCCAGCCTTAATAGATGTAGACATATATGGAGCTGGTCTCATGCTTCCACCAGGAACAAATATAGTTGGTATATCCATACGTGCAGCCGCTTTAAGATGCGCAGGGATTGATTTATCGCAAGAAGAAATTAAAACCATTCCATCCCATGAAACAAATGATCCATGAATTTCTACCATATCCGCAATAACTTCCCTTGAAGCTAATACAAAATTCATTCCATCATGTCCTTGAGCACATCCATCACAAATATCTGTAACGTGAAATTGTCCTGGACGTCCTCCTTTTTCATACACACCAATACTTACTTGATGCGTTAATCCCATAAGATGAGAACTTCCTGGATGACTATCTCCAAATACATCATCAATAAGTATTTGTGGCTTTTTTATATCTTCTTCATCCCAATCCATTCCCATTTGAAGAGAATCAAATTGTGACCAAAGCTTACGCTCTGGAATACTTTTTGGTGTTATAGAATTCTCTAACATTAGTAATCTCCTTTCAATAATTTATTACTTTAAATATTTAATATAGTCTAGACATAATCATCTATTTATTTCTCAATAATTTCTTGTATTTTCTTTTTTATATCATCGTTTATTTTAATATTATAATTTCTAATAGATGTATTCATATCTAACTTTAAAGATATATTAACTGCTTCTTTTAGTCCTACTATAAATGGATTTGTCAAATCATACAATTCAGTCAATCTATTTATTTTATCTTGGAGTATAAATAATTTTTCAAAGTCTTTATTTAGAACAGCTTTATACGTATCTACAAATAATTTTGCATTTACATTAGTTAATCCACCTATAATACCATCTCCTCCAGATAATAAGTTAGGTATTAAGTATTCATCAAATCCAGAAATTACACAGAAGTCTTTACGAACTTTCTTTACTTTTTGGACGAACCTTCTAATATTGCTAATAGAATCTGTAGTATCTTTAATGCCAACAATATTATTAAATTCATTTGCTAATCTTAACACTAATTCATATGATACGTTTATAGATGTCCTAGCAGGAAAATTATAAATTATAATAGGTAATTCCGTATTCTTCGCTATTATTGAATAATATTCGTATATATAATTTTCATCTAAACCAAAAAAATATGGAGTTATAATCAAAGCAGCATCTGCTTTTGCATCACTAGCACATTTATTTAATTCGATAACTTCTTCTATATTGTTATCCCCAGTTCCAACTATTAATTTTGTTCTCCCATTTATAACTTTAGATACAAACTTAATATAATCTTTTTTTTCTTCTAAAGAAGAAAAATTAAAAAATTCTCCAATCGATCCTAATATGACAATCCCATTTACTTCGTCTTTTATTAATTTCTCAATCAAAATCTCTAAACTTTTCTTATCAATCTTCCCTTCTTCATTGAAAATAGTCACTATTGGTGTATAAATTCCTTTAAACATAAAGCCTCCTTGTGTTCCATATTTGAAACGCCATTCTATATATTGATTATTTTTTTGAGATGATTGATAAAATCATCTCAAAAATTAAAATAAACTTTCTTTTTTATATCCTAATTTTTTTGAAATATCCAGTGCAACTTTAGTTATAAGTTCTGCACACACTCCAATACGCTCATCATTAATTTTCATCTTTAACGTAGAAATAGATACTGCTGCTATTGCTTGACCCATCCTATTATATATAGGCACAGCTATACAAAATAATCCTTCCTCATTTTCCTCATCAGAAATAGAGTATCCTCTTTCTCTAATTAAATCTAAGTTTTCCATTAAGGATTCTTTATTCGTTATTGTACCCTTAGTTTTAGGAATAAATATAATCTGTTCAAAATAATTATTTAACTGCGCATTATTATAAGTTGCTAAAATAGCCTTACCTAAACTTGTTGAATACATTGATGTTCTAGATCCCAAATTACCAGTTGTTCTTAAAGTGCCTTTTGATTCATGCTTATCTAAATATACAAGTTCATTATCATTTACTACTGCTAAAAACACTGTTTCTCCAATATCATTAGACAACTTTTCCAAAAAAGCACTAGATATCTTAGTTAATTCCATCTTATTTAAATATAAGCTTCCAAGTTCAAAGACTCCTACCCCTAATTCATAACTCTTCAATTTCATGTTTTCTATTGATAGAAACTTTTCACTTACCAATGCATTAACTATATTAAATACACTGGTTTTAGGTATATTAAGATATTTACTTATTTCAGCAATTGTTACGGGTTCATCACTTTGCCCAACAAACCTTAAAATTTCTATTCCTCTTAGAATTGCTGTGTTCAAAAAGCTCACCTCACTGTTCCATATATAAAACACCATTCCAATTATCGTATTTATTATATATTGTGCTATTCTTTCTGTCAATCGTATAATTAAATAAAATTAATATTTTATCCATTAATTCTTTTCTAATATATTCTCTAATTTGAAATCTAAATATTCTTATTTCATTGCTTTAAACATACATGTTTTAGTTGTTATTGATATATCTCCATTTTTCTTAATATATTCTTCTAAATATTTCGTAAATTCTTTTTTCTTTTCACCAACAAGTATTGAACTTCCTTGAATAGTTGAGGCTTTATATGATACTACTGGTTCAGCATTATCTACTATTATTTTACCATCTAAAATTTCAACATCTACTTTATGAAAATATTTTTCAAGCATTCCTCTTCCGTGCTCTAGGTCAAATCTTTCTGAATACCCATTGTTATCTAACCCAGAATTAGGCGCAAAATTTTCTGAAAGTCTATTTAATTCCTTCATAGAATTACAAGAATTAGCTGTCACATAAAATACACCATTAGGCTTTAGTACTCTTTGTATCTCAGCTAAAGCCTTTTCTATATCTGGAACAAAATAAATCATATGTTGAGCGATGATTATATCAAAAGTTTCATCATTATAAGGTATTTCTTCAGCATTAATTTCTTCATAATGAAAATCATGATATACATCTTTCAATCTATTTCTTGCGATTCTAATCATACTTCTAGAAAAATCAGATATTGTAATATTTAAAGTATTCTCTATATAATCTTTATTCTTAAACCAAAGCTTTCCTGTTCCACATCCAAGTTCCAATACATTTGCGTTTAGTGAGAAATTTATTTGATTAAAACACCACTTATCAAAGTCTATTTTATTTACATTATAGCTATGAAGATTACTCCTAATATTTAAGTTCTTATCTGTTTTATATTGTTCCCTAACCCTACTTTCCATATTAGTTACTTTTATGATATCAATCAAATTATTTGCATCTAGAAAACCATTTTTCTTTGCTGTATTTTGTGCTTTATTAAAAACATCAATTACAGCATCAATATGTTTCTTCTTTTCTTCCAAAGCTTTCTTTTGAATGCTTATCATGTTCTCTAGGTTTTCTCCACTTTCATGTAATATATGACTTATTTCATTTAGCGACAACCCAATGAATTTTAAGGTTGTAATCTGCTGAAGCTTTAATAGGTCTTCTTCACAGTAAATTCTATATCCAGAATCAGTTTTTTCACTAGGCTTAAGTAATCCAATTTTGTCATAATGAAGTAATGTTTTCACTGTCACTCCTGATTTCTTAGCAAATTCACCAATTTTCAATTTATTTCCCTCCATAACATTATTCTAATCCATTACCTTAGGGTATAGTCAACTCTAATTTTAAAGACACACTATCTTTCATGACCTTTCCGATAAATTTTAATTAATATTATTAACCATTTTATACGTTATACTCTTATTTTTCCCCATATAATTCCGAGAAAATAATTGAAGGAGGAATAATTACCAATGAGCAGTATAACTATAAATTCAAATCGAACCAATTTATTCAAAAATATTAACATCAATTCAACTGATGACAAAAACAAAAATGTTGTTAATGGTAATTCTAGTATTACTAATAAACAAGATAAAAAAGAAAGCGATTTAATGCAAAATCTTCTAAAGCAAAAACAAGAACTTAAAGAAGAAAAACAAGTATTGATGGCTAAAGAAATGGACGCAAAAGAGAAAAAAGCTAAAATGGATGAATTAAATCAAAAAATAAAGGATGTTGATTCTCAGATTCAACAGCTAAAGATTCAAGAAAAACAAGAAGAACTTCAAAAGAAACAAGATGAAATTTCAAAGAAAAAAGCTAAAGAGGAAACATCTAACAAAGATGAAAATAAAACAAAAAGTGACGTAATAATTTCTGCTAGCTTAGGCGAATTCATTAAGATTAACGGCTCACAAAAAACTATACATTTGCTAAAGGATAGTAAAAACAGGCAAAAAGTAGAAGCTGAATATATCAAACCAAATAATATCGAAAGCAGCTACGATAACAATCGTTTATCGCAAATAGGCGCAAGCATAGCCAATATAAACATGACCATTTCCAAAAAGATTGGAGATATAAATAAAAGCGCTGAACGCATTCAAGCTAAAACAGAATTAGCTCTTAAACAAATCAAAGATAAAGATGACAATAAGTTAAATGAAGAAACAAAAGACATAGATAATAATACTAATAAATTAGATAAAAGTTCAAAAGATAAAACTAATAGTAAATTAGATATGGAACCTAATAATAATCCATATAATAAAACTACCGAGACTATAGTTTAGCTTCTAAAAAACATATTAAAATATTGCATCAGATTCAAAAAAATATAAGACAGCCCATCTCATTGTATGGGCTGTTTTATATTCATAAAAAAAATTACAACAATTCTTTTACTACTTTTATAACTTCTTTTGCTATATATTCAGCATCTTCTAACGATAATGTAGTATATACTGGAAGTGTAATCTCATTTTCATACTGTGCATAAGCATTTGGATAATCTTTAATATCATATCCAAGGTTTTTATATAGAGTTAGCATAGGAAGCGGTTTGTAATGAACGTTTGTTGCTATTCCTATATCTGCTAACTTTTGAATAGCTTCATTTCTCTTTTTCTCATTAAATCCTTTAACTCTGTAAAGATATAAATGATATGATGTTTCAGTTCCATTCTCATCTTTTGTAAATGGAATTATTGAAAATTCTTCTTTTGATAAAATATCACTATATATCTTAAATATTTGTCTTCTCTTTTCCAGCATTTTCTCATATCTTTTTAATTGAACTAAACCTATAGCTGCCCCTATATCTGTCAAATTACACTTAAGTCCATCATTTATAATGTCATATTCCCATGCACCTGCTTTTAGCTTACTTAGAGCATCTTTTGATTGTCCATGCATGGCAGTAAATCTCATATATTTAAGTAAATCCTCATGATCACCAAAGTGGTTGTCATTAAATGTAACAGCTCCACCTTCTCCTGTAGTTAGATTTTTAACTGCATGAAACGAAAATGAGTGAAAATCACATTGAGATCCAACTGGTTTCCCTTTGTATTTAGCCCCAAAAGAGTGTGCTGAATCACAAAGTATTATTATATCTTCTCTATTTTTATCCTTTAAAACTTTCTTTAAAGCATCATAATCAAATGGTACTCCTGCAATATCCACTGGCATAATTACCTTTGTTTTATCTGTAATCTTATCAGCAATTTTATCTATATCCATTTCAAAAGTATCTTTTTTAACATCAACATATATAGGTTTAATCCCTCTATGAATACCAACACTTGAAGTAGCAGTATATGTATATGGAGTAGAAATAATTTCGTCCCCCTCTTTTATATCAAATACTTTAAGCACTAGTTCCATTGCAGCAGTCGCACTATTTAATGCTAATGCTTTATTAACATTTAGATAATTTTGTATTCCTTCCTCAAACTCGGCAAGTTTTGGTCCAGAAGTAATCCAACCTGATCTTAATACATTACCTACTGCTTCTATTTCTTCTTCAGTTATATCTGGTGGTGAAAATGGTATCTTTTTCATACAATTCATCCTCTCTAATTTAAGCACAAAATTTTAATATATATGTTGCAATCCATAATGCATATTTCACAATTACGGCTAAAATTCTTTCAATATTTTTAGAATTATGATGAATAATCATTTTTGTAACATATATATAATAGAATCTCTAAAAGTAATTTATAGGAAATAACTTTTATATTAGACTCTCTTTTATATTATTATAAACTCCACCCTTAGGTAAGAGTCAAGTTAAAAATATTTATCTTAGAATAATAAATAAACCACCATTTTCAGCTAGTCTATTTATAAACTAGTTTTTTCTAAAAATAGGTGGTTGTTTAATCAAAAAGCCATTTCTACATGCAATGATAATCTTTAACTATTTATTATCCCTGTTTTTTACGGAGCTAGCTAATTATAATTCAACAATTACTGGTAATATCATTGGCTTTCTCTTCATTTTTGTATAAACATAATTGTCAACTTCTCTTCTTATTCCATTCTTTATTTCTGCCCATTGAGTTATGTTTCTATCTAAGCATTTTTCTACAACGTTAGTAACTATATTTCTAACTTCGTCTATTAATTCTTCAGAGTTTCTTACATATACGAAACCTCTTGACACTATGTCTGGACCGGATATTATAATTTTATTTCTTATGTCTATAGCTATAACCACTGTGATTATACCATTCTCTGCTAGATTCTTTCTATCTCTAAGAACCATACTTCCTATATCTCCAACCCCCATACCATCTACAAGAACTCTTCCAAATGGTACTTTTCCTGATACTTTTCCAGTAGCTCTAGTTAATTCAAAAACATCACCATTTTCTAAAATAAATGTCTTAGATTTGTCTACTCCCATACTTTCTGCTATTTTAGCATGAGTAATTAAATGCTTATACTCACCATGAACTGGTATAAAAAATTTTGGTTTTAATAAAGCTTGAATTAGCCTTAATTCTTGTTCACAGGCATGCCCAGAAACATGTATATCTTCTATTGATTTATAGATTACATTGGCGCCTTTCTTTATTAAATCATTTATTAAGTTAGATACCGCCTTCTCATTACCAGGTATAGGACTTGCCGAGATAATAACCATATCTCCTTCTATTATTTGTATATGCCTATGTGTTGATGCAGCTATTCTTGATAATCCTGCCATAGATTCTCCCTGACTTCCAGTTGTAACAATAGTTAGCTTATCATCTGGATAATTCTTTATTTCATCTAGACTTATTATCATATCTTCTGGAATAAGTAAATATCCAAGTTCCATAGCAACTTCAGATATATTTTCCATACTTCTACCGCTAAAAGCTATTTTTCTGTTATATTTTATTGAACAATCACTAATTTGTTGTAACCTATGAACATTTGATGCAAATGTAGATACTATAATCCTACCAGTAGCCCTACTGAAAAGATTTTCTAGTGTTTCTCCAACTGTTTTTTCAGACATAGTGTAACCTTTATGAAGAGCATTAGTACTATCCGCCATTAAGAGAAGTACACCTTTCTTCCCCAACTGAGCATACCTTTGTAAATCCATAACCTTCCCATCTATTGGTGTAAAATCCACTTTAAAATCACCGCTATGAACAATAACTCCTATTAGGGTATGCAATGCGATAGAACAGCTATCAGGTATACTGTGGTTATTCCTTATATATTCAATTTTTATTTGCTCTAATTTTATTAGTTCTCCCGGTTCAACAACATTTAATGTACAGTCACTAAGCATAGTATGCTCTTTTAATTTACCTTCTATTAATCCAAGTGTTAATCTAGTTCCATATATAGGAACATTAATTTGCTTTAATACATATGGTAGTCCACCAATATGATCTTCATGTCCATGGGTGATAAAGATCCCCTTAACTTTATTCTTATTTTTAATCAGGTATGTTACATCTGGAATTACTATATCAATTCCATATAAGTCTTCATCTGGGAATGCTAATCCACAATCTATAACTATTATTTCATTATCATATTCAAAGGCAGTCATATTTTTTCCTATTTCACCAAGTCCACCTAATGGAATTATCTTCAGTGGAATTTGTTTAGATTTTGTTTTTTTATTGATTTTATTTTTACTAATTCCAATTTCATTATTCTCCATATTATCACACCTCAAAAGTTTTTATTCTATGCTTTAATTATTTACAATTAACTTTAAATATATAAGTAAACTTTAAAATTTATTTTAACCTAAAAAGTAGCATCATAATTTAAAAATTATAATGCTACTTTTTATAGTTATATTCGTCTTTAAATATCATTAAATTATTTCGATATTAAGCCCATAAATTATATTTATATATATAATATGCATGGAATAATATCTTAATATTTTTACTGAAAATACATTGCTTTTAATTTATCAGCTATTTCATTTTCACAACTTGATATTTGTCTGATTCCATATCCAAGAAGCAATGGTGAACTGCTGAATCTTGGCATAACCTTACATAAAATTTTATTTTTTATATGATAGAAAAATATATTAAAACTATCACACTTCACGAAATAATTATTTAAAAGGTAATGAACTACCTTTCTAAGATTATATGCCAACTCATTTAATGCATATAAATCATCACTTATAATTATATTAAATTCAGTAAATCCATTAAATGGTTTATGTGATAGATTAACTAAACAATTATCACTTTTATGAATTTCTATTCCTTCAAAATAATCATCTTTTATATTTAATTTATAATCAATGTCATCAAGACCTACTATCTGCATATGAGGATGTTTTAAGCTTCCGCCAGAATTTGGACCATGGTTTTTATAAAATATTACTGATTTATATTCTCCGCTTGCCTCTATTCTTAGCCAATGTTTAACACTAAATCTTATTAAATCCTCCATATACTCTGCAGAATACTGTCCCATATCAGTATTACAATTATACGTTTCTATAATAACTAATTGATAAGTATCTTTTATAGTCGGATACTTATTTTTTAGTAATACAAATGGCCCGTCTTCATCAATAACATCTGTAAGTGTCTCTCTATTGCAAAACGGACATTCCTTTATATTTATTTTTTTAAATTCATTTGGCTTATCCTTATTAATTTCATTTAAAAATACTAAATACTTATCGTTTCCCATTTATATCACCAAAAACCTTCCATCAAAATCATTTTTTAATTAATACATGTGCACACTTTGAAGGAACAGTTATACTATTACCTTCTATCGCGTAAATTTCATCTACTCCAGCTCTTTCCTTATTAACAAGGACACTCCATCCACATTCCTTTAAATCTATAAATGCTTCCTCATCATTTGGGTTAAATATTACAACTATAGTATTACACAAGTTTTTCTCACTGTTATCTTCTATCTTATATGCTACAACATTTTCTTTGTAAAAATCCTCTCCATACTCTAAAAATGTTAAATTCTTTCTAATTTCTTCACTTGAATTCATTCTGAACGCTTTATATTTCTTTCTTAATTTAATTAGACCTTTATAGTAATTTACAATTTCTTTATATTCAAAAACTCTATCCCACTCTAAATTATTTACGCTATCAGGAGCATTATAACTATCATGACTAAAGCTTCCATCATCATTTTTCTTAGTCCTTAAAAATTCTTCTCCCGCTTGAAAGAAAGGTATCCCTTGAGATGTTAAAACTATAGCCGCTGCTAACTTGTTCATATTCTTACGTTTTTCTTGAGAAGACTCATTGTTAGTTAAATATAGTTTATCCCATAATGTATAATTATCATGAGCCGAAATGTAATTTATACATTGATAAGGCTCATTTGCCCATGCAAAGCGTGAGTATATGACTTTATCATAGTTAATGCCTTGTTTACCAGTAGCTCCTACAATACAGAATTTAATACTTTCTTCAAGCTCGGTTCTACCATTTACATATCCTTTTTCATTTATATTAAACACATGTCCTTTAACTGAATCTCTAGTATCATCACTAAATGCTGCAATTTGCATTTTATCAAATTTCACTATATTTTGCTTTACTGATGACTCTTCACCACTTAATGGAGTCCAGCCTCCAGTCCAACCTTCACCATACATAAGTATAGATGTATCAATCTTATCTAACTCAGCTCTAATTTGCTTCATAGTCTCAATATCATGTAAACCCATTAAATCAAATCTAAATCCATCTATATGATATTCCTTAGCCCAATAAATTACTGAATCAACAATAAGTTTTCTTACCATATATCGTTCTGAAGCTAATTCATTGCCACAACCAGATCCATTTGAAAAATTTCCATTTTGATCCTGTCTATAATAATATCCTGGTACTGCCAGATTAAGATTAGATTCATGACTTTTATAGGTGTGATTATAAACCATATCCATAACAACTCTAAGTCCAGCTTCATGTATACTTTTAACCATTTCCTTAAATTCTCTAATTCTCTTTTCTCCATTAAAAGGATTTGTTGAATACGATCCTTCTGGCGCAAAATAATTCTTTGGATCATATCCCCAATTATATTGTGGCATATCTGGTTTACTTTCGTCAACAGTTTCATAATCAAATGCCGGAAGTAAATGAACATGAGTTATTCCCAATTCCATTAAATAATCTATTCCTGTCTTTGTATATTTTCCTGGAATTGTAGTCCCATGCTCACAAAACGCGGTATACTTTCCTTTTTTATTTGAGCTTATTCCTGAATTCTCATTTATTGAAAAATCTCTTACATGAACCTCGTATATTACAGCTGCCGTTGCGGAGCTTAGCTCTGGTTTTCTATCTTCCTCAAAATTTATTGGATCTGTTTTTTTAAGATCTATTACCATTCCCCTGTTTCCATTAACCCCAAGGGCTTTTGCGTATGGATCTACAACTTCTCTTTCATTTCCACTATTAATTATTAAGTAATTATAAAATTCACCTTCAAGATCTCTTTTCACCTCTATGTTCCAAGTTCCTTGTACTCCTCGATTCATGTCTAATATTTCTTCTGGTGCATTTGTATAATTCTTTTCATCCTTTCCAAATAGCGCCAGTCGGACATTATTTGCATTTGGTGCCCAAACTATAAATCTTGTACCATCTTTACAATATTCTGCACCAAGATTCCCATCATAGTTATTGTACTCATTATCTAATAAATTCATTATATTATTACCCCTTTTACTAGTTTTATTAAATGTTTTTCATGTAAATAATATTTACCCTATCCATATATTCTTAAATTCTAGCAGATTATCTCCATGTTACTTTCTTAATTCTGTTATTATTTTACCCGAAAATGCTGGGACCACTATGCTTGTTTCATTAGCATTAATCACTATTTCATTTTCATCTAATAAATCAATACCTTTTTCGAAGGGTAATTTAAATTCTAAAACACTTTCTTTATCAGATAAATTTAATATTACAAAAACTCTATCATTATCAGTATTTCTAGAAAATATGAATTGTTCATTCTTAACAACAACTTGTTCATAATCCCCATATCTTAATGCTTCACTATTAATTCTAATATTACCTAACCTTTTAATTAATTCAAATAACTTATCATCTTGTTCATCTATTTTTCCAAATTCTAATTCTGGTCTTAAAGGTAAGTCTGTACCATTTCCTTTAACTCCCTTGAGACCATATTCACTCCCATAATATACACTAGGCACACCTGGCATTGTATAAAGCAATATATATGAATTATATATATATTCTGGCTTTTTTAATGTACTTGCTAGCCTGTTAACATCATGATTATCAACGAAGTTATATAGACATAGATTCTTATAAATTCCGCCTAAACCAAATAATCTATTTAATGAATATGCAATTTCAAAATAGTTCTTATCGTTATGACTTGAATAAATTCCCTTATAACATTCATAATTTGTCACAGAATCGAGACTTTCAGGATTAGCCCATTTATTATAATCTCCATGAATAACCTCACCCATTAGCCAAAAATCCTTCTTCTTTCCTTCTACAAATCTCTTTAAAACTTTAAAAAACTCAAAATCAATGCTATCAGCTGCGTCTAACCTTAACCCATCTATATCAAATTCATCTATCCATGTACTTACAGCCTGTAACAAATGATTTCTAACTTCTTCATTCTTCAAATTAAGTTTGACTAAATCATAACAGCCATTCCAGCTTTGATAATTAAATTCATCCCCCATCGGACTTTTGCTATTGAAATTTAAATCTGCAAACCAGCTACAATACTTAGAATTTACTCCGTTTATCTGAACATCTTTAAATGCCCAAAATTCTCTTCCTACATGATTAAATACCCCATCTAAGATTATTCTTATATCATTCTTGTGTAACTGCTCACATACTTCTTTAAAATCCGAATTAGTTCCAAGTCTTTTATCAACTTTGTAGTAATCCTTGGTGTCATAACCATGATAACTCGACTGAAAAATTGGTGAAAAATAAACAGCATTAATTCTCATTTCTTTTAAATGAGGTATCCATTTTTCAATTTTGTTTAACCTATTTTTTTTATCATATACTTTACCTGGTTCTAAAACACCACAAAATCCAAGTGTATAGAATTGATAAAATATACTTTCCCTAATCCATAAATTCATAATCTCATCCCCTTTAGTTTATATACATTATACCACTTTGACGCCATTTTTTTACACCACTAGTTTATAAATAATAAACCTGATTTTTAGACGCCCTTATATTTATCACCTTCCTAATTATATAAAAACTCTCCATAATTAGAAATACATATTGGAAGTTTATATATTTTATTTCTATAATAAGAAAATTTATATAAATATTATTATCATTTTTGTCACATACTAGATATTGAAATTAAATATCTACGGAGGTATAAAAATGAATACAAAAGCTATAAAATACATAACAACTTTCTTATTGGCAATAAATTGCCTAACATTTCTTCCCAAACCAACAGTTGCAAGTGCAGCTTCTTACTCACTTGGCGGCTTAAAGATTTCAACTTACTATGCTCATAAAGATAAATCTAATGGTTTTAATGTGTTTGGAGAGGAAAATTATAAATATCTTTCTGCCGAACAAAAAAAGGAATTGCTTGAATTAAAAAAATGTAAAAATAAAGGTCAGGATTTTTCAGAAGAGCAACAGAAAACTCTACATTCACTTATAGATTCTATCATCAAGGGAAAACTTGGAGATAAGGACTATGTAGATTTTAAAAGTTTAGTTGAAAAAAAACGTTCTAATGAGAATTTAACAGATGAAGAAAATGAACGATTAAAGGATTATACAGATATTATTAATGGTAACAAACTTTCAACGAAAGATATACTTAGTCAATTTCTAAGATAAATTGTATCTCATGCTTATAAAAGAACAAACTCTAATCGATAGAATTTGTTCTTTTAACGTTATATTATTATTAAATGCTATTTTCGTAGAATGACAGCATCCTATAAAAAAAAGAAAAAGCTATTTCATCTCTTTCAAAATACGATTCATGTTTAGAGCCTTTCATATGAACCACCTTACAATCTTTAGCATGATGTGCAAACCTATTCTGTGCTTTTGGGATAACATGCGTATCATATTCAGCTTGAAATAATAGTATTGGTATCATTATTTTTGAGATATTCTTTCTTCTAATTAATTCTTTAGTTGCTTTTAAACTTTCGGTATACCATAAAGCCGATGATCCACCACTATGATAATTATCATTCTTTTTAATCTTTTCCAAAAGATATTGATATCGCTCCTTACAACTAGTCGATCTACTGTAAAAATCCTTCTTTTCAACATATGGCTTCTGGCCTGGAAGATATGAATTTCCTTTTCCGCAAACCCTCATTGCTTTAGAAATAATATTTGCTAAAATCTTAGGTGCTTTCCCAGTATTAATTTCATGCATTGGTGAACTTAACACTGCAGCTTTAAAATAACTATTATATTTCTCTAAAAAAACAGTACCTATACATCCACCCATAGAATGTGCAAATAATAACAACTTCTTATTCCTACTATCTGGAATAACAATTTCATCTATAAACTTTTTGAAATCTTCTACATAGTAATCAAAGTTTTCAACATTAATCTGATAATTATCCATCCCAAGTCTTTGTGATCTACCATGCCCTCTATGTTCAAGAATAAAAACAGAGTAGTTTTCCTTTATAAAATAATAAATTAGTTCATTGTATTTTTCAGTAAATTCTCCAAATCCATGACAAATGACTATATTAGCTTTTGGCTTCTTTACAATGAATTTTTCGTAATAAAGTTTTAAGTCATTTGCTCCTAGAATATAGCCACTTTCTAGATTCTTCTTTAGATAAGGTTCAACTATATTTATCATTTTTTCCTTATAATTATCTTGTGAAATATATATTTCAAGATACTTATCCTTAAAATTTGAGTATGAAGATGCCGTTAATGCTAAGTTATCTTCATTCATAATCTTCCCCTCCCTACCTATAAATTTTGGAATCAAAATTTATCTTAACTATTAATATAAATTACTTATTTTAAATCCATTATAATTTCAAGTTAAAATATAGATTGATTTATAAATTTACATACAAAAATAAGGTAAATATTTTAAATAAAATTTACTTATTAGAAATTTTTTAAAACAACTACCTTATTATATACTATTTATCACATTTTTATTTTAAATTTATTTATTTCTAGTTAAATTATATTAATCTCTAATTATATTTTCGTAATAGTTATAAACTACATAAACTTTCTATTTTATAATAATATCTCTTTAATATATAATTTCTTTTCTTTTTCTAAATCTATAAACTCTTCGCCCTTCAAAATCAGAGGCTTTTCTAAATTATTTACATTCATCTGTATTATCTTGCATTTTTCATTAGTATTTAATAATACCTCTTCACCTGTATAATAATCTATAACATGCTCTAAAAATATCTTTACATATTCGTAATCTAGTTTTCCTAAACTTTCGTTTTTAACTATTTGCAATGCTTCAAATGGAAGCCTTTTTTTCTTATATCCTCTATTAGAATTAATTGCATCAAATACATCAGCTATAGCGATGATTTTTGCAAAAGGATGTATAGCTTCCCCCTTTAGCCCAAGCGGGTAACCAGACCCATCTAATCTTTCATGATGCATCAGTACCCCATAGCTCACAGCCTTGTCCAAAAATGAAAGTTCTTTTATTACCATATATCCTTTCTGAGCGTGGGTTTTTATTGTATTAAATTCATTTTGTGTTAATCCTACTTCTTTCATTAGTAATTCTCTTGCTATTTTTGTCTTTCCAAAATCATGAAGAATTGCTGAATATACTAATAAATTTAACTTCGCCTTTTCTAATCCTGTCCATTTTCCTATGAGTGCACTTAGTGCTGCTACATTTACTCCATGTCTATATATTGAATCTGTTCCACTTCCATAAAGAACTATATTCTTTATAACCAAGCTACATGGCTGTATCTCATTTTGAATTTTTCTAGAAAATTCCCTCACTTCGTTTAGAGCTTCTTCATTGTTATTGACAAGTTGTCTAAAAGTTTTTCTTAATGCTAAAGAAATTTCATTGAATTCTTCTTCAATTTTTTTACATTGTGTCTCTTTCTTTAATTCTACTTCAATACTTTTTGCAGCAATATTTTCACAATATATCTCTACATTCCCAATAACATATAACTTTTTTATTTTTTCTATAATTTGTTCAGTTACCGAAATATCCTTTTTAAGTAATACACTCCCATTTTGCTCTACATTTTTAGCTATTACCATTCCTTCTTTTAACTGGTTAAAGCTTATTACTTTTGTACTCTTCTCCATAATACTCACACCCATCATATAACAAATTTTATGTCTCTAAGTATAGACAGAATATATATCTATCTCTATGACCTAAAAATTAAAAAATCCCCTAATTAAATATATAAGAACAATAATAAATAAGATTATATTAAACTTATAAAACAATATTCGAGTAAAAATTTATTTATTATTTATATTATTCTATATCTTTTATATTTTGTCAAAATAAGTTTTAATTTATTTTGAATTGTAGTTCTTCCATAATATTGAGAAAATATATGTATATAATATAAGGATGAAATTTAACTTCCATCCTTACACTACATCACTTCTACTATGACTCTATTTATACACACATTATTCTATGGGAGACGCTTTCTTATTTCCAGTCTTAGCTTTTCCTTGTATCTCTATTGGAACATCTTTTACCTCATTTTTTTTATAATGTGTTTTATGATTACTTTCTGTTCCATGTGGTTCACTCGGGTCTGGTCTTCTCATTCCTGCTTTTGCCATAACTACTTCATATCCTTTCTAAAATAATCTCAATTTTAGTATTCTAAAAAAATTCTATAGTATACATGAGATTAAATAGAAACTGTTGGTATAGTAGCATCATCTTCAAAAATTATTTTAGTTGTTTTCTATCCATATATTCCATTCTTCTGCTTTATATCCAACTGTTGCTTCTTTACCATTTCTTACTATAGGAGTATTTATAACTTTTTGATTTTTTAATAATAATTCTGCTTTAATCTCTGCACTTCGTATATTATTAAAGTTTAATTTTACATATTCCTTTGCCTTCGTATTTATTAATTCATTAATACTCACCGCTTTAATTATGTTATTAAATTCGCCTTTGCTCATAGGCTTTTCATTTAAATCGATAAACTGAAATTTTATATTTCTTTCTTTAAAAAATCTTTCTGCCTTTTTAGTATCAAAGCATTTCTTAGTTCCAAATATTTGTATATTCATAAATCCATTTCACTTACTTTCATTTTAATTTTCTTTAGGTCTCCTCACACAATATTCCAATCTATGTATTATTTTAAATTATATATATATTTAAATATATGTGTTGCAATTCACAATGCACATTTCATAATTCACAATAATGGTTAAAATTCATGCACTATATTTAGAATTATTATGAAGCATTATTTTTGCAATATATTGATGGCTAAATCATAGTTTGATTATGGACAAAAAACAAATATATTTTGACTTTATATTGTGTATTAACAATTTAAAATTTGCATTATAACAAAAGAAAATCCTTACTTTTAATTATATACTAATTACTAGCATATGGTTATCTCTAACCTCAAGTAAGAATCTTCTCTTTCAAATTACTATTTTAACTCTTTGATATTAATTCTCTATTTTTGCTATAGTATCTAAAGCAACTTCCATCATATTTGTAAATGTCAATTGTCTTTCTTCTGCGCTTGTAACTTCTCCAGTTACAAAGTGATCACTTACTGTAAGTAATGATAATGCATTAACTCCAAATTTAGCTGCAATTGTATATAACGCTGCTGCTTCCATCTCTACTCCTAAGCAACCAAACTTAGCCCACTTCTTCCAATCTTCATCATCATCGCCATAAAATACATCAGAGCTATATATGCTACCAACCTTAGGATCAAAGCCTTTTTCAACCGCTATATCGTATGCTGGTTTCAATAATTCAAAACTTGCTGTTGGCGCAAATGTTCTACCTTGAAATCTTACTAAATTAAGATTTGAATCTGTTGATGCAGACATAGCTATTATAAGATCTCTAACCTTAACTTTTTCGCTATATCCACCGCATGTTCCAACTCTTATAAGATTTTTAACTCCATAACTTTGTATCAATTCATTTGCATATATTGAAATTGAAGGTATTCCCATTCCTGTTCCCTGAACTGAAATTTTCTTACCTTTATATGTTCCTGTAAACCCATACATACCTCTAACTTCATTATAGCAAACTACATCTTCTAAAAAGTTTTCTGCTATAAACTTTGCTCTTAAAGGGTCTCCTGGTAATAATACGCTTTCTGCAATAGCACCTTCAGGTGCATTAATATGAACACTCATTTTTTACCTCCATAATTTTAACCACATCATCTCAATTAATGATCAATATATTTAAACTATTTTATAATAATAATTTATTTGCTTTCACTAACTATAGATATACTAGCACTAGCACCAATTCTACTTGCTCCTGCATTTATCATATCCATAGCCGTCTTAAAATCTCTTACTCCTCCAGATGCTTTTACACCTAAATCTGACCCAACAGTTTTTCTCATTAACGCAATATCTTCTTTAGTTGCTCCACCACTAGAAAATCCTGTTGATGTTTTAACAAAATCAGCTTTAGCTTCTTTAGCTATTTCGCAAGCTTTAACTTTTTCTTCATCACTTAATAGACACGTTTCAATAATTACCTTTACTAATGCTTTTCCTTTGGCTGCATTTACAACTGCTTCTATATCTTCTTTAAGTAAACTATAATTTTTATCTTTTAATGCTCCAACATTTATTACCATATCTATTTCAGTAGCTCCATTTTCAATGGCTTGATTTGTTTCAAAAGCTTTAGCTTCCTTTGTCATTGCACCTAATGGAAATCCAACAACTACACATGTCTTCACATCAGTCCCCATAAGTTCAGTACTTACTAATTTTGCATAACATCCATTTACGCAAACTGAAGCAAAATTGTATTCTTTAGCTTCCTTACATAATTTTTTTACATCCTCTACGGTTGCCTCTGGTTTTAATATTGTATGATCTATATATTTAGCTATATCCATATTTCATTACTCCTTAAATTTATTTTATAACTATATATGTTAAAATTCACAATGCACATTTCACAATTACGACTAAAATTCTTTCAATGTTTCTAGAATCATGATGTAGAATTATTCTGTAACATATATATAACTATAATTTGAATTAACAATCAGCACTTTCAGCGAAATTTTCGCAGTCCTGTGAAATAGCAATCTTTCTTCTTTCTATTAACGAGTACCTTTTTCGTAAGGAACTCCATCAGCTTTTGGTGCAACTGATTTTCCAACAAAAAGAATCAATACTACAATTGTTAGAATGTATGGTAGCATTGCAAGTATTTGCGAAGGAATAGCAAAGTTTCCACCGCCTAATACAACTGTTAATGCTTGAGCAAATCCAAATAATAAGCAAGCTCCATATGCACCATGTGGAGTCCATTTACCGAAAATAACTGCTGCTAATGCAATAAAGCCTTGACCGCTGATTGCTGTTGGAGTGAATTGCGCTATTATTGCAA
>NZ_JAKJJX010000037.1:0-53888 GCF_022320765.1 Clostridium sp. YIM B02569 | reverse complement strand
AATCCATGGACACTCTAACTACATACAAAATTAATATGTTTGATTTTGGCAAAACCATAGGTGATAAGTTAAAATTTCATCGATTTAAAAATGACCTAACTCAAGATGAATTAGCTAAAATAGTAGGATTTAGAAAAGGATCATGTATAATGGATATTGAATTAGGTAGAAAATTACCTGGAAGGGAAATATCAAAAAATCTAGCAGCTTATTTTAATCTTGATACAAAATATTTTTACGATACATATTTGGAGGAAACAGATAACGCTAGTGAAAAGTTATTAAACTATCGAAAACAAAATAACTTATCTATAAAAGAAATATGCAAACACACTAAAATAAGTATTACAGCTTGGTCCAGTTGGGAAAATGGTAGTAACAATGTAAGCAGAGAAAAATATAAGTTATTAAAAGAATATAATATTCTATAAAATAAAGGGCCAACTTGAGTAGTTGACCCTTTATTTATTATCACTATACTAGCAAAAATCAAACAGTTTTATTGTACAGTTCTTTATTAAATATGTTTTTTTCTTTAATTTTTTCTATCGCATTACGTACTGCTATAAATTTAGAAAACTGAAATTTCAAATTATCCGGAAGATTATTCCTCATAAACTCTGTTAAGTTGTCTTCCTCTTCTTCTAGAACTTCCAAAATATAATCTTCATCATTTTCATAAGTTTTTCTTTCCATAACATAACACTCCCTGTCTCTAATATTATAGCTTTTTTATTTAGATTATTAAATTTATTATATCATAAATACCGATATACGCAAACATATGTTTGCTTGATTCTTTACTTTTTTTGTAATTTTGTTCGTTTTGCTAACATTTTGGCACAATTTACTAGTGCTATTGCTAAAATTGTGTTGAGGTGATAAAATTGCTATCCAAAAGATTAACATATCTTAGAAACGAAGCCGAACTCACTCAGGTCGAGCTCTCTAAAAAACTTAATATATCTAGATCAGCGTACGCTCATTATGAAAATGGTACATATGAGCCATCTATTCAAATGATTGAATTATTTGCCGATTTCTATGAAGTTAGTACAGACTTTCTACTTGGCAGGACTAGCATCAGAAAACCTTACCCTAAATAAGCTTTTCTGATATACATATATATTAAGTGTTTTTCAAAATTATAATTCAAAGCTTTTCTATCTAATTAATTCTCTTCGTTAATTTTTTAACTTTTCTTCGTAACCCCTCTCTATTTTTCATATAAGATATTGATCAACTCTTATAATCTAATTATACAACTAAAATCGTTCACTGACAGTAACCGTTAGACTCAATTCGAGTTTTGTCCCTTCTTTCACTCTTACGTTTTCTTGATTTTTTATAGAGCATTAGGTCTAATATGTAAATATTTTATATTTTATTGTGTTATATATAGAAATCACATCAACTTAATTTTAAAATAATTTAACTTAAATTTATAATTAATCTATTTTGTCTAAAATTTACAACGGCTTTAAATCTAACTAATATACAAAAAATAATTATTGAAAATTTTGTAGAAAACAGAGGAATATTATGATAATTGTAGAATAATAAATATACTACAAATTACAAATGAAAAATCTGTTTAGCTGAGGTAGTTTGCCTGCTTGAGGAAAAGCGAACTGAAAAAGAACTTTCTTTAACCGAATTAGCTCTTAAAATTGGGGTTAGTAAATCTTACCTATCAAAGATGGAAAAGCATCCTGGTATTTGTAACCCTACTATACGAGTTATATTCAAAATCTCCCAAGAGCTTGGGATAAGCCCTTATAGAGTTCTACACTATTTTAAACAACATTATATTCCTGATAATGAGGAGGACCAAGATAGTTAATTATCCTGGTCTTTTAACTTGCCTGACTTAATAATATGTTCATTACTTTTCCTTAAATACTACGCTATATTATTAAAACTAAAATCTCAAAAACATTTTATACAATACGTTAAGCATATATAATGCCATAATTCCAATGACTATCCATCCAAACATAACTGTGTAATCAGGCTTCTTTGGTTTTGGCTTCATAGCGTTAGCAATTTCTCTTAAAGAATCGCTAATTTCATTTAATGGATCTCTATCACTCATTTTAACTCTCCACATTTAAATTTATTCTACAACATAATTTATTATAGTTAACTTTAATTTATGCATAAAAAGAAAGCTGAAACAATCAAGTAACAGCTTTCAAAATAAATAGTTATTTAATAGCAGCAATATTAATCCAATTAGGATCTATTTGTTTAGGTCCTGTAGAAATTAAAGATTGCACTATATCTAAATTCCTATTAGTAATATCTTTAGCTTTAAGCATCGTATAAATAGCGTGTGCATCATTTTTAAATTTCTTATGTTCATATTGATTTACACTCTTTTCTAAGTAATATCTTACAGCCAATATCCTTTCTCTACTAATTTCCTTATTTCTAAGGTTATCATGAAACATTTTTTGAGTATACGCATACTTTATTTCAATCTTAGCTGGCCTTATCTTCCGTTTATTCATATCCTCTATTACCATTTCTGCTGTAACTACGCTCCTTGGTAGTAATTTTAGCTTTAGAACTCCTAAATTAGTGAATATCTTAATCACTATTGGTAAACCTATTAATACGATTAGAATTAGCATAACTTTTTTCTCCTTTCAAATGTTTTGCATATCGCTTAAGCTTGTGTTTGGTATAAATTTTGTCTTAAGTAATATGTAACTCAAAGTTTAGGAATATCTGTTGTGTTAGGCATTGGATATGTTGTAGGGGAATATAAATTCTCCCTACAATCCAATATTTTAAAGTATTGGTATGCCTACATTTCTATATCTCAATAAAATAGAGAGTATGCTGAAATAAAAGAAAGTTAGAATAAAAAAGAATATAAATTATTGTAATGTAGATCAGTGTATAAAACCTCAAAGTTGGACGAGTTATAACGAATATCATTTAGGCTTGGTCGTGATATTATGACAATCGGAAAAGTACCGTAACATTGCTTTTGAAGTGTACCTTCTTTATATAATTTTTCATAAAGTTGCATTTTTGAGTTAGGAGTGTAATGAGTGTAGTCAACTTCTAATATAATAAAATATAGATTCTTTTCATAAATAAATTCTATATAGGCGTCTGGTCTTATTAAACCTTTAAGATACTGTGGCTGAATCTTAAAATTTCTAATACTGGCGCCTTTATTTTTAACTTTCTTCAGAAAATCATATACTAGTAAATCATGATCTTTTAATTTTCTTTCATTATAATATATCTTTTCTCTGGTTAACTGACTTATATAGCTTTTCAATAATTCCATATCTTCTAATTGTTTTAATCTTCTTCGGCAGCTTTCATATGTTCCATTAAAAAATAATTCTGTAGCTTGTGGCACTGATATTGATTTGTAATCCTCAATCCATTTTAAAACCGCTCTATCCCTCTCTGTTAACATCTTCTATATCCTCCAAACTTATTACTCCTTTACGTGCCCTTTTCTTTCCTGTTGGTTTTATTTGATTTTCTTCTACATCAATTATTTGAGGTTGTTCTATTGAATATATTTTATTATTAATTTTCTTAACATTAAGTATCTCTTGTTTCTCTTTCTTTGTAGGGATTCTAATTTCAGGAACATATTTATTTAATAGAACAAAATCATCGTCTATATATGGAACTTTAATTTTTATCTCTCCATCATTTCCGCATACAATACACTCGCCTCTTTTAAGTTTCATAGCATTATTAGAATTTATTACATTTTGAGAATCAATTATTGAGTTTTGATGAAATGTAGTTCTCGTCATTTGGCTCTTTACATCAGTATCTAAATTAGTTGCAGTTGTCCTTTGTAATGCCCCGATTAAATGAACTCCAACGCTTCTACCAGCTTTAACAACTTTCCAAATCTGATCCCATACAGGCAATTCCATTAATTCTGACATTTCCTCACAGACAAGAATAACTCTTTTCATTCTTCTATTAGGAAAGTGGCTATTCCATTGTTGTATATTTCTTATGCCATGAGCTTTAAACAAATTGCTCCTTTCCTCCATTTTTATTCTTACTTTATTAATGGCTATCATTAATTCTGCTGGACTATATGCGACCATTTTTACAGGCCCACAATCTGCAAATGATGAAATTTCTCCTTTAATAAGTTGAGTGAGGTATAATTCAACATCTTTAGGTGAATTGTATATTAAATTAGTAAGAATACACGCTAAAAGCATTGATTTACCATATCCAGTAGCCCCAGCTATTAATAACATTGGATGCTTATTTAAATCTATAGTGTAACTTTGTCCTTTATAATCTTTCCCAAAATATAATTGGTGAGACTTACATTTAACTGGTTCAAACATAAACTTATCTAAGTCTTTATTGACCACATACATTTTTATATAGTTTCTAAATGTATCTTTCTCTATTTGAACTATTGAATTTAAATTACATTCTAAAATATTTATTTTGCTTTCTAAATGCTCTACGCTTAAACCTTTTGTATTCTTCAGATAGCATACATATCCATAGTTTTTAGTTTCTATCTTATAAATTTTAAATGTTTCTTCATCTTTATTTTTTATTCCAGTTTTCAACATCACTTCATTGAAATTATTCTTAAATTTTCTTTCTTCTGATGCATTTAGATAGTTATATAAATATACACTTCCAACCGCTAACCCTAGCTCTACAAGCATTACTTATGCACCTTCTTAGAATTAATATCCGTAACTTTAACTATTGCTAGTGCAATAACAGAACTATATAAAACAAACCCTTCAAATGCTCCATAGCCAAATGCAGATCCTAAGTGTTTACAATTGCTATATATGAAATTAAAAAGCCGTAAATCTAAATTAAACATGATCTTTCTCCTTTCTCATATATCTTTCTGGGTAATATATCTCTCCAAGCACTTGTTTTATTTCAGTCCCTCTATCTTCTAACTCATACAGGCGTTTATATAGTTCTATTTCCTTCGTAGATGTAGTTTTGAAGCTTATTGGTATTACTAAAGACTTATCCATTTCTTGACTCCTTTTTGATTAATCTTTAGTTTAAATATATGTATGAATTAATCAAAAGTTTCCTATTACTCAAAAAAAATTTCTAAATCTAATTTTTATTTTCTAATTCTAAATTCGCACAAAAAAGAAGACCCTTATTCTTCAGGATCTTCTTCATAATACACAATATCATTAATATCTATATTTAATTTTCTAGCTATATTAAACAAAGTATCAATAGTCAATTTATCCTTGTTATTTTCTAATCTGCTATAGTAACTATTCCCTATTTCTAAAAAACTTGCAAAATCCTTTTGTTTTTTATATCCTAACCCAAGTCTTATTTCTAGTAATTTATTTTTTACCCCCATAATACCACCTCTATATAATTGTAAATTATTTCAAATAAAAAAGCTAGTTGAATTAATGATATGGCTATATTTTTACATTTCATGGTATAATGTGGATAAAACTATATAATTGGAGGGAATAAGATAATGAAGAAAAGTATACTAAAAGTATTAAGCGCAACGCTCATAAGTTTTAGCCTATTTGCAGTACCTACAAGTGCATTTCAGACAGGTTGGGTGTCTAATATAAATAATGGACAAATTGAGTGGGAATACATATATTCGGACATGACAGCCCCTATGGGATGGACATATATAGATGGAGATTGGTATTTCTTTGGTGAAGATGGTGTTGCAAATTCAAATTTAGTTTTAAAAAGTGGAAATTATGACTATTATTTAAAAAATGACTGTAGAATGGCTCATGATGAATGGATTCACCCTGATAAAAATACCGCAGTACTTCTCTATACCGAGTCTGATGGACATATAAATTACGATAAAACTACTTACGACAATACGATTAATAAGAATACTTGGAATTAAAAATAAGTAAAGCAGCACATAGAATCGTCCATAAAAGCAAATAGCAACAAACAAAAAAATCTTGCCTGCTGCTATCGATAGATTATATTGAATGCTTACGTTGTATAGTTTATCATTACATTGCAACACTGTATCTAATCTTACTTCCTTGATTTTTATAAATATCTTATGCTATACTAATTATGCAAAATGGACTGGTGGTGGCTTCGGCTGCTGCCTTTTTAATTTAATCACATTTCACTTTTAGTAAATTCCCACAATTATTACATTTATATATTTCACAATCTAAATCATTTTCCTTAATCATTTTTAAAAATCTATATGTACCATTCTCACAATTATAGCAAAAATCATCTTCTATATTAGATTCATATAATTCTCCATCTTTAAATAATGCTATATCACATACTTGTCTAACATTTTTAATATCAACTTTTTGAATCTCCCTTTCTCTTATACAATATTCCACAATACAATCATGAGAACAAAAAAATTCTCCTATGCCACCATGATAATAGCTGTCCATTTTATCAGTTATTATGCTATTGCAATTATTGCATCTTAAATGCATCATTTTTATCCCTACTCTCGAATTTATTAAATTTACTATACTATATTTTATGATTTAGGGCAAAAAAATAAAAGGTAGACTAAGTATTTCTACCTAATCTACCTTTATTGCTTATATATCATTATGCTCCAATAGCTTTTAAAAAGATAGGAGTAAGTATTTGGCTAAATAGCTCTCCAAATAAACCTAATGCCTTTGTAACTAATCCTCCAATTTGTTGAGGATACATTGTACACATTGCTGCTATAAAAAATCCTGATAATAACTTAAATAAATTAGCCCTTCCACTCATATTCTCACCTCTATATATAATTTTACATAATTATACCATATTATATATAAAATGTAGTAATTTTAGGCAAAAAAATAAGCAGTAGTTGGATTTCTCCTAGCTACTGCTTTTTAAATTATAATTTTATTTCCAAATCCCATTAGAATTAACCCAATAACCATCTGGAGTGTAAGTATTTTTTAATATTTTACCGTCTGATCCAGCATAATACCATGCTAACCCAGTTCCTCTTACAGAGTATGTTTTAAACCAAGTATTTGTCACCATTGCACCATCAGCTCCTAAATAATAATCGCCATAAAATCTATTTTGTACTATACTATAATGATCTGACGAATGATCCTCATCTCCATAGTACCATTTCCCATCTACTTGAAACCATCCCTCTTTGTCAATACAGTCATCTCCAAAATAATTCCAAATATCGTAATGCCCCCATACTATATTACTTCCTTTTTCATGAATCCATTCGTTTCTGGCGTATGTTCCATCTTCTTTTAAAAACTCAATTCTGTTATTATTAACAAATTTCTTTCTATTAGCATCTACCTCAGTATATATCTTTGTATCTGCATGCACTCTTATTGGATTCAATGCTGCTATTGTTCCAATTATCACCCCTAAAGTTATGATTTTATTCAAATATTTATTTATCATACCTGATCCCCCTAATATATATTAGCTATATTTTACCATATACTCCTCATTTAAACAAAAACAAAGAGCACAGGATTACTCATATGCCATAAAACTATTTTATATCATAAAACCAACTTCCTAACGTCTCTTTTAATTCTAAACATTTGCTCATAGGCAAGTTTTGCGTTTCAACCCAAATTCCGTTATCATTTGAATTAGCATAGATACGAATATCTTTAAAGTATTCCTGTACATATTCCATGTCCACTCCTACAAAGCTTCCATCTCCTCTATATCCATTTGGAAGATAAGTAGTTCTTACATATCCATTTGTTTTATTTAATATACCTTCATTAAACTCATTCATATCACAATCAGTATTTATTCCACTTACTGATCCTGTTTCACTATATTGATGTCCTACTCTATTAGTGAAGAAATTAGAGTTTAATTTCCCTGGAGCATTATTATAGTTTGCTTCCCATAATGGATAATCAGCAATTCTATTATCTAAGTTATCCATAAAACTAGTATAAGTATAAATACCTATTTGCATATTAGATAGCTCTTTAAATTTAGCAATGAATCTTAGAATATAATCCATTAGCCCATCAAAATTAGTTTCTACGTCTAGCATTGGAATTAGATCATTTGCTTTATCTTTAATAGCATTATAAAAACTATTGGCCTGAGTTTCTGGTGCGCTAGTTCCAACTAAGAAATGATAGAATCCTGTTCTTAAACCTGCGTAATGTGCATTAGAATAGTTAGTGTCTAGATAACTATCTTTAAATGTTGTTCCTTCAGTAGCTTTAATATAGACTGCTTCTACTCCTGCTGCCTTTACTTGATTGAAATTTATATTTCCGTTATGATTACTTATATCTATGCCTTTCATTTATATCATCCTTTCTATAATAAAAAAATAAGAGCAACCTATAAAGGCCACTCTAAAAACTAGGCTATTGTTTGTGCTGCATCTGGTGTTACATATTGTGGCTGTTGGCCTTCTGCTGGTGCAATAACTAAAGCTTGTACTTTGCTTAATTGATCTGTTAATGCTGCTAATTCAGCTTTTAAATTAGTGTTATCCTCTTGCAACTGTTTAAGTAAAGTAGAATTATCTACAACTGCAGCTTTAGTTTGATTTACTTCTCCTGCTATAGCTTGCCTAATTTCTGCAATATCACCTGCGCTCAACTCTGGAAATTTAGCCAATAGCAATTTATCGAACATCTCTGCTTTACTTGCAAGTTTTTCTTCTACAGTCTTTGAAATTCTAAAATGTTCATCTACTATGTTCCAGATAGCCTTACCTGCAGTAATATAATTTTTATTCTTTAATATTACTTCTTCCACTCCACTTTTAACTAATTTACTTTCTAATACCTTAATAATTAACTTTAATGCTGTTCTTATCATTTTACATACCTCCAATTATTTATTAAATATTCCTGTTTGAACTGCATAAAAAAAGAAGCTAATTAAAGCTCCTCCAATTGCAGTTATAAACCACTTCATCATACTGGTTAAGTTTTTAAGATTTTCACATAGGTTCTTAAGCTCTGTTTTTAGCTCTCTTCCATCCTGCTCAAGCTTATCTAGTCTATCTCCATGATTATTTAGTCTTTTATCATGCGTTTCTAGTTCATGTCTAATTAATTCTTCATTCATATTACACCTCTTTTTATTAGTTATTTTTATATAATAAAAGCACCCACATTTCTGTAAGTGCTTTTTAGTTCATCTATTATTATAAACGATTCTAATATTAATTTTATCTTACTTCCAATCAATCATATGCTTATAGAACTACAGTTGCAGGTATTTTTATTGTAACTGTTGCACCTGGAGCAATATCCCCAACATTAACTATAATATTTTTAGATGTTGAACTTGGATCAACTGTACCTTGAGTTGTTGTTATTCCATTCACTACAAAATCAATATGATTAGGAGCAGGATCATTTACTACTACTGCTTTAGCTGTCTTTGTACCAGTATTAGTTACTACTATAGTATATGTAAAATTATCTCCTACCCATACGTCCTTTACATCTGCTGTTTTTATCACACTCAATGTAGTATCAGCTGCTCCATGAAATATAATTGTAACATCTCCACCAGCATTATTAGTGTTATCACCTTTTGCATGAGCAATATTAACTATCTTATCTGAATCTGTTGGATCTGGATCCGGATTTGTCGGCTCAGCAGTTTTTGTGGTTACAGTTACAGCACATGTTGCAGTTACCCCATCAGCAGTTGTAGCTGTAATTGTTGCTTGCCCTTCTTTTAGAGCTGTAACTTTACCTGTTGAATCTACCGTTGCCACTGATTCATCTGAAGATGACCAATTTACTTGTACACTTGCTGGTGTAGTTGTAGCAGTTACTTGTTTTGTGTCACCTAAAGTTAAATCCATTGATGATTTATCTAACGATATTGATTCATCTGGATTTACCAAATACCCCGTATTATCTATATCAATAAAGTCAAGAGCAAAAAATCCAGTATTCATATTGCTTATAGTAACAGTATGAATGTCATTAGCTAAATCAAGTTTTGCGAATGTAATAATTTGATACTGAATATTTGGGCTGTAAGTAGAAACATCAGGATATTTTATTCCATCAATGTTTACTTTGTATCCGATGTGTCCATAATGTTTTAATGTACCAATCATAAGTTTAGAGCCCTTAAATTTAAAAGTTAAAGTTCCGTTATTAGTATAAGATAACGTACCACTATAGCTGCCACTATATTGTTGCCTGGTAGGCAGAGTGTAGTGTAACCTTGCGTCTTCATCGTCAATTCTTTGCCATCCCTCTTCAGGTGATGTTAATTGCTGTCCAATTGTAGCGGCATTAGCTACATCTCCATTTTGAATTGTTCCGATGCCTAAAACTGCCAATAGCATAACAAACATTATACTAAATTTCTTAAAGTAATTTTTCATTTATCATTTCTCCCTTATCAAATAATTTGAATAATAAATGAACGCGCGTTCTTTTCCTTATATTTATAGTAACTTCTATACCAATTTAATCCAAGTAAAATCGTAATACAAATTCTTTTATATATTCAAAATCAAGTAATTTTTTACAATTATAAATATAATCTTTCTAAAAGCACCATTTTTAAATAAGCAATAAAAAAACACCTTATTGGTGCTGATCTATTGCTTATATTCTTTTATTTACTACTTCCTATTTTCCTATGATGCAGTACTTATACTTTCTAAATATGCTTTTCCTACATCTTCTGACGAAATAGATTCATCTAACTTTAGTTGTGCTCTTAATTGATTTATATTTTCTACTTGTTGAACTAGTCCTGAATTATCATCTATAATTAATAAAATATCTCCATTAATAAACCAAGCAGGACTGTTTTTTATAAAATCTTCAGCGCTAACTCCATTAATACTTTCTTTTTTATCCCATATTTTAATTTTAATCATATTATTTCCTCCTATTAAATTATATTTGATTAGAAAAATCTACAGTCACAACAAGTACATTAGTCAAAGATCCAGTATTAGTTTTATAGTCTATACCCGATACTATAAAAATATTTCCAGCATAATATTCCGCAGAAACATTTGTCAATGATGGATTAATTTCAATAACATTACCTTGAGTTGCTGAGGAAGCATTCGTTAAAGAAAGATCAATATAATCAATGTCACCATTATAATAATTACCCGAAATACTTCCCCCTATTAAGTAAGCTATATTACCAGATACTACAAGTCCATAGCCCGTTCTTGCAGTTAATAAACTTGCTGAGCTATGTACCCATGTATTTGTAGATATAGTATATATAAAAATGTCACTATTAGCAGACGAACCACCTGTCCCTCCAAGCAGAAATATAGAACCGTTATATACTACAGCCCTCGCACCAGATATCCCCGTAGAAATTGAACTCATATTTGACCATGTATTGGTTGTTATATTGTACATTTGACAGACATATGTTACAGATGTTATGGTTCCACCAATTACGTAAATATTGGCACCATTTATTATTACAGCTGGATTGCTTACAGCTGTAATCAAATTAGCTCCTGTCGTCCATGAATTAGAAGCTATATCATAAATATAAATACCTCCTAGAGATTTACCATATAAGTCTACCAGACCAGTAACATATATTTTGTTATTATAGACGACTGCACTTCCTGCATATCCAGCCACAGGCATCGAAGCTATTGCACTCCATGTATTAGATAATATATCAAATACATAACTTGATGAAACAGCATTATTTGAAAAATATCCACCAAAAACATATATTTTCCCATTATATTGAACAGTAGCTGTATTTGTTTTGGACACAGGTATACTTGCACCTTTATAAGCTAGACTAGGCATAGGAGTATATTTGTTTGTTAATAACGGTGTTTTAGATTTTACTGCTGTTCCTGTTCTTAATATCCCAGCTGATGAATTATACGTTTTACCTGCTATCACATCTGCATCTGTAGCAGTTCCAGTAATAGCAGCTATTATTTGATCTCCTATAAGATATTGTCCGCCTGATATTACTTGCTGTGATGTACTAGGATTTATTGTTATTCCAGCTCTCGTTGGAATATTTTGAGTTACTTTTCCAGCTCCATCATGGAATCCCTTGGATATTATATATGTTCCATTTATAGGCAAAGACTGATTTACTGCCCCATTATTAGGCATTGTCCCAGTTAACCCTGTATCATTATCATTACTGAATTTTTTAGTTGCTAGTACATTTGAAACATCAGCGTCACCCTCTGCACTAGCTTTGATAAAAAAACAATCACTTATCGAGTTATACCATACAGTATATGCTTTATCTTTAATAAAATTTGGTGGTGTAGTTGTTCCAGGTTTATATAATTTTTTACCATTTATAGTTGTTGCAGCTCCACCATTGTTCGCACTTGCTATAAAAGTTATTGGATATCCATTTACTAGCGATCCTCTAATTGTAAGTGTTAGTGCTGTAGCCGTTCCACCTGCTATTTGATACACCATATCTGACAATTGCGCAGTAATATAGGTTCTCAATTCTTCAATGTCCGATTTCTTAGCAAATATTATTGTAGGATCTATTTTTAAAGTTATACTTTCAGTATTTGTTACTACTAATATTAAATTTAAAAGCAATTCTTTAGTACTACCATCTGCAATAACTGGCTTGTATGTTTCAGCACATTTACATATTCCAAGCATATTTCCTTCTTCATCAAAAGCGCCATATTCCCGTATAGTAAATCCTCCGATTGTTGAGGGTATCATAACTTCTATATGTAGCCAATTCGGATTATCCTTATCGATCTCAACATGATTAATATTTCCCTCCCAAACTGTATTTTTAAGATCCAATTGATCTTCTGTTGGCTCATAGTAATTCCCGCCACCATCTCCGACTTTCATTTTCACAAAATTTACTTTAGTCCCAAGACCAATCGAATTTGCTATTTTTGCTTTACCTATATTGGTCAAAATACTATAAAATTTTTCTGCCATTAAACTACCTCCTTTGGATATGTATTTATAGTTTCTAAACTTGAAGGTTGTATTATCGGAATATAATATTCAGCTTTAGATTCTATATCATTTGGCGTCCACGGATACGTATTAACTATCTCTCCATCAAACGCGGCTAACCCTATATAAATGTTAGATTTAGTCGTTGCTTTTAACTCGTAATTAACTCCAAGATGTGCTGGCTTTAGTTCTTCAATGATATCCATTAAATCTTCTAAAAAATTGTGGAATCCACTATAACTTTCTAGGATTAACTCAAAGTAATAATCGCTGCTATACTCTATAATGCTTGTGTTATCTACAAAGCTATTACAAATATCTTTTACAACCTGTTTTGTAGTAGTGCTAGTACCTCTTTTTTTAGCCAAAACTCTACTTCTTCTATTTTCTAAAGTATCATTCATTTTAGCTTTTACCCCAAACTCATTTTCCCACGAAGATAAACTCCATGTAGCAGTTTCAATGAAACATTGATTTATCAAATCTTCTATGCAATATAAAAGACCATCTAATTCATCCCCTTGGGATTTATAGATGGACTTCATAATATTATTATTGCTATATATGAGTGGTGGTACATACTTGGTTAAATCTATAGATTGTTTTTCTAGAATTCTCATGACAATAAATTTCACCTTCTTCAAACTTCAGTTAAGGAAATATCCCCCAAGACCGCAATCTCATCTGATTCCAAAATTATATTTTCAGATGAATTATTAATTTTAAAACTAGAATAATCTGCATCTAATACATCGTCCATATCTAATAATAAACTTATTATTTTAAGAACACTTATTTGTTTGACATTATTTCTCAAATAATTAGCCACATTAGCTGAATAAGCACTTTTAATATCCTCTAAATTAGAACCTGATTTTATTTGCACATTCGCAGAAATGTTTATAGTTTTTTCTATAACACTTATAACAGTTATTGTAGGGCCTATAGGCCTCTCTTCTTCTATATGATCATAAACTGCTTTTATTAAAGAATCATTAGCTATTCTACCATTACTATTTGTTATTACAACTTTTACAGTTCCGTTACCATTCCATAACGGATAAACTTCAACATTCCCGACACCTGTCACTTCTAAAGACCAATTTTTATAATGGTACTTGTTACCGCTAGTAGCTGGAGTTTGCACCTTTAATGTATATCTATTATATAGAGCTTCAGCGGTTTCAATATCATAACCATTATCAATTTTTTCTTCATTTGCTATTGTAAATATTCCACTATATTTTACTGGCATTATACATATATCACCAGCATTACAATTATAAGAACTTCCATAATCACTTGCTACTATATTTGCATAGCCTACTCCATTTTCGTCTATAATAATTTTTTCTTGTGTCATATAAGTTTTTCCAGATTTAGTTGTAACTATAGATTGTTCTGGAAACACCGCATTTTTATTCCCAAGAATTTTTATAATCCCAGTGGCTTTTGTAGCTTGTTTTCTGTATATTCCCATGTCAGAGCATCTCTGTTCTAAAGTCTCTATATAATCATTTTCAAGAGCAGATTTTGCAAATATCATTTTAGGGATTTCGTCTAGTATTAAAGAAATTTGAGAAAATACATAACTTGATGGTGACAAAGCATTTCTTATAATACTATGTTCACTTGTATCGGTATCTTTTAATGTTTTAATCATTTCTGAATAATATTGCTCCGCGCTTTTATAAAATGTGTCCAAAATTTACACCTCCACTCCTTTTATAGATTCTGAATAAGATCCATATATGCTATTAACGTTAAAATTTATAATTGCTTTGTTATCTTTCATTGTTATCTCTAAATCTTCTATTGAGTTCACATATATGTTATCCACAATAGCTTCTTCTATAAACTCTTGGGCATGCAAACAAGCAAAACTATAGCCTTTTCCTATAAGTTCTTTTATTCTACCACCAACTTTGCCATTGTAAATAAACCATCTATCTTTATATATTTTTAAAGATAAATAATTTCTAACTTTCAAAGCTTCCAAACCATCTAAAATTATAAACTTTCCATTTTCATCAAATAGAAAATTATCATTTTCAAAATTCCAAGCATACTCTTTTAATAATGGAATTTCTGTATCTTCTATATCTTCTTTTTTATTAATAGCGTAGGTTGGGAAATTAGACATTTGATTCACCCACTTTTACTTTGTTTGAAACATAATATTTATTTTTACTTATAGGTCTAACTATAACTTTATCATCTTTATTTAATTTATTTTCAAATAAAATAGAACCATTAGAAATAGTTTCAGATTTATCTCCAATAGTTCCTGTTAGACTTTTAAAATATTCTGTATGTTCTAGCAAATCATAATTGATGATTAAATTTTTATTTGTCAAAATTAATCCCCCAACATTAATTTGAAAGGGTTCTAAAGATTCAATAATTCCTATTTCATGTTCTTTTATATCTATAGCACTTCTAGAATTTGAATCTAATGCAGCTTTTAATTTTTCTTCTGCTAGCATATTCACTCACCTCACAATCCTTCATCATATTTACTAAATCCATCCGAACTATATATGTTCCACATTTGCGAGCCTTTTGTTTTATCTCCAGCATATGGAGTATTATCAAAGCCAAAAATTTGTTCTTTCGGTGTATTCTTATCTGCTATTGCTGATTTATAGTTATAACTGCTTCCAGAAATGAGTTCGCACCAATATATTATAAAATCTTTTAATGAATCGAATTTTCTATATAACATATTTCCTTCACTTGAAGGTGGTTTATAATCTTGTATTGCATTTTCACTACTAGCAGAGCATTTTACACCACCAAAATTATAATATTTTATAGCAAGTTTAGTGAACCCACTACCTGTCCATGATTCTTGGATCATACATGAAATAATTACTCCAGGAAAAATATGATATTTATTAAATAATGTTTTAGCATACGGCGCAACTGCTGCCGCAAATTCTTTTTGACTTGTACAATTTACAGCAGTATTAATTGAAGCATCCTGATTGCTACTAGCACTTTGGTTAACTATAAAATCTTCATCTTTTAGCACCCTCCGCACACATGCATAACTAGTTTTGGCATCAGCTATTTGTATTACTCTACCGCTTTCAGGAGCATGAATAATTTTTCCATTGCCAATATACATTTGAACATGATTGGCGTGCGGAAACATTAAGTCTCCTTCTTTCCACTTACTACTATCGGATGCACTAATTGCCTTTCCCTGCCCCATTTGATTATTAGTAGTAGTTCTAGTTATGTCTATACTAAAGTGTTTATATACAGCTTGAGTGAATCCACTACAATCGTAAGCTTCTTTGCCTATCCAATTTTTCCAATTATCATTAGCACCTTCTAATGTTGTTATTTTAGGATTTGCTTTAACTAACTCTTCCGTTAATATTTTTCCAGTTCCTCCATATAAATATGGATACCCTAAAAATGTCTTAGCATACTCAACGACTCTATCTGCAAGAGATCCCTTATTTTCTCCATCTTCATCATCTTGTTTTTCTTCTATATCACTAAAATCTGTTAAGTCTTTGTGCTTACTTGTAGATAAACTTAAAGTACTTATAAAATCCCCACTAGCAACCCATTCCCATTCAGATGCTAGTATATACATAAATCTATCATAAAATGTACTATCGGGTAATTTACACATTACACCATATCCAACTTTATAGTTTATATCTCCTAGACATTTCACCTGTACCTCTTCACTGGGGTTTCCTTTTTGCTCTAATTTCTTTTTGATCTTAGTTTCTACTTCTACGCTATATTCTTCATCTTCTTCAAGAATCACGTTATCTTGTATTGTTCCATATCTATCTTCATCAAAATTAGATAACGTAAGGTAATTAATTTGCTTATAGTCACTATCAAAAATATTAATTTTATTTACCATATCCTGCATAGATCTATTAATTGTGTAGTCAATTAGATTGCCATCAATAACATCTTTGCTGCTTTCTTGTATTGTAACCCCACTATAATATTTATCACATTCAGTTATTATAATTTTGCAATTAGCATTCATATGCATGTAATAATATACATCCGTCTTTTTGCTTACCTCTTGCATTATTGCCATTAATACATCTTTAGCACTTTTGTTTTTAATAAGATGGGTTCCTATTAAAATGTTACCATCATCGTCTAGTTCACTATCAATATCAAATGCTTTTAAATCAATGTCTCCAAAAACAGTGCGTAAAGCATCTTTTACACTAATATTATCTAAATTTCTAGTTATATTAGATTTTATAATCCACCATGCCAAATCGTAACAAGTAAAAGTATAAGTGTTATTTTTTAAGTTAAATTCACTATCTGTAATCCTTCCATAGAAAATTAGCCCTCCCTTATACCATAGACAAACCTGATCTCCAATATCAAACTTATAAAAATAATAGTCATTATACTCATAAGCTATTGTAAAATTCAATTCGGTTGTTATATTAGTGTGTGAACAATACATTTTAATTGAACTACATATATCCTGTATATTAATTGTTTTATTCACATCATTCCATTTATAAATTTTTAATGTTACATTATCCATATAATCACCTATATTTTTAATCCTTGGCCAACTTCTAAAATTAAAGGGTTTTTCAAATTATTTTTATTCATAAGGTAATTCCATTTACTAGAATCCCCATATAATTTAGCTGCTATTGTAATTAAAGTATCACCTTCCCCAACATAATAAGTATCTGAACCATAACTATCTATAACATATTTCGAATTAACTACATCATTAGAATCGGTTAGTTTATTTTCTCTATATTCTCTCAAAGTTAGATTGAATTTTATATTTTTTGATCCATCTTCTTCGGCAAAATCAAACTTCTCTATCCTGCAATTTAAATGTGATATTTTTTGAGTATCTGTTCTATACGACATAAGTAAATTATTTTGATTTACCATCCAATCATATAAATAATTCGTATAATACCCAGGAGCATAATCATTATTAAACACAAAATCATAATTGTTCTTTGGATGTGGTAATATTCCATCCATAGTTATTTTAGTAAGATTTCTTATGGCACCTGTATCAGTTTCACCATGTCCAAATAATTCAGCAGTACTTATATTCATGCTACTAGAAAACTTAGGAAAAGGTGTTAAAGGAAATAAAATACTGAAGTTATCTTTTACTTTGGTTAATATTAGTTTTCTTCTATCCTCTCCCATTGTGCTTATCCTCTCCTTTTTAATAATTTACAGCGTTTCTAGTATTATTTAGCTTGTTTAATTTATTTGCAATTTGATCCATAATGTCGTTAATATCTGCTGTTTCTTTAATTGTATCTACATTAAGATTTATTTCAGTTTTATTTGATGCATGGCTATTTGTGCTAGTATTATTAATTGTATTACTTATTTCTTTATTATTAAGCATACTTGGAATTGTATTCCACTCAGAATAGGATTTATATTTTTCGTAAGAATCATCGTGATTGTAGAATTGCTCGTATGCATACAAATTCTTGTATTTATCTCTAGTTGCAGCATCCCAAGTGTAAGTATTATCACTAACACCATTAAGTTTTGCATCAGCTCTTTCACTTTCTGCCAGATTCTTAATCTCATTATTTTTATAATTGTTATCTGCCTCATCATTTCCCATAATCTTTTCATATATATAATTCCATCCATTAGCGGAAGATTTCAAAAGAGCTTTACTTGCTGCTGGAACATCTATTTTATTATCCTTCGAAGTAAATACATTAAACATACCATTTGCAACTTTATGTAAAACACCATTTTCACCAAAAAAACTATTTGTTGCAATTGCGAAAGCTCCAATTGACAGCGTAGCTTTATTTAATATGCCTGGTAAACTATTAGATACTCCCCCTAAAGTAGCTAAACCACCAGTCAATTTTACTATTGGACTTAGCACTCCACTAGCAACTTTAAGACTGAGTAAACCCCCTCCAATTTTGGTTAAAGTCGTTACGGTTTCCGGATGCATTGTAATGTAATCTAAGCCTCCTATTAATCCATTCCCTAATTTACCTAATCCATCAGCTATTTTATCAAACGATTCACTTTTACTAAATTTGTTGACACTTGTTATAAGTTTTTCTAGTCCTTTAGATGCATTATCAAATAAACTCCCATTCTTTATAGCTCCATCATTACCTATTCCAACCATATCAGCTAAAGTTTTTTCCCAATTTCCTTTTAATGTTGATAGTCTTCCACTAAGTGTCTTAGAAAATTTATCAGTCATTCCAGATATACCTTTTTCACCCATGTAAGATTCTAAAACTTCCATAAGCTTATCTTTATCAGTAACTTGACCTTTTTTATTTGTGAATTTGCCTAATCCATTTGTTTTAGCGTAATCCTCAAGACCTTGTCTCTTTATACCTGTAATTGTCTGTAGCCTTTCCCATTCTCCCCCTAATGTATCTGAAATCGCATCAACCGCACTCGATAGGTCTCCAACTCCTTGTATCTTTGCAAAAGACCCCATATCTTCATACATTTTAAATGTTTTTTCATCATCTTTCATTCCAAGGCCTTTTGCTCTCGCTAAAGCACTTGCAACCTCAGATTCAGTAAATGGAGTTTTATTTGCTTCCTGCGTGGCCCATTTAAATTTTTCTTTTCCTTTAGTTTCTCCATAAGTTGTTTGCAAAAATGTACTTGCGTTTTGATATGTCATTCCAGCTTTTAATGATTCTTTAGTAAGATCAGCTGCACCTTTAAGACTTAAATAACCTGCTGTTAGTTTGCTTAATGTACCTAATGTAGAATTGGAAAAGTTACTAATGCTATTACTTAATGATCCAAAGGCATTACTACCGTCATTTTTTATTTTTCTAAAAGTGGTTGCCCATGTTTTTCCGGTTCCAGCACCTGCATTGTTAGAGCTTCTTTCAACCTCGCTCCATGCTTTTCTAAAAGCTTCACTTTGTGATAACCCTGCCTTTTTATATTCTTGTGCCAAGCTTGCCACTTGGCTTCTCATACTACCAACTGAGTTTGCAGACGCAGCTTCAGCATTCCTCATTTCTCCAGTTAAGCCATTTACACTACTTTTAGCACTTGTAGCCTGCCCAATAAAAGCACTAAACACTCTAGAAAATCCGTCTTTTATTGTTAATTCACTTCCAAATAATCCGATAGCAATCACCTACTTTCTTGTCAAAAATGGACTTAAGGCAATTTTTTCATCTATATCTTCATCGTGTAATTTATGCATAGACGCTATATAAAACATTTTTTCATAATATCCAAGATCAATTAGTTTTTGTAAGTCATGCCCTTTATTAATATAATAGGCGAGCATACGTACCTCATCATCTTGGTCTATGAGTTTTTTATTTCTTTAATAAGTCCCTTTTCTAAATGCATTCCACTTAACTTACCAACTTCAGTTGATATCATTTCTATCTCTGCTCTAGTAAAAAGTTTTCTTACAACACCTGTTGGATTAGCTTTACAATCTAAGGCTTCTTGGAGTTCCTTTGATTTTAAATTAGGTTCTATAACTGCCTGATACACAGCATTTTTATTTATATCAAAATTTGTTTTACTCATTTTCTCAATCATATCAAACGTATCATCACCAATACTTTTTATAGTGATCATTCCATCCCCAATACCTTTTAAACTGATAACTTCTAATTTCTTGGTTTTTTCAGAATTTTTCTCATCTAAAATTCCTTTATTTTTTAATATATCTTTTATATCCATTAATAAATCATTCCTCTCTTTTAATAAAAAATAATAGCCTACACCTAAAGCACAAGCTATTCTATATCAACATTTTGTGGATTATATTTAAAATCATAAGCATCTTGTAATAATTTTTGTATATCAACATCCAATGGACTAAATGAAGTTATTTTACATTCTTCTATAATAACTCTCCTAGTGTTTCCATAAGTTTTGTTCTCAAATTCACCTATAAGGTCAAATATAAATGGTTTATTTGATTTAATACAATCATTAACCTTTTTAGGAAGGTCTCCAATTACAGTATTGAAAGTTAATGATCCAGTACCATTGGCACCAGTTATAATATCCCCATTACCAAGTTGACCAGCTATATATACAGTTTCCGTTGTCAAATCTGATTTGGCTTTAGCTGTTAATACTTCTGCCATAAGATCTCCATCCATCCACAGCTGAAAACTTTTGCCATGTATAGCATAATTCTCATTAAATATGTTCATTATTTACTCACCCCTAATAATTTATTTCAAACTCCAACTCTCCCATCGTTTGTAATACATAAACCCTAGCTTTCATAAATACCTTTCTTTTTGTATCATAAGATAATATATCTTCATCCTTCATGTCAGTTGTATCTACACCTAATGATTCTATATACTCTCTAATTGCGTCAATATTAAGATAACAAGTATTACTCATATCACCATTAAGGGCACCTTTAGTCCCCAAAGGTTTAAAATAACTTTTATTTATAGTATCTCTTAATAGTTTTCTATTAGAATAAGAGTTACCTTTTTTATCTTGCCAGCTTGTTTTGAATGCAACTTTTAAATCATCCTGCATCATGCTTAATATTTCCGATACTCTTCTATCTTTTAAAATATCTTTTTCTTTGCTATCATCTATAGTTGTCTTTGTATTAACATCGTCTGTAAGAACATATGATTCAAAATCATTGTCATAAACAACTCCAACTTGTCCTAATTCGCTTATTGATTCAGCATCTTTTGTATCATCTACTAAAGTAACTTTTGTCACACCACTCAATACTTTATTTGTCAGACCCTCTCCAATAGAACATACTGCACACATACAAGCATGATCAACAGTAAATTCTTCTCCTGTAAGAGTCTCTCCATCTATTGTTATACTAGATATATAATTACTTACTATATTTTCATAATCTGCTTTATAGTTAGCCAAATTCGCTTTAACAGTATAGTTTTTAGCTGTTATCTGACCCTTTATAAAATCTACAATGGCCTTTTTATCTTCATCTTCGGTAATTGTGGGACAGGCTAAATAATTAAACTTAACACCATCTATTTTTTTTAATGCTACACTTATAGTTTCAGGCGGGGTATAACAAACTACTTTTAATGTGCTTACTCCATATTTATCAAAACATTTATCTATTCTTTTTGATTTATTTTCTTCACTGTACTCATCTGTTACTGCTCTTTTCCTATTATAAGATTTAACACCTTCAACACTGTCATTAAGTACTAACATTACAATTCCTCTAGTACTTCTAGAATTTAATGTTTCAGCAGCTGACTTCAAATAAATATTTATATTTGACATTAGTCGATTTCCTCCTTATCTTCATTTAAAATAAAATTTAATTCATGCATAAATTCCGTATATCTATCTGGAATTGGAATATTCTTAATATCCTTAGAATTATGATATTTAATAGTTAAAGTTAAAATAATGCAATCTTCACTTTCATTAAATACTTTTTTATCAAAGTAAATAAATGTATCATTTATTCTCAAACCATAATCAAATAACTCCTTGAGCTCATCTTTTACATTTAATATTTTTTCTTGATCTAAAATTACATCTGTGAAGGTTATAATTATATTTACAAAATCCTTTGTATAATACCTGTATGAGTCATTATCTAGTGGTTTTACCTGCACAAAAAACAGAGGACCTTTAACCTCTGTTCTACTTTCTTTGATATTGATTTTTGCTTTTGTAAAATTATTTTTAAGAGAAATATAAACACTATAAAGCAAATCTACATATTTAATCTTATCATCCATTTATACCTCCCTCTCTATTCTTTCATTAATGCTTGATGTTAGTATATCTTGATAGATATCAACATTATCTCGTATCATATGCCTTCCAGGAACAAATTCTTTAACTAGTTTTTTCCCTATAGCTGGCACATATCTTCCAACTTCCTGTTTGTGCCCATCTTCAACGGCTTGAGCATATTCAATACTAGAACCAATTTTAATGGTCCAGCTATTTGGCATTTTTATAATTTTCCCATGAGTCATTGATCTTCTTAATATTCCAGTTTTAACTGGAGTAACTGCTTGTATACTTGCTACACATTCAGTAGCTTTAGTCTCCATTTCATCAGAAATAATATTATCAATTTTTTCAGCTGCTTTTTGAGCTTCAGCAATTAAATCTTCAAAGCTATTCATTGTTATCTTCCTTGATAATGTTAACATCTTTAGTTTCATTTAAAAGAATTTCATAATATTCATCATCCCAAGGTATTGCTTTAATTTCATAGAATTTATTGTTATATTCTATTATAGAATCTTCTTTTATTTCTGTAATTACATCGCAGAACATTTTTCTACTACATTCAATGTCATATCCATACTCACGTTTTGCTTTTTCAGAATTATAAGGTTGTATATCAACTAGAAATGGATTATCACTTATTTTTTTATACCCTTCTCTATCTATCCTGTGTTCATCTTCAAAAGAGTCATATTTATAAATGTAAATTTCTTTATCGTAAAACATATTAATACATCCTTACATAAGAGCTTCCTAAAAGTAATTCAATATTGTTATCAATTATAGCAATATCATCCTTATAAGTCTTACTGCGCGCGCCTTGAGTTTCGCTCTTAATATTTTTATCAACCTTTTGAGATTGTTTTATATTTTCTACTATTAATTTTATAGCTAATGAATATCTTTGCTTGATTTCTTCATCCTTAAGATCTTTATTTTTATATTCTCTTATAGCCTGTATTGCCATTTGTTCATATTCTTCATCAGTAATTACAACCAAATTAATCACCTCTTAATTATAGTTAAAAGAGAGACTTTATATCTCCCTAATCTAACTTAATGTTATAGACATAATTCCAATTTCATCTGCATGAGGACAAGATGGAAGAGCTGTTGCTACAGCTTTCGTATATTCAACCACTGGATCAGGTTTTGAATAAGTTCCGACAAATATATTTCCGACCATTGCAGCTTCATCCATTTGATTATTTCCTATCATTTTGATTTCCTCAGCAGTTAAACCATAAATAGTTTCTCCTGGATTATTTGAACTAAAAATAGTTATTTTATTCTCAGGATAATATCTCTTAGTTTCATATCCTTTAGCAGTCTCCACTTTGTAAAGTTCATCATAAGTAACAAACTTAGGCAATTTCATTCTAGACATTAAATTATTCAAATCATCTAATGTTGGAACCATATCGGAGTTTACTCCAAATATAGCTTTTCTTACACTTGTGCAGTTGCAAATTGTATCAATTATAGTATCCGAAGTTAAAGCTCTAGTTGAAGTTGAACCACTTGAAGTTTTAACTGCCTTAACAAGTGTTTTTATATCATCTAGTGGCTTATCTGTATCTGGGGTTTTCCATGTTACAGACTTTTGGTTTCCTGCGGGAACTCCATAATCTAAAGTAACTTTAACTCCATTTTCTTCTATTTTAATCTTTCCAGTAGAAAGTAACTCCATTCTCATAGCTTCAACTCTAACTTTTACTGATTCTTTCATATCTTCAGCATCATTATAAAGTTGAGAAAGCACAAATTTTAATTCTGCATCATTTCTTGGACTCTGAACTTTTATAATGTCCTTTTCTCTCATTGGAATTTGTCTTTTAATGAGTGCTAATTCTTGTGCACCTTTTTGGATTGCTTGTCTGCTTGCAATTTGAGTTTTAGTATCTAATGCATGTACTGTTGCACTAACTGGTAATCCTCCCCTGCCTAAAATCATTTCAAATTCAATGTCTTGGATTTTCCTTTCTGGAAATAGAGCTTCTCCTAGCATTGATGCCGTTTGTCTTTCTGCAAAATAATTAATTAATTCCTTTGTGTTAAATACTTCATCTACTCTTGGCATTATTAATTCCTCCCTTATTATCTAAATGTTATATTTGGTAATGCTGTTTTAATTGCGGCTATTGCTTTGTCTGCAAATCCATCTAAAACCCTATCTGCCCTTAGATATCCTTCAACAATTAATGAACATGGTTGATCTCCATTAGTTACATCTACAGTTCTATATACAATTCCAACAGGTATTGTCATTAATGTTTCTGATCCACTGGCCCCAGTTTGAGTAACAATCTTACCATCTTTATCTATCAAACTCCCAGCAACTACATATTTTTTCCCATGTTCATCACCTTCATCAACATTTGATGCTAAAACAGTTCCACTAAAAGTAGCTAAATTTGCATCACTATACAATATCTCCATTTCATTTTGATAAGTTTCTGATTTTACATACATATTATTACCTCCTTATTATTTAGCCCAAGGATCACTTGCAGCTGTACTTGTCTTATTCGCTTCGGCGGCCAATGATGCTCCAATACTAATTGGTTTTCCATCGTCACCAGTTCCAGGTACGTATGAATTTGCTTTCATTTTTTCATTAACCATAGCTTCTAATCCTTTTGACCAATCTTCAGCTAAATCGTCTAAATTAGCCTTAGTTGAATCGAAATCTTCACCAAGATATTTATCAATGGATTTTAATTTTATTCCTTTTTCATTTGCATATTTCATTGCTTCTGCTAATAAATCTTTTTTTACATTAGCAGCCTTTTCCTCCGCTAATTGTTTTTCTAAATCTAGTAATTTCTTTTGAGTTGGATCTGTAACTAAATCTGGGTACTTTTGAGTTAATACGTCTCCAAATTCAGATTCCCACGTTCCTTTTTCCTTCATAGTTTTTATTGCCTTTGAATGATAAGTATCTCTTTCACTGTCCATAAATTGTTGGAATACTTTATCAGCTTTAATTTTTTGCTTGAAAACATCTAAAGTTGGTTCAGGTCCTTTAAATTGTTCTTCAATATCAGTCCCAGTAAGTAATGAATTTATATCTTCTTCATCTTTAGCATTTTTGATTTTTTCTAATAAATCTTTCTTTAACATCCTTATTCCTCCTATACTCTAGACCATCAAGCGTGCCCTAGAACACATTATTTTGTAATTTAAATATTTTGTACTCCTTGTACACAAATCGTCCACAAGACGTAATTTAAGCAAAATAAAAAGACTAGCTTTTACTAATCTTTAATTAATTTAATAGTCCCACAATATTGACTCCTTAATTTTAGGTATAATAAAAGCACCTACCTATTTAAATTAAGTAAGTGCTTTTACATTTCATTAAGTTCTAATTCAGCTTCCTTTATTGCCTCTTCTATCTCTTCAACTTCATCTTTAGTTAATTCATCCTTACTGGCTTCTAATTTATCCTTCATTATTTGAATAGTCTTTTTTTTAGCAAATTTATTATACTCATCTAATGTCATACCTTCTTTTTGCATATGCTTCCATTCTGGGAAACCATCAAGAGTTTCATTATACATTTTATTTCACCTTCTTATAAATTAATCCATAATCATTACATACTGCTGTAGCCACTTCATTCATGTACTTATCCCAAACCTCATAAATTTTCACATCATCATCTAATTCAGGATAATTTCGTGCTATTGTTCGCCTTATGTTTTCATATTTATTGTAGAATAGATATCCTTTTACACTTGAACTCTTGCAAGTGCCTCTTTGTATTATATACTTACTTCCATCTTCACATTCAAGTGTCATTGCATTAATAGATTTATATGTTATTATTTTCTCAATATCATCTCTAGAAAATGTTGTCTTGCCAGGATGATTGTGTACGAATATTATATCATTAGCATCTGACTCTTTCAATATTCTTACAGTCTCTTTTGACAATTTGACATTTTCTTCTTCTCCAACCTGCTCAATGCATATCTTATTTCCACCTAGTTCTAATAAACTAAGTTTTTCTTTTCCCTGTTCAATCATAAATTTATTAAGATTTGTATGAATTTCGTTTAATTTATTTGAACTTTCTTTTGATATCTCTATATAATTATCCCATTTTATATTTGACTCTACTTTTTCATAATTTGAAGATCTAATTTCTTTACCATTACTTTTTATAATGCTATTATTTTCTTTCCAATCTTCATAGCTTTGCCAATTAACATTTTTCTTAGCTTCATTATCAAGTCGCATCTTAGGATGCCAATCTTTATCCGTTAATGATATATAAACACATCTACAAAATGGATGCTGCGGTATTTGTACAGGCTTTTCATCAGTATCATATACTTCAGTATCATATTTAGCACACCTTGAACACACTTTTCCATCAAGAGTCGCCATATACATAACTTTCTTTATTCCATGCTCATGCTGCCATACATCATTAGCACCCTCCTGCACTCTGCATATATTATCCTGAACTAATCTTTTGGTTTCATGTGCATTAATGTCATATTTATTTGTAATTTTTTGCCCAATTTGATTTACATTTGTTTCACCCTTAAGAAACTTTTCAACTTCTTTTTGTAATACATTGCACATTTCATTTTTATTATCATACAATCTATCTGACCATAACTTATCATCAACCTTAGTACTAATTATTTTCTCTAATACCTCATCACTTAGTTGAGTAATTTTGAAATCTGCCCCTAGGCTATACACATAATTATTAGTATTGAATTTCTCTTTAGCAGCATTTGTTAAAATGTCTTTGGTTAGAATTGTTTCAACATTAAGCTCCGACTTAATATTCTTAATGATTAAATCACTTAATTCTAAATATAGCTTCTTCTTATCAGCTGCATTTATATTTAAAATATTATCATCAATATTATAAGATAATAATATCTTTGCGATTTGGTTTAGTAAATCATTTCTACTTTGTATTTGCCCATTATAAGCTTCTTTTAATTTACTTTCAGTCTGATCATAAAGTTCTTTAGCAAATTCTAAAGTTTTATCACTAAAAAATTGTTGCTCTAGAGTAAGTTTATTCTTATCCATTATTACCAACTACCTTATCCAAACTTGTCTTTGGCCAATCTTCTTGTTGCTCTTTTTTAACTTTTTCAGCTTCTGCAACTTTATTGGTAATAAAACTAAATCTACTCCTCATTGTATCTTTAGAAATAACTCCTTCAGGCGTTTGATTAAACATCTGAGCTGTCGCTAAATCATCCGTTGGAATGTTTGGGGTATATAGGGCTTTGATATCTTTATAATCGTAATTCTTACTTTTCTTTAGATTTAAATATATACATAAGAATCTATTTCTACTTTTAATTATATTTGTATGAGCCTTAATCTCTAAATTGCATTTATTCTCTAATGCTATTAAACGTGATCTTAGGGTTATTCCGCTCAGATTACTTTGCAACTTCTCATTATGGTTTATATGGCAAGCTATTTGATACATTGTATCAACCTGCCTATCAAGTGTGTTTTGGATGAAAGTATCATTAATATTTTTGACAAGCCATTGAATAACACTATTTTTATCCTTAGTATTTAGTACACCCAACTTTTTCATATTAGGAATTTGCTTTTCATCAACTTGACATCCCATGAAGACTAAATAAGCATTTCTAAAGTCACTTATTTCATTACTTATATCGCTAAAGTTAGTTTCAAATGCATCTTGCAATCCTTTTATATCTTTATATAAGCTATCATGGTATTCCTCCAATGTTAATTTACCAACACTTACTGGAACTTCTCCAAATATATTTTCTGTTGGCACCATAATCTCATTAAAATGCCCATCATAATGATAAATAAATTCATCTGTATAAACATCAACATAAGTATTTATAGTGTCAAAATCATTTTTAAACGCGTGAATAAAAAATAAAACCTTACCCGAAGCATTATCAACATATGCGTAACCTTCAGTAGGTTTTATAATTTTACTGCAAAAATCTGCATTACCATCTAAATAATATATTTCATACACTTTAGTAAATATAATCAAGTACTTCATAAGATCAGTATCGTGAAGTTCATCCCAGTGAGCTGTATAGTATTCAATATCCTTAATTACATCAGAGTTATCATTTCTAGATTCATAGGTTATCGGATTTCCAACAGTATAAGATACCTCTTCTTTAATAAATTTCTTGATAAAATTAGTATTAATCTTGAGATTGGACCTTTCCGTTACAAACAAATACTTTTTCATTGCATCAGTATCACCTTTATAATAGCTATACATCTTATTGTAAATTTGTTTATACGTATAATAGGTCCCATAAATTTTCTTAACCAATGATAAATGATCTGGAATATTTAAATTTAGAATTACTTGTTTTGTAACTAATTGCCTTATTAAATTACTAAAATTCAAATTTATCACCTCCTATAGACCAAATGCTTTTCTGTCTAATATTTGAATTGTACTAATAACCTCAATCTGGTCAATTCTTTGAATAAACTCAGACATTACGTCGGCAGCATCATCATGCACAGTAAACTTTTGCCCTGCAAATTCCATTACTTGATCTGTAAATTCCTCATCTTCTTTAGCAAAAATAATTTCTCCTTTGTTTACATATGGTATTGATGTTGAGATCTTATCATCCTTATTTTTCTTTTGCTGTTCATTTATAATTTCTATACCTCTATATTTTAAAATTGGATGTTCATTAATCAGTTTTTCTAATGTAAAGGCATCTGCTCCATTAAAAGTATTTTTTTCAATACTCACATGGCTTACTTCAGGATATTCAAGTAATAATTCAATCATATGGCCAACATATTTATCAAACTCTTTTCTAGCATTAATTTTGGCTAATTCAGCTTTTCTTGCATACTTATTACCATTAGTAGCACTTGAACCAACTAAAAAAGCACTATAGTCATTCCTTTTACCACCACTTGCAGCTGGATCAGCTAAAAGCATTGTTTTAATAAAATCGTGAGTTTCAATTTCTTCTCTGCTTTCAGTTCTTATATATTTGAACCATTTTTCTCCTATGGAATCAACATCACCTTGAACCTCTTGCTTAAATGAATTTGGATTTTCATAATAGTCCATTGCTAGTTCTAAACAAGTCCAAAATTCTTCCCATAACATAGGGAACTGCATTTCTTCTTCATGTTCATAATAAAACTCTTTGGCATCTTCTTGCCTTGTATCATTTTTAAAGTCAAAAAGAATATCCTTAAACTCTTTCCATAAACCTGTAGTAAATAAATGATCTACACCATTTACCTTTTTACCATCTTCATCTATGAAGTCATCAACTAATACACCTTTTTCCTTTTTAAAGGTCCATGTTGCAGATTTCATTAACCTGGAATAGAAACATTCTTTATGTTGTTGAGTTCCCCAAGCCATAAGAACAGTACCTTTTTTAACAACCTTACCATTTCTCTTTACTGGTCTTTGTTTTGCGAACTTAACGTCATCAGAATACCTTTTCCATTTCTTTTCTCTAGCTTCTTCGGTTCTAACATCATCTTCACTTTGATAATCCATTTTGTTATCGTTAGGCTTTTTATCCTAACTTCTATATGTCACCATATAGTTCGGCATATATTTTCAACCTACAAGGTTGTCAACCACTCGTGGGGATATTTTATTCTACAAAGTAGTTTCAATCCCTATGCTCTACGGTGAGTCACATCTTTTAAAACGTGCTTTACCTCGGTATTATCTCAAAATAAAAAGAGCACTATAAAGCACTCTTTAAAATATTATTTATATCATCAATTTTAAAATATGGTATTCTAATTAATTTAATATTATTTTCTCTACAAAATTTATTTTTTATTTCATCATGTCTTTTTGTATATTTTAGTGAATCTTTTGCTTTTTCTTCATCAATACCACCAAAATAAGCTTTTTCAAAATGTTGTCTACCATCAAATTCTATGCAAATATCCTTATGTGGCAAATAATAATCAAATGGAAGTTTTCTTTTATCTTTGCATCCATCAAATTTGTATTCTTTCTTAAATACAATATCATGAATCTTCAGCCACTTCTCCACTTTAAGCATTCCTTTTGAATTTTGCTTATTATGTTCATTACATACTGGACAGCCTTTTCTTTTTACTAAGTTTGTCCAATAGACTTCTTGAACATCATGTATAGGACATTCAAAAACAATTAATGTGGAACGTGTATTAGGTTTTGTATATCTTTTGATAAACTTACACTTCATTTCTTTTTCCACAACCTTTAAAACTTCTTCTATTGGTTTTTGCCTACTTTTTGCAATTATCTTCTTAGCATTGTTAGGCAAAGGTCTAATATTAGAACATGATTGACATAAAGTAGTCTTTTTTCTTTTAAAATTATCAAATGTTCTTTCAAATTCTTTGCCACATTTACATTTAAATCTTAGTTTGCTTCTGGCATTTATATATTCATAAGACAACAATTCACATTCCGAATTTTCTTTTACATATTGCCTAACATCCTCAATAGTAAGTTTTTTAGACATAACAAAAACACCTCCGATAGTGTAATTCTTTTCCGATTATTAGATTTTAATGACAGGGAAGAAATCTCGGAAATTTCTTATCAATAAGGCTCGCGACTTCCTTATCTATCCCATATAATTATTATACCATATTTAATTATCAAATAGCATGAGACTTCCACCGATTTTGGTCGATTTTCACTACACTATTACTAGTATAGGGGACAATTATGTCTATCCAAAATTATAAGATCTGGTCTAACATTCTTATATTTTCTACCTCTCATTGGCGAAGTAGATGAAATAGCTTCGACAAAAGTATGGTTTATAAACTCCAATTGAGTTGCATTACATATAAAATTTCTGTTCTTATCATCAAGGAGCTTGCCAAAAGCATTTTCAATATACTCATTTTCAATCATATTATCCTTGATATCTTTGATAAACTTTTCAGCAGTACTTCCGATATCAGAACAAATAAGTACATAAGTTTTATGTTTATAAGCCACACTCCAACATGTAGGTCCCAAAGTACCAAATGCACTTTTTCCGGTTCCTCTTGGAAGGACTCGTCCAAGTTGTTCTGGACCATTACCAATTATTGATTCCTGAATATCGTGCCACAACTCTTCATGAACCTTTGAAATCGGAGCTGCAGCATTATCTTCCTTAGGCAGGTATATATCCTGTAAAAAATAGTTACAAAAAAACTCTAAGGATATTTGCCCAAGCTGCCATGCTAATCCATGGAACCCAAACAAATTCTTAGAGTTTTCAATCATTCTATTTTCGGTTAATTCATCAACTTTATCTTCTGGAATACCTATATCAGTATAAGATTTTTTTAAGTAGTGATAAAGCAGCCATTTATTACGTGCTTCATCACTAGGGAAATTCAAATGGTATTAACATGCTTTATCACCTTCTTTTATTTCATTTTTCTTTTAAAATTTTATTTACACGTTTCTTAATCTCAGGATACATTTGTATTTTACCTTCAATATACTCTGAAAATCTAGGTGCATTAATTATAAATTTAAAGAACGATACATTCATTCCTAATAATAACCAAATCATTGACTCCTCGTTTGAGTTTAAAATTGTCTTAAAAATTTCTATATTTCTTGGAATAGTCATTTCTTCATCATTCATTTCATAATTTTTTTTATAGAAATAAAGTATTCCCACAGATGATTTTAAAAGAATATTATCATCATCTCCAAAGAAAAACTCATGTATAAGGATGGTATCCAATACTTTATTATTATAGTCTCTGGAATCATTTAAAGATTGATCTAATTTATTTAATATTTCTTGATTAGATTGATTAATCTCATCTCTAATCATTAAAATATTATTAATATCATTCATTGAATTATGTAGTCTATTAGTTATTTCTATTAGATCGTCACTTACAGAAACCAGTTTATCTTTAGTTAATGACATATCCTTTTCTCCCATGATTGACATAAAAATAGCAATAACAGATAATACTATTCCCACTAAAGTTGCACCAAATGAAAATTGAACTGCCATGTCAGAATTTGAATAATTTCTAACCGTGAATAAACAAACGCCAATAGCGATGGCGATAATTCCACAATAAATAAAATGTAACTTCAACTTAATATGCTTAATTTTTAATTCATCATTGTTCATACATAATTCCACCTTTCCATAAAATACAATATTCTACAGAAAGAGTTATAATCCTTTAATAAATTGCTCGAGTCTAGCCATTTTAATTTCATGTAGATCACAATACTTATGACATTCTGGATGTAATTCACAATCATAAGATACAATTAATATACTTCCTTTAGGTTTACATTTAACTTTTTCTGGTGGTAATGCCTTTAATATTGGAACTTTAATACTATTGACACTTACATTTTCCGTAAACTTAACACCTCCTTTTAGGCATAATAAAAGAACCCTATCTCTAGAGTTTCTTAAATTTATTTTTTATTCTTTTTTGTTGTTTCACTATGATTATTAATTGTATATGTTATTTTATTTTTCTCATTATCCTCTTTTAATTCTCTTACTAAAATGCTAATAATACTGACTATAAAAAAAATAATTCCTACGACTGGCAAAGCAATCATTACATTATTTGAAATATTATTAAATAAATAATTTCCCAATTCATTACCTCCAGATGAATTACTTTTTAATAATATTGTTGTGATAGCTGACAACATTGTTATTATTAATGCTAAAGTAGTCATTAAATGATTATAATTATTAACTTTAAGTTCATCTTCATACATTAATTTATTCTTTTCTTCAGTTATACTCTCTTTATATTTACCAAATGTTATATATGTGCTTTCAACCAATCTTTTCTTATCATCTTCTTTGATAAACCTCGTTCGCAATATATCAAGTATAATTGCCTCTTTAATTTCTTTAATTGATATGAATTTTTCATCTTTTAGCTTATATTCCTTAATTATGGCTCGTCTTAAGTCTATCAGCACCTCTTGTGTCAGCTCTAATTCTTGAATAAAAAAAGGCCTTAATATCTCAAGCAACTTTTCCTCCGCTGCTGAGATAGTATTAATGTAGCCAACTGCATTCCTTTTTTTAATGAGCACTGTTACAAAAGCAACGATTAACGCTGCGATAATTGCTGTTACTGTTGGTGCAACCCATACTTTAATCATTTCACTAGAAGTATCTATTATTATCCCCTCCGTTCCACGATTATTATATCATATAAGTTTTAAATTATAACATATTTTATCACTATTAGTTGCGCAATAATACAAAATCTTACTATTTTAGGTACAATAACAATACTTAAAAAAACTATTGTTATCTTATCACTTAACCCTACCTTCATACTCCTTAACGTATCTATAATAAGTTGGCTTAGTTAATCCAAGCAACTTCATACATTCAAATGGTTTAATATCCCCAACAAGAACTCTTTTATATTCCTTTTTAAATTTATCAAATTCTAAAGCTCTTGGTCTTCCATAATCATCCCATTCACCTCTGGCTTTTTTAGCTGCCATTCCTTCACGCTGTCTTTTCTCTTTTTTCTCCAATTCAGCTTGAGCAAATGAAGCGTACATTTCAATAAGCATATTATTTATAGTTTCCATAATCATAGTAGCAATGGAACTATCATTTGGAAGCTCTGTTAATGTAGTAGGAATTTCTAAAACCATTAACCTTATACCTTTATCCTGCATTATTCTAATTTCTTTCAATGTAAGTTGCTTATTTCTACCAAGTCTATCAAGTTCAGTTACAATTAAAGCTATTTTTTCATCTGGATTAGCTTTTTTAGCTATATCCATATCATTAATTAAATTCTTATATGCAGGTCTATCAAAATTTTTACCAGTGCATTGATCTGTATAAATATCATTAATTAATTCAATTTCTTCTTTAGCAATAAAATCACTTATCTCCTTAATACCCCTATCTAAATGTTGGTCCTCTGTTGATGTCCTATGATATGCAAAATATAACATGTTAACCACCTCGACTTTTTAAAAATATTATAAAAATTGTAGAACTGGATGACGCGGTTTTTAGCTACTTCTGATTTAGAAGGTACCCCGTCCTATTTCTATACTTTTATAATACTCTTTTAGTCTCAAAATGTAAACATATATTTTTGATACAATATTAACTATTATTTATTGCTCTCGAATGGCTTAGACACATTATATTTCATGCAGTCTCATAAGCATACTTTTTGATACTACTTAACAACAGTTAAATTCTTTAGATCATTAAGCTCTGCTTTCAATGTGTTCTTATCACCTCCTGAATCCTTACCATTAGAACTGTTATCATCTTCTTTATCAACAATAGCAGCCTTTCCTAAACCTTGCTCTATTAAGAACTTATTAGCTTGGAATTTAACCCTTATATCAGTACTACTACAAGCAAGTTTCTTCATGTTATCAACATAAGTACATAGATCATTAGTTATTTTGTCCTGAGCAGATTTTTTAAACTCTTCTCTTCGAGCCTCTAACTCAGCCTTTATATCTTCTCTACTCTTCCAGTCGTAAATAGTAGACCTTGCAACATTAAGCTTATTAGCAATGTCAGTTATGTTCTGGCCTTCAAGTAACATATCTATCATTTTATCCTGTTTAGCTTTAACAACATGCGCTTCCATAATACCACCTCCTACAGGCTACACTTGTTACTATATACGTGTAGTTCTATCCTTAATATTTTAATTAAATTAGCCTCACTGTTAAATCATATATGTTTTCTCGAATACTATTTCATATCAAATTAAATGCTCTGTACTGGCCTATAAAGACCAATTAATACTCATATATTTGTATTAATACATTTGGAAAATTTTAGTGTTACGGTCACTGGGCAAGATATAAATATATATATAAGGACCAGTCACCGTACCCCCTCTATTAACCTCTTAGTATTTTTATATAGTTCATTGTTCTTATCGACTTTATACTTCTTGATTTTATAATAATACTTATTCTCTATGGTACTTATTATCACTGCTATCTCTCCACTTGCTAACTGTAATTCCGTTAGACTTATTTCACCTTGGATATATTTCTGCTGGAGTCTATTGAAAGCATTTAGATAAGCTTTATTTTTCCAAAAAGACTTATATTCCTCCATAGACACCTGTATCATTTCACCTTCATCTTTATCTAATCTGAAATAATAATACCCATCCTTTGATATAATTCTCTTATCCTGTAATGTATTATCCCATTTAGCTACAGTCTTCTTATTTACATTAGCCTTGGTCGCTATCTCTTCTATTGTATTTGGTTCTTCCTTAGTTCTTATATTGAAATAATCTATAAAGCTATTAGTTTTACTCACATTGTAAGTTTTATTTATTAACTGTTTGGTATCACTTACTTCCAGCTCATATATAGTTTTATTACCTTCAATGTATTTACTAATCAATCTATAACCCTTATCTAATAACCTTTTATCTAATGTCTTGCGCCTTTCTATTTGCTTAAGCGCATTAAGATTAACTTCTAAAATACTTTTAAGTTCATTCCTTGAGACTTTCATGTTCTTCTATCACTATTTTTAAAACATTCTTCTATCTCTTTCTTACTATATGGATAATAATATAAGGTCATATGTTCACAACCTTTTATATTACACTCTTTACATAGACTAGGAGACTTACTACACTCCACTTGTCCTTGGTTATTGAATTTTAAATTTAGGATTAGTTTCTTTTTCATGTGGTAGTCTCCTTTCTGGATTTAATCTATTTTATTGCATTAAAAAAGAACCCTAAATTAATAGAGCTCTTAAATTGTTTTAAAGTCTTCTATATAATTCCGAGTTTCTGAGTTTTGAATTTATTCTACTCATTCTCTTTTTATTCTTACTTAAATTTAATTGTTCTCTGCAATGCATGCATGTATCAATCCCCAATCCTGACAAATCCATTATTTCGAGAACATCTATTCCTTCTTCTATGTGTTTCATTACTGCATATTTGCATAAGCCTTCACCCTCAACAGTGTTTAATTCTTTTTTCATAACTTTATATATATCTCCAGATGCAGCTTCTTCCATGAATTCACCATTTTGAGTTATAAACAGACACTTGTCAAAATTATCTTCCTTGTTATTGTATTTTAGTATTTCTGATCTGCAACTATAATATTTTTTAAAATTAATAGCTAAATTATCTGGCAAATTTATTGAAATGCCATTTATAGTTATCTTATTTAAGTCATAACTATAATCCTTTTTAAGTATTGTTGACACAACTGAATTTTTTATCCCAGTAAACATAACCAGTTCCATTATTATTGCTGAAATAAACATTCCTGTATCAGTTTTATATGAACCTTCGCTAATATAATTTTCAACACTATAGGATTTAATTGCATTTTCGCAAGCAATTAATAGTTGTTCAAATTCATCATCTTCAATCGGCTCCTTCATCTGCTTAGGATTTAATTTTAACTCCTTGGCTTTCGATTCTACCTCTTTATTTAGTTTCTCAATTTCAGCTTGCCTATCAAATAATTTATTATAAATATTCTCTCTTTTCGATAGGTACCCAAAAAACACTTTAATTACAGTTATATAACTATCTATTGTGGATTTATATTGTATACCATAATTCTGTATGTAATACTCCATACTTTTTATTATCTTGTCTCTCCCTAATCCAATCAATGTTTCTTTATAGTTTTTATCATTTACTCCACATTCTTCTTCCAAATACTCTATAAAGATTTCTATTTTTCTGTTATAAACTAGTTTTGATTTTTCTTTCGTATCTTCTGTAAACCTCTCTCTAATACTATTTAGCATCTCCGAATTCGCCATAATTATCACCCCTTCATATAACTAATTATACAAAATGAAGTAAATTCCTTCTAAATATTACAAATAAAACAAAAGAACCCTATTTCTAGAGCTCTCTATTTTTATCAATATATATTTTTATCCTTTTGTGCCAGTAGTATCAATATCTCTTGAGCTTGGTCCATAGAAACCTCTTCCACTTCCAACTAAAGATTCATTTAATCCTCTACCGCTTGGACCATCATATCTCTTTATATACATAACTCTCTCACCTCCCTCTATATAGATAATTATACAAAGTTTGGTGTTTTCCTCTTTACTTATATAAAAACACCCCATATCGACTACATATCGCTACAGGGTATTTTAATAAAAAGGGTATTAATTATGAGAGGGCTGTAAATTTCCTTTCAAGAAATTCTTTACAATACTATTTTACCTCATTTAAAACTAAAAATTATTCGTTTTTTATTCCAAAATTATTCCACCGAATCAGCTCTTTTGGCATATCCACATAACCTACATGTGCAAAATTCTCCTTGCCCTACTGTACAAGTATCTTCTTCTCCTTTTCTTTGTATTCCGCTACTACAAAATTGGCATTCTTTCAACTTACCGCAAAAGCAAACATTTTCTTGATCTTTATAATATATTATACACTTCATATGCGAACCTCCGTTCGGTTTTTATTCTATTGTATAATAAAAGCACCACACTTTCAATTTAAATGTGATGCTTAATTTTTAGATTACAAATTTAATAAAGAAAATTCTATGTTACCATCCGATAGATCTTTCATGTAGTTATGTGGCATAACATTATGTTTCTTACATATATCTCCTACCATATTCTTCGCCAAATCAATATGAGATTTTAATGAGTTTTTTAATTCTTCATTTAAATCCTCTTTTTTAATTAAATACTTAATTGCTTCTAGCCCCTGAGATGATTCTTTTACCTCCACTAAAAATTTATAAGGATATTTAAAAATTCCATAAGGTCTGCCTTCTTTGCTAGTTTGTATAGATATCGCCCTATATATCATGTATCTATGTTCTTTACTGCTTAGATTTCCCCATCTCTCAATTAGATTGCTCTCTAATAATCTAACTGGTTGCTCAGCTAAAAATGTTGAGTCTTTCTTTAAACAACTGTCGCTCGCTTTTAATAAACAATGTACTGGAAGATTTGGTTTTTTCTCTGTTGTAAAACAGAAAGCGCTTAACACAACTCTATCCTTATCCATAAGATAATCATATTCGCTACCATTCCAAATCATTACTGGTCTAACACCTTGTTGTACACTCCCTTTTGCTTTAGGTAGCTTAGCCAAATATACATCATATCTATCATACTCATCGAAACTCATAAATACCCCCCATATTTGTTATTATGAGTTAATTATAACACATTATACAAATTATGAAATCTTTCCCCATTGATCCCAACCTGCTATATGCTGAATTAGCTTACGCTTTCTTTTATTAATCTGGGATTGTGATAAATGCAACTCTTCACCTATTTTTATATCTCCATACCTCTTTTTATACTTAAGTTCAAGTAATGTCTTGAGTTCACCTGTAAAGTCTTTTATTTTCCACTCAATTTCTAAAGCATCTCTTTCTATAGTATCTATTTGCTCTAATATCTTTTCTTTTTCTAGCATTATTGCGGTTTTTCTCTTGATCTTGTATTCAGTTATCCTTATTGTTTCTCGTTCAGCGTAACTGGTCCCATCTCCTGAGGTTTGTACACGTTCTTCATAAGATATAGGCTTTATATTGGGTTCTATATCTACGCTACAACTTTTTAACTCATTATCTATAGTTTTTATTTGACTCTCAAAAAGTTTTATTTTAGCATTTAAAGATTCCGTAAGCTTGTCTTTTTTGTAGTATCTATAAAGCTTATTTTCTGTCTCTCGAAATACTTCTTTATCCATGTAATACCTCCTCGCCTTAATACTATTTTTTATAATGTAACATTCTTTTTACAAAGCTGATTCTTCTAAAAACAAATCAGTATCCTCTATATATCCCTTATGAACAAATATACTTCTCACCTCATATCTTAAGGTATTATATATTTCACATCCTATAAATTCCTTATCTATTGGCCTTATCTGCGTATTAAATTCACTTTGTAGTCCTTTAAGTCTTTTATATAATCTATCCGGTTCGTATTTTGATCTATAACTAGATGAATCTCTTATATTTATATCAAAATTTTTATCCTCCAAAAAAATGAAGAATCTTATATTGTATTTATTCAAGGTGGCAAATTCGTATTTCAGCCTGTTATAATCAGTCTTAAGAACTTTTTCTAAATACTTTTCTCCAAACAATTCAATTATTTCTTTTTTTATCTCATTGATATTAGTCTTATTATCTTTTAAATTCATGGCCAATTCATCAATACAAAATTTTCTTTCAATAACTATTTCATCAGTGAAATAAATATCCCTTGTTTGTCCCTTAAAGCTTCCTATTGGTAACATACATGAATAATCCCCATATTTAAGCGTTTGTATTTTAAAAGGTCTTTTCCTCTTTCTTAACCATTGGATTACATGCTGATTCGCTTGCTCTCTTGTATCTACTAAAATAACCAATTTATTTAGTAATTCTGTTGTTTCTGTCTCTGTAAACTTATATCTCATTTATCTGCCCTCCTATGCTATCTTTCTTACACATTTATAATAAAATGCTGTATGTTTTCCATTCCAAACTACATTTACAGTTTCGCCATTGTTATAAATACTCACTACTTTCCCTTTATAAGTTTCTTTGGCATATTCGAATTCAACTGCATCACCTACATTTAGATTTCTATCTTGACCTTTTATCTCCGATTTTCTTAAAATAATTTCATACTCTTTATATACTGGCTTCTGTTCCCACTCTATTATCCATCCACGAGGTGTTATAACTGTAGTTTTATCACCAGGTACTATTATGTTTGCATCGCCTTTACGTTTTATATATCTATTTGGATTCATCTCTTCTAATTTTTTAAGCTGCATTTCATTTAAAGGTTTATCTTGGTTAACAATAAGGATTTCATCTGCTGGCATTAAACCAATATTTGCGCCTAAATCAAATTCATGCACGCCTTGCCCATTAAAATACTTTGTCTTATCTTTTAATTCAACAAGTAATGCTCCAGAAACAGTTTTTATGATTCTATTACAGCTCTCTTTATAAAGGTTTATTATCTTCTGGAAGTGGTCTTCATTCATCTCTTGTTTATCAACTATAACTTTTTCTTTAGGCTTGATAATAGGTTCTTGAATTGGCATATTAAATAAATCAATTTGCCCTTCTAAAACAATTATTTTCTTCAAAATTATCTCACCTTCTTTTTCACTTGATTTTCATATGATAATAAAGACTTATAACAATAGTGTTATTTACCCTATTTTAGTATTGCGTAGTATTTTGGATATAAAAAATACCGCAAATTCAAATTTCTAGAATAATACGGTATTTAAAATACTTCTTTAATTTTATCTACATATTTCACAAAACTTATTCCCTAGTGATGTTATATTAATTAGTTTAGTTACATTTACTTGATTTTCCAAAGGTTCAATTTGAATTATATTTTGAAATATATTCTTTTCTGGAATCAACTCATTTTTTACAAATCCAATTGACATTAATCTTTGATATATATAATTATGATTTTCTTTAATACATTCTCCTTTAGAATCATATATATCATATAATATAGAGATGTCTTTTACAAACAATCTATCATTGGCGTCACTTAGTTCACAAAAATCTTCCCATGTTATGTTTTGATTTATATATGCTGAATATAATTTTGCCAAGATAACAGATTTTTTTGAATCAATTATTTTATTCAATATAATTAATACTCTTCCTAGCTCTTTTTCAGCCTTTGAAAAATCTTTTTCTAAGGACTCTTTATATTTTTCTAATTTTTCTGGTTCTACTGAATTGTTATTAAACTGTTTGATAAATACAAATGTTTGTCTTAGTAAGTTTCTATCATACACATTATAAGCAAATTGCCCTAGTTTTACTATGGTACTAACTATTGGTATATCCTTTATTAGACCTTCCTGTAAAAATGAATCTATTCCAACTTCAGAGATATTTATACAAATTTCTTTAATATTGTTATCAAATAATGATTTCTTAAATGGTTTTATTATTTCTTCCATCTATAAACCCCTTTCATATTTATTCTATATAAATATTCTAACATAAACATGATAAATACCGCATTATTCAATTTTCAAAGAACATTTTTATAATTTACTACGTCAAATCTACATACTAAAATACTTTTTAATTTGATCTCCAACCCATTTTCCCATTGGAACTGCAACTGCATTACCTATCTGTTTATATACTTTGCTATTGCTCCCTGAAAATTTAAAATCATCTGGAAACCCTTGTAATCTAGCATATTCTTTAGTTGAATATGGTCTTAACTTTCCATCTACTTCAACAAGTCTTGTACTTCGATCTGTTCCATAATGAGCTACCGCGCATGGTGCAATATCATCTAAATCTGGATTACTTATTATAGGTTTGTCCCTATAATTTCCGATTCCATTAATTCTATTAAGAGCATATTTAGGAAGTTCTATTTCTATATTTCTTTCTATGATATCCTTAAGCTTTATTGGTTTGCTTTCAGGATATTTCAAATCATTAAAAGGCTTCTTACTTCCAATAAGTATTAATCTCTTCCGTTCTTGTGGCAGCCACATATTTGCATTAATAGGACATTCAACTCTCACATAATATTCAGGAAGTCTTGTAAGAGCTTCCATGACTACTCTAAATTTTTTCATTCCAGGAACATTTTCAACTATATACATTTCAGGTTGTGCTAGTGCGACATGCCTAAAGAAATGTAAAAACAAATCATCACCAGTCCTTGATTTATGAATATCAGCTGCAGTTGAATATTTAGTACATGGAAATGTGCCTACATAAACATCCGCATCCTGTTGATCTAATACTGTTACCTGAGAAATATCAGTTTCATATACTTTATGATTAAAGTTACTTTTAAGAGTTTCACAACAAGTCTTATCTATTTCATAAGATTCCAATATATCAATTCCTGCTTGTGTTAATCCTAAATCCATTCCTCCTGCTCCGCTAAAATAACTCTTTGCTGTTATCAATTTTCTCCCTCCTTTACTGCACACTTTCTACACAAGATGTACTATCACCAATTTTGATTTTTTATTTTTTTATCAATTACTAATTGATTGTTTTTATCTAATTCAGCTTGAAAATATCCTTTGCATTTATTACCTAATACTTTTTCTATATCAGGATCCAAAGTATCTTGATACATTATTTCTCTATCCTCGCTATAGATAAGCATACTGCTATCATTTAGGGATTTTTGTATTTTTACTATCATATTTCAAATCCTTTCTTTGCTCTTTCAACATGAAACGATTTTAACTTCCCAAATAAGGAACATCTCGTTCTCTCCATGCAATAACTTTAACTTGATTCCACCTGTCTCCCCATGCATAGATTTCGGAATCTTTATTGAAATTGCACATCTCCACATGACGTTTATTGTTGCAACCTTTTATTGTAACTTCAAATCTTCCACTTGAAGTAGGCAGCTTATCATTTACTGAAATCCATTTTCTACCCAAAATATTACCTCATTTCTTTGTAACATCTACATATTATGTTGAGGGGAATAATCCCCTCTTAATTTGCAGTAACCTTAACATTAGCAATTGTAATCCCTGCTGCTAACACTCCTAGTCCTGCAAGAACTCACTTAATCTCTATTCTTATTTATATCCATGAAATTCATTTGAGGATTTATTAGTGGTTGTACTACATATTTTCCATTTATATCGTCCCACACAACTTCTTTATTCTCATCATAGCAACCTTTTGAGTTATATTGTTTCTTTAAAGTTGATGTTATCTTATGTTCAAAATTAGGTTTTTTATATTCATATTTATCATTTATTATATTGCCACAATCATCTGTTGCAGGTATTTCCTTGTAAGCATCTCTTATTTTCAATTCAAGTTTGAGAGATATTTCTCCGCTTGCAAATTCACCATTATATACACTTTTTATAACTCTTTGTATTTCCTCATTTAAATCAGTTAACATTGCATTAAATACAGGGCTATCAATATCTATACTTAATACTCTCTTGCTTAAATCTAATAATTCACTTGTTTTACCCATTATCTTATTACCTCCAATTCAAATTCGACTCTTTCTAATTCTTCAGTAAATACTTTCTTAACGATCAATTCTGTGACCTGGCTATCATCTTTATAGGCAATTTTATTTAAACTATCCAAAATAACTTTAGCCACATTATCAATATCAGGTTTCTTCTGTGGACGCTCTATCCCCGCCCTTATCGCTTCTAACCTTTTCTTTGAATAACTCTTAGGTATTTTGTAGTAAGCTATAATTGTTGCCTTTATAGAACCTTCTAAATATCTTCTATCCTGTTGTTGATAGCAAATCCTTACCCAATTTTCATAAGTCATTGTATCTTCAGGAGTTGTTGCATGTCCCTTAAAAAATCTAGGACGTCCCTTGCCTTTTATCGTTCCTTCAACTACTACCATTTATTTCTCCTTTACCTTAACCTATAATTATTTTCCGTTCCTTCAATCTCAACTATAAAATCTTTAGACATTTCATATATCCTACTGCCTATTGCTTCATCAAAACTTAAAAGTTTCTCAACTGTAAACTCTGTTGAAACTATCAAAGGTAAATGATTAAGATATCTATAATTTATTAATTCAAACATTATGTTAATATCTGTTTCATTAACCTTACCTTTGTATAGATCATCTAATAGCAGCACTTCACAGGTCTGGTATTTGCTTAATGTCTTTTTATAGTACTCTTCATCAATCATGTTTTGCTTAAGACTTGTTACTATATCTCTATAAGGCATGTACACAACTCTTATATTTTTCTTTAAAAAGTTATTTGCTAGTGCCAAAGCTATATGAGTTTTTCCGCTTCCTGGATTGCCGCAAAGAAGAATTGAATTTCTCCTATTAGCCCTTATAACATTAAATGCTTTGTAATACTCCACGGCTTTAGATTTCATTTCTTTTGACTTAGTGGACCATTCCTCAAAGTTACTAAAGGATCTTCCGATATTATCTGAATTAATTCCGCTATTCTGCCATAACCTTCGTATTTTGTCATTCTCACTACATTTGCATTGTGTCATAACAGGTTGTCTATCTGGTTGCGGTGTTATTATATATCCTGTATCTTTGCACAAATTACATTTATATTGGTTCGTCTCCTGTTGATTTTGTATAGCTTGGATTCCATTCTGGGATTTTAACATTGAACTTCTTTTCACTTGATCCAGTATTCTGTTTAGTGCCTCCATAACTCTCTCCCTTTAACTCATAGATTCCTTTCCAGCTATTCATAATAGATTTATCAAGAATTTTAATTTTGACAGAATCATTAGTTGTAAGTTTATCTAATTGATTTAACATTTTTTTAAGACCTAACGTTGTGATAGCTGCTTTTATTCCTTTTCTCATTTTTATAAATTCATAAATGTTAATTCTCAATTCCTTATTAGTTGTATATTCAGTTATTAAGGTATCAAAATCACTAGGCTTTTTCTTTTTTAAATTAGATTTGTTATTGTTATTATTGTTATTGTTATTATTGTTATTGTTTGTGTCCTCATTTTGTGTATCTTCAAATTGTGTATCTTCATTTTGTGTATCTTCAAAATGAGGACGTAGAGAAATGTTCAACACATATAGATTACTTATAACCCTTTGACCTTTACGTCTGGGTTGTATACTTATATATCCACACTTAATAAGTTCATCTCTATATTTGTAATATCTATTTTTAGATATCTTTAAATAATGTAATATGGTTTCCACTGAAGGATATACTCCTTGTCCAACTCCACTAAATGAGGTTAAGAATGCATATATTGCTTTTGATTCAATAGACAGATTTTCATCTAATGCAACCATCTTTGGCATTATTCCATAACCTTTAGACATTACGCCTTCTATCTTGAAGTAGTTTTCTTCTTCCATTGGCTCTCCTCCCTATAAATCTTCAATAGTGAATATCTGACTTACATATAATGTTTTTCTGCACTGGTCACATAAACCACACGCAATTGGTTTTTCTTCTCCACTTTTAACTTTTATAATGCGCTCAATGTTGTATTCAATTTCCTCAAGCTTTGGTGTGGTATACCTTTCATCTACTTTAATTATTGCTTTAAGCGGATTATCATTCTTTTCTATTGCAACAATGTATGGAATTAAATCTTTGCCAAATTGCTGCTTAATTAACTCTCTATAGATTGCCATTTGTTCAACGTATCCATAATGCTCAATAAAAGTTAATCCAGCATATTTTTTATGGATCCCTTGAGTTGTTTTTAAATCTGTAAAGAATCCTTTCTCTAAGTTCAGTACGTCCACCATTCCACGCCACTTGATACCAAATAATTCACCTTGAATAATCACTTCTTTTTCACCTTGTAAAAATTTCATACAATTTGAATCAGCTTCTAATGACTTAACCATTGTTTCAGCTACTTTAAAAGTCGATTTTAATTCCCCTTTAGTTTTGCCTTGAGTTGAATATAAACTTGGATTTTCTTTTTTAAAATCATCTAAAGTTCCTTCACTCCATGAATGAATATATTTGCCTAATAGGAATGCATCACTTTCACTCTGTTTATATTCCCCTTTTAGCTTTGCCATAGCCATTAATTCACATTGCTTAAATAGTTTGTACTGTGATACTGACATAGTGCTTAAATCGGCTTCTAGGCTGTAATAGTTCTCTTTAGTTATCACCATATTCATTGACCTCCTCAAATGGAGTATCTACAAAATCAGTTTGTTTAACAATGTCCTCATTCTCCTCTAATTCTTTTTCAAGATCACTTTTTTCGGTCGCAGCTTCTTTTGGCTTTTCATTTTCAAATTCCATATCCGAACCTTCTTCCCATGCTTCAAGCTGCTTAATGTTATCAAAATCAATATTTATATGTTTGCAAAGTCTTCTCAAAACAGTCTTTTTTGCCATTTCACCAAAGCTCTTTACCCATGCAGCAGAAAACTTCCCATACTTATCCTTTTTGCTCCAATTGTCTCGAATATACTCAACCTCTTCTTTCGACATGGTTTCGTATTCCATCGCACCATCTTCGTAATAAACAACTGCAAAAACTCCCGTAATATCATCATTATTGAATGGCTTTGGCTTAAAGTTTACATATGGCTTACCATGGTCAACACCTTCTTCAAACTCATCACCATAACGAACTAGCTTTGCATAAATATCTTTAATTTTTTTAGAACTAAACTTCCTAACAAGCTTGGTTTCGCCTTTGTAATCTGTCATAAATTCTGGTTTGCCCTTATAGGTAATTACATAGCATTCATTGTTAGCAAAATCTAAACCCAGATATGCTCCACGCATTATGCATTTAGCAAGGTTAAACTCCTGCCCTTTCATATTTTCTAAATTAACAGTATTTAAAACCCTTAAAACATTTTGCTTAAATCTAAGTCTATTAAAACCTTCTGGGAGTGCCTTCTTTTCTATTTCTAACATACTAGTTAATTTTTCATTTAATGCACCTATTACATATGCTTGTATCTTATTATTTGCCAATTACATCAGCCTCCTTATTAAAATCTTTAGAGTCAACTTCTCTACCTTCTTTACACATCCAAAAGGAATCATATTTATAACTGTCGCATTTTAATCCCTCAAGTTCCTCATTATCTTCTTCATAGTCAAAACTCTTAAGTTCTATTGCAGGAGCTTTACACATTCCATCCTTATAATTAATGCAAGTTTTCCACTGACATCTAACTAACACTTGAATTCCTCCTCTCATGTGTTATAATGTTCTTGAAATATTTTCAAAATCTATTGCAGCTACTTTGAACGCTTTGGTCGGGGTTCTTGGTAGCTTTTTTATTTCCACATTGTCCATAATCATCTGTTGCAATAATAAATTCAGTAATAACAATTTTAGGTTCATCCTTAATGCAGACATAATCACCTTCGCCTATATATGTGCATTCATCACAATCTTCACATTTTTTCATAGCCTAGACCTCATTTCTACAACAATCAATTCATCTAGTTGCTGACTTATTTTAATAGTTGTATCTGACTGTGGTCCATTTACTGAAATACTAATGTGCATCCTTTCCCTTAGTTCATCGATAGCTTGTTCAATTATTGATTTACTTAAATCACAAGCTTTGAACTTAACCATAATTCCTTCCCTTTTGACATCTTCTAGCTCCTCAATTTCCAATGTTTCAGCTCTTCTGTAATAAGGTCCATTATTTGCTCTTATTGATTTTACCTGTACACCTTGCGCCTCTAATCTTTGTTTTAAATCTAATGCACTTGTAATCTCATCTTTTTCAATTTTAGTAAGTAATGCATCAACCTCTTTTTTATTTAGATTTGTTTCAATATCAATGAAGTTTAATCTATTTACTGTCTCATCAACGTGTAATCTGTATTTTTGCATTTTATAATTCCTCCTAAATCTATGAATTATTAACTTCTTTAAATGATATTTGTCCTGAAAGCTCATCTCTTCTTCTTTGAACTTTTTTCTTAGAAATATTAAGACCTTTATATTTTTTATTTAACTGGATTTCAATGTTTTTTAATGCTTTTAAATCAGTTGTAGTTTCAATATTAAAATATTTTGAATTTCCGCTATCATCCTTGCAGCTAAAACAAGTTCTAACACCTTTGTTATCACGATATGTTGCCATTAAATTATTGGCTGTTCTTCTTAATGCTTGTTCCCTAAGCTTACGGATATTAAATATATAGTGTGGTCTTAATAGCTCCACAACATCATCTGTAGTTATTTCTCCGCCAAGCTCGTCCATCTGCTCTAGTATCTTTTCTTTGGCCTTTTTTTCTAATGCTTCGCTCATATTACTTACCTCCTTTAAAATAGTTCTGTATCTTAATTAAATTTTGGATAGCTGAATTAATATCTTGTAGCTCTATTTCTACAATATCTGGAGTATTAGCTATTGCCCCCCATGCCGTTAATGCCTCGATGTCTGTACTTAATAATGCTACTTTACTAATTGCATCACGATATTTTTTAGAATGCTTTATACAGTCATTGAATTGATCCTTTGTTAGGTTATTGAAGTCTTCAATTCCAAATATATGAGTTTCCTTTGGTTTCCTAAACTTATCTAATACAACCGCATTTTCAGGAAGGTTCTTCTCAATTTCTTCTAGCTTTCTTTGTGCGTCCTGCTCTTGCTGTTCTTTTTCTAATTGCTTCTGGTACTCTTTTTCATACTCAGTATTCTTCTTTTCTGCCTCTATAGCTGATTTAGTAAGAACATAAGCACTATTAATTGTTATGTCTCCCTTCTTCACCTGCCGCTTAATTTCTTCTGGAGCTTTTTCTTCTATGAGTTCAACTTTATGGATGGTCCCTTCTGATACTCCTGCAATTTTGGCAATTTCTTTCCTTGTATTTATTGACTCTATTGTTTTTATTTCTTCTTCATTTATCTCTGAAAAATCAACTTGTCCATCTATTGGCTGATTTCCATCAGAATCAACTACTCTTGTATTATCTTCAGTTTCCTCAAAATCTTCTTTAACAAATTCTTTTCCTTTATCTTTCCGTTTTGTCAATGTTGTCAAAACGGTATTTTGCTTAAGGTTTGACAATGTTGACAAACCTTTTTCAGGCCTACCTTCTGATAATTTTTGATTTTCCTTAGCTCTAGCTTCTATTACTGGCTTAAATTTCAATGCTATTTGTGCTAACTCATATTTAGTTAAATTCCTTCTATTCTTTTGATTCATCCAAATCCATTCCATAGCCTCGAGCCTGTCCTCAAATTCCATTTCAACTATATCGAATTGAATATTATTTCTTGTACATATCTCATGCCTGTGATGGCCATCTATCAAAATGTTCTTCCATACAGTTAGTGAATTTATGCAACCATTTTTAATTATGTCTTTTTCAAGCTCTTCTTTTTGTTCCTCTGATAGCGGTGGTAATAAATCCTTAAATTCACTATCAATTATTAGTTCATTCATTTTTATGATTTCCTCACTTCCATTCCCAATTTGTTTATCTTGTATGTTTTAAAGGTTTTTACATATTTTTGTAGAATATACCACTTGAAAGGTGGTGATATATTATGAATTTAAATAATGATTGCATTAAGGATATTTTATTGACTATTGAAGAAAATACTTCATCAACAGAATATATGCTTTACGAGCCTGATAAAAATAAATACGAAAGACTAAAACCATATAGTTCTGACGAAGTTATTTATAATGCTAAGTATTGTGACTCGCTTGAGCTGTTTGAACGTTTTACTTTATACGTAATGAATACTGGTTTTTCTATTTTAGGGTTATCGTCAAAAGGTCATAGTTATCTAGAAGATATAAGAAATTAAGACAAGGTTAGTTTTACTACTTAGTTTCTTACGCAACATATTGAGTGCCCATCACTTGGTATGTTGCTCTTCTTTAGCAAGCAATTCTTCTATATTTTCTAATTTCCCGAGTTTAACATCCATTTTGAAAGTTATTTCTGATATTCCATTTGCAATTTCTTTAATTTTAAAAGAATTTTGATGAACTCCCTGTAACTCTAAATCATCCAAGAATAATCCTATATAACCATTTGTTTTTCTTACTGTTTTTAATTCGTTAAATCTAAGTGGTACAACTTTTCCATTTTCATTTCCTATTGAAACCATGTTCCTCATCCTTTCTTAATTTATTCTTAAAACTTTACTCTTAGCTGAAAATTACTGAATGTAATTGCTTTGAGTTGTAAGATGTGATAAATAAGATTTATTATGTCAATTAGGTTTCTTACTTAACTATTAGTAAATTATGTCTCTTTTATTCCTGCTAATTATCATTTCTATTTTTCGGAAATATTCTTTCATTATCTTTGTATTTGTCATACAAAATAAGCATGTTTCGTGTAACCAGCTTTTTAAATTCTTCAGTCACTTCACATCTAATTTCATAATGTAGCTTTTTCATACAAACTCTCCTTTTGATTTACTCACTAGGTAGTATTTGTATCTAAAAAGTGTTTATACATTAACTATTTGTAAATTATGTTGCGTAGTTTCATAAGGCTTTTCAGCCTGTCCATCTTTAGCCTTCATTGATTAATTCTTCCAATGCAATCCTTACTGAATCTTTTCCAAACTTTCCAACTAAGAAATCAATTAATATGCTATAGTAATTCATTAGTGCTTGTTCACAAGGAGCTCCATTGCATACTACCTTGAATTCATCGTAATTAATTCGTTTTGCCATGATCTTACTCCTTAAATTTTTATAGTCTATAATATGCATTTAATCTTTTTGTGTGATTTTATTAATCTCATTTACAAGTCCAGCGAATTGATTGTAATTTTCAAATTTCACATCTAGTCCAGTATTTAATGAACGTAATTCTTCAAGTGCTTCATACATTGAACTTGCAATCGACAAATTAATTTTTTTAGAATTAACATCTAAGTAAGGAATATTTTCAATGCTCGATAGCTTAATTTTCAAATTCATCCCCTCCTTGAAGTTTTGATTACTTTGATATGCTTGTACAAATTATTGAAATCTAGAAAAATATTTCTGTGACAGTGCTTTCAAGTGCTTTAGCAATCCTTGTCATTACATCTTTTGATGGATTAGTTTTATTCTCTTTATCATTTTCTAATGTTGACACATAGCCTACTGCTACATTAGCTCTCTCTGCAACTTTCCTAACTGTCAAACCTAATTCTTCTCTTAAAATTTTCATCCTGTTCAAATTTGATTCCTCCCTTCATCGTTCGGCATGATTGAATAATAGCATATTCAACATCATTGAACAAATCTTCTATTCTATCATATTGAACTAAATTTGTAAATTATCTTTCAATCTCATTGAATTTCTTTTATTTCCTTCTTTTTTCATTGACATTGAACATTAAAAGTAGTATTATTGTTCTATCAGAATGAACGGAGGAATTTAAATTGTTAGGTGATAATATAAGAAAGATAAGAAAAGATAAAAAAATGAGCCTTAATAATTTGGCAAGGGTTAGTGGCATTTCCGCAGGATACATAAGCGATCTTGAAAATAATAAATTTACAAACCCTACTGTAGATAAGCTAAATAAAATAGCAGATATTTTAGGCGTTGAAACTTCTGATTTTTTCAAAAATGATATAGACATGTGGGACGCTACTATAGCTGATAGGGTAAAAGAGGAAGTCGCTGTATATGAATCTATTAATGAAGATAAATCAAATATAATTAATTTGCCTATAGTTGGTTCAGTAAGAGCCGGAAAACCTATTTTAGCTGTAGATAATATCGATGGTTATATGCCTACATTAAAAAGCTTTCTAAATAGCGATACAGATTATTTCTATTTACGTGTTCAAGGAGATAGTATGAATCAAGAATTCGGTGATGGTTCGCTATTATTGATTGAGAAAACCCCATGTGTTGAAAACGGAGCAATTGGAGTTGTATTGATTGACGGAATGGAAGCTACAGTAAAAAAAGTTATTCAAAATAATAATATGATAACACTAATTCCGATGAGCACTGACCCTCAATATGTTCCGCAAATGTATGATATAGTCAAAGATCAAATTGAAATAGTAGGTAAGGTTAAACAGGCAATTAAAATTTATTAAAAGTACATATTAAATTGCATATCTATAATAATTAGAATTGAAGGTGTTGTTAATGAAAATAGCTATCTATTCTAGAAAATCAGTCTTTACTGGCAAAGGTGAAAGTGTTGAGAATCAAATCGATTTATGTAAAGATCATTGCGAGGTTTATTTTAAAAACGAGGAATTGGAATACATAATCTACGAAGATGAAGGTTTTAGTGGTAAAAATGTTAATAGACCTAATTTCCAAAGATTACTTAATGATATTAAATCTAATCAAATCAATGTATTAATTTGTTATAGATTAGATAGAATCTCACGTAATGTTGCGGATTTTTCTTCAATACTTGAATTACTGCAAAAATATAGTGTCGATTTCATAAGCATTAAAGAAAGATTTGATACCAGTACACCTACTGGCCGTGCAATGATATACATAGCTTCTGTATTCGCCCAATTAGAACGTGAAACAATTGCGGAACGAGTAAAAGATAACATGCTTCAGCTTGCAAAGTTAGGAAAATGGTCTGGAGGGCAACTGCCTCTTGGATATGCTTCAGAAAAAGTTAATTATATGAATGAAGAAATGAAAGAAAAATCTTTTGTTAAATTAATTCCTATCGATGAAGAATTAGAAATAATAAAGTTTATATATAATAACTATCTTTCTAAAGGCTCAATTTTAAATGTTGTAAAAGATTTAAACAATAATGGATATAAAAGCAAAACTGGAGTAAACTTTGAATTGACTGGTGTAAAAAGAATTTTAAGAAGTAGTTTGTATGTCAAATCGAGTGAATCTACACACGAATACCTAAAATCAAAAAACTTTAACGTATACGGTAAAGCTAATGGAAATGGATACTTAACTTATAACAAAAAAACTGATAAAGATAATATAATAGTTGCCATCTCAGGTCATTCTGGAATTATCCCATCAATTGATTGGCTTCGGGTACAAAAGAAACTCGACTCTAATGCTGAAAAATCAAAACAAATATCAAATAGAAGTGGCACTGGATCTAATAATGCCTTATTTTCTGGGCTATTAAAGTGTGGAAAATGTGGTTCAAATATGGTAATAAAATATAATTCTAAAAATAAAGATGGTAAGAGTTATATTTATTATATTTGTTCTAATAAAGAAAAGCAGTATTTAACTAATAGATGTGTAGCTCCTAACTTGAGATGTGACATTGTTGACCCTATTATAGTTGAAACAATACAAACATATAATAAGAATATTATATTAAAGACATATAATGATAAATTGAATGATTTATTAAAAAATTCTGATAAGCAGATAGTTAATAATTTAAAATCACAAATAATTGAAAAAGAAAAACAGGTTATAAACCTCGTTAATGAATTATCAAAAACAGAAATGGAAGATGTAAAAAAAATATATAGGTCCCAAATTACCGAAATGACAACTGAAGTTAATAAATTAAAGTTAATCTTATCTAGTAGCGAAGAAACTCATGCCCATTTAAAGGATTCTATTTTAGAAATAAAACATTTAATACAAAGTTTCATAGATTTTAATAAAACTTTTAATACTACTGATGATATAGATATAAAACGAACTCTACTAAGAAATATAATTGAAAAAGTAACATGCGATTTCACAAACAAAATTTTTGATGTGAAGTTTTTTGGCTTGGATAACATGCAGTTAGATAGTTCAAGCGAATCCATGGAC
>NZ_JAKJJX010000036.1:0-54066 GCF_022320765.1 Clostridium sp. YIM B02569 | reverse complement strand
ATCCTATTCGAGAAATTTGGATTCACTGTAGAAAATGTTGTTGAAAAGGCTATTAATGTAGCAAAGAAATAGAAGTTACAGTAATTAAATCTACGATACAGTGTAAGCTAAGCGTTCAAATAAGACTATAATGTAAAAAATATTATTAGAAATATATAAGAAAATTTAAGGATATTATTAATGAAGCTGCTACTGGTAAAAAAAGAATTTTTGCCTGTAGCAGTTTTTTTAAAACAACTTGTTTTCTAAAAAAACAAATACCTAAAAAGTAGCATGTGTTCCTAAATTATAAAAAATATATAAAGTGGTTACAGTATATGATATATTGAATTCATAGGAATCAACTTATTATGATTAAAAAATTTATGTTAATAATAAAAAGATAATGTGCAATGGAGGGTTTTATATGTTTCATAAGAAATTAAAAGATTTCCCAAAGAATTTTTTATGGGGAGCTTCAACATCAGCTTATCAAGTAGAAGGTGCTTATAATGAAGATGGAAAGGGATTATCCGTTCAAGATACAAAGGAACCATTCCCAGGAACACCAGATTTTAAGGTATCTAGTGACCACTATCACCATTACAAAGAAGATGTAGCATTATTTGCAGAAATGGGATTTAAGACTTATCGTTTTTCAATTGCATGGACTAGAATAATACCAAATGGAGTAGGAGATGTAAATCTTAAAGGAATTGAATTTTATAACAATTTAATAAATGAACTATTATCATACGGAATAGAACCGCTAGTTACTATGTATCATTTTGATTTACCAGATGCGCTTCAAAGAGAAGGTGGTTGGTCAAATAGAGAGACTGCTAATGCATTTGTAAATTATGCAAAAGTATTGTTTGAAAACTTCGGTGATAGGGTTAAATATTGGCTTACAATAAATGAACAGAATATGATGATACTTCATGGAGGGGCAATTGGAACTGTAAATGATGGAGTAGAAAATGTTGAAAAAGAATTATATAAACAAAATCATCATATGATGCTTGCACAAGCGCAAACAATGAAGTTATGTCATAGTATGTGTCCAAAAGCGAAAATAGGGCCTGCACCTAATATAAGCTCAATATATCCAGCAAGTTCAAGACCAGAAGATATATTAGCTGCTAGTAACCAATCATCTATAAGGAATTGGTTATACTTAGATATGGCTGTACACGGTAGGTATAATCCAATAGCTTGGAGCTATATGGTTGAAAAAGGAATCGAGCCAATTATTGAAGATGGAGATATGGAAATATTAAAAGGTGGAAATCCAGATTTCATAGCATTTAATTATTATTGCACAGGAACATCTGCGGAAAGTAAGATTGATGATAAAGAAGTTTCAACTCAAGGTGGAGATCAACAGATTGCTGTAGGAGATTTAGGTGTTTACAAAGGAGCTTCTAATCCGAACTTGGAGAAAACTCAATTTGGATGGGAGATTGATCCTATAGGATTTAGAAACACTTTAAGAGAAGTTTATGAAAGATATAATTTACCTATAATAATTACTGAAAATGGATTAGGTGCTTATGATAATGTTGAAGAAAATGATACTATAAATGATGATTATAGAATTGATTATTTAAGAAAACATATTGAACAGGCTAGACTTGCTATAACTGATGGAGTAGATTTGATTGGATATTGTCCATGGTCAGCTATAGATCTTATAAGTACTCACCAAGGTTTCAAGAAAAGATATGGCTTTATATATGTAAATAGAGATGAATTTGATCTCAAGGATTTAAGAAGAATAAGAAAGAAGAGTTTCTTCTGGTATAAAAAAGTCATCGAAACTAATGGCGAAGAAATTTAGTCAAAGATAATTAATATAATATTAGAATAATAGTATTTAAAAATAGATACTAATATAAATGAAATATACCAAGGTGTAAGAAATTTCGCTTTGGTATATTTTACTTTTATAATATAGCTAAAAAGAATTTTTACAAACATAGCCTTAAAAGTTTTTTTCAAATAATGTATACTTAAATTAAAAGAACTTTGGTAGATCGTATAATGAAGATAAATCATAGTATCTACAAAGTCGTAAAAGGCTAACTAGTATAGTGTTTTAAATTTTAAGACAACAATATATTCAAGTATGTGTGAATGTAAAAAAGCTAGTTATAAAGGAAGAGGTTGATTAAATTATGTTTAATTATGAAATTATCCAGAGTTTAAACGATTTAGAGTTGTCTCTATACAGATATATAATGAAGAATATTCAAAAAGTTGTTTATATGAGAATTAGAGAATTATCTGATGAAGCACACGTCTCAACAACTACTATATTAAGATTCTGTAAAAAGTTGAACTGTGAAGGATATTCGGAATTTAAAGTGAAATTAAAATTGTATCTTGAAGAAAATGAAAGTGATAAAGTAAATAATGATACATCGATAATAGTTGATTTTTTCAAAAAATTAGATAATAGTGAACTTGATAGAAAATTAAATGTACTTTGCGATTTAATAAAGAAAGCAGGTAATGTAGTATTTATAGGAACAGGAACATCTGGAATACTGTGTAAATATGCAGCTAGATATTTTTCATCAATTGGTAAGTTTTCCATGTATATAGATGATCCGTATTTTCCAAGAAATTATAAGCTATATGAAGATTCTATAATAATAGCAATGTCAGTTTCAGGTGAAACGCGCACTGTTATTGACTATATAAGTAATATAAAAAGAGAAAATACTACGCTTGTAAGCATAACAAATAGTGAAAACTGTACAATATCTAAAATATCAGATCTTAATATATCGTATTATGTCCAACAAGAAAGACTAGGAATTAGTGATATAACAACACAAATACCTGTATTATATATTATTGAAAGTATGGGAAAAAGGCTACATAATAAGTTTGCAGTAGATTCTTCTGATTATTCTAAGTAAAACTTTAACATCCCTATAAAAGAATGTGTTTATTCTTTTATAGGGATGTATTTGTATTAAAATTTACTTTGTAATTCAGGAGCTGAATTTGATAAAAGATTCATCAAATAGCATATTTCATCATCTGATATTTCTACTTTATATTTGCTAGTTATGAAGTTTAGATTTTCTTTTATCATATTATATAGATTGACATTTTCTTCTATATATTTCTCTTTTTCAGGATAAACAGCTGGATTATCTTCATTTCTTAATCGTCCTATTACAAATGACAAGTGGAGAATAACACCAACCATATTTTCATCAGATAATTTAATTAAGAGTTTCTCTTGTAATATATTTAAAAATAGGGTTACATCTTTATAAAGTTCAACACCATCTATATTATATATATTTTCCTTTATAATTTTAGGTAGATTAATCATAGTTAATTTTGAATCAATTATACTTTGTAATTCTTTTAATACATTCATATTAAATACTTCGTACATTGTATATTGTTTTATAGGTGAATCTACAGGAAAAGATGAAACAATAAAAAGTACCTCATTTTTTTCTTGAAGATTAATTATTTTTTGCTTGAAGTATTTTTTGTCTAAGCAGTTTAGACAAACGACTTCAAAATAATCTTTATCTAATCTAAGATTACTTAGTAAGAAGTTTTTAATTGCAATGGCAGCGCCCTCACCAGTTAAGCAGGCAGTTACTATTAAAACTTTATCTGAATCGCTAGAAGGATTACTTATATTTTTATGTATTTCTACATAAGAATTTACCATAAGAACGTCATTATATATTTCATCTAGTGATGATCCAATTAGTGCTTTTCGTGCTGCTTCTAAAACATGTAAAGTTGAAACAAGAGATATCACTTTAATATCTACTTGAAATTCCTTTTTTATAACATCTGCAAAAGTTGTTAAAGACCCCATATCTACTAATAAGAGATAGCCAGCAGAAGTTGGATTGTCCTGAATACCAATCTTAAGGCTTTCTAATACTTTTGATGGAGCAACATCTATTGGAGCGTTTATTGGAATTATATAGTTTTCTCCAAGTAGTCTGTTAGAAACATCAGCCATTGAAGTTGCAGTTGATTCTCCATGGGCAATTAGGATAACTTTTACTTTATCTTGAGATTTATCGTTAAAAGTATTATCTGGTATCAAGAATAATGTTAAGTATCCAGCTTCATCTATTGGAATTGATTTATTAATAGTGTTTTCTATGATTTCCTTAATCTCTAGTGCAACAGCAAATTCAGAAGGATAAAGATCTTTTATTCTATTTAAATTAGTGTTTATTATTATTTTGTCACTATTTATTCTATTAATTAATGTGTTGATATGCAGAGCAAAAGCCGTATATAAATTACTATCAAAAATTACAGGAAGCTTTCGAGTTATATGACTTACTATACTATCAATACATTTTAATGTATCTTCATCAATAATGGTTAATAAGTTTTGTTTACTTGTTTCTTCGGAAACTTCAGAGTTATTTTTATTGAAATGTTTGGCTATATCTTTCTCAAGAATGTTTTCAATATCAATATCTGAGATTTCTAGAGACTTAAGCTTTTCAAGTTTACTTTCTATAAAATCGTAAATAGTATTATCTCCATTATTAAATATAGTGTTTGTATCTTCATTAGAACCATTAAATCTAAAATATTCAATTTCTTCACTCATAAGTTTATTCCATAAAACTCTATGTTCTTTTTCTTTATAAAGACCTTCTTTAATATAAGGAGGCAATATTTTACTATGGATTCTTACGTCACGTCGTATATTAGTTAAGTATTCAGAGTATGCTTTTGCACAAAGTAGCTGAACGTCACTTTTCAACTGACCTATATTATTAGGACAATCATAAGAAAGTAATGCTCTAAGAGAGTTTAAAGATACATAAATCTCTTTATTTAAACGGATACTTTCATATTTGAAGAAACTTTTAATTAAAAATAATCTTTCATCTAAAGTTCTTTCTTTAAGAGAGGGAATATTAATAACAAGAGGAATTCTTCTTGTAAATGTGTTTAATAAAGCAGAATTTGGGTCCTCTGTTGTAGCTGAAATTATTAATACATCTGATTTTCTGGTTTCTGAATCCCCAATACGTCTAAAAGTACCTGTATCTAAAAATATGAATAGAGCTTCCTGCCCTTCAGGTGGCAATCTGTGAATCTCATCTAAAAATAAAATACCACCATCAGCCTGTTCTATTAATCCGACTTTGTCAGATTCAGCTCCAGTATACGCACCTTTTTTTACACCAAAAAGTTGAGAAGTTAATAGTTGTGGGTTATTAGTATAATCTGCACAATTAAACACTATAAAAGGAGAATCTTCTGTTTTCACCTTCATTTCCAATGCATAATTGTGCATAAGAGATGCGAACATAGACTTTCCTACACCAGTAGCACCTAATATTAAACAATTCATACCTTTAGGTGGATATAGTATAGCCGCTTTAGCCTGTTCCACAGAATCTTTAAGAGAAATATTATTTTTAGCTAACAAATCTAACTGAGATTCATTGCTTTGAATCTTATTTTCAGCAAGAAAAAATAATACTGGTCTGCCAGAGGATTTATACAATTTACCTTCTTTACAAAGTTCATTTAGTTCATGGCTTAAGTTAGCTCTAGTCATATTAACTAGAGGGGCTAGCGTTTTTGTGTCTATCCCATCTGGAGAATTAAGCTGGAGAAGTTTTTGGTAAATCAAATCTTTTTTAGCCATTATATGTCCTCCTATATAAATAAAAATATTATAGCTACTATAAATAGATTAAGTATTCTCATACGCTATGCTGAAAATCCCACGGTAAATGGACTATTATAGTAAAACTATTTATTATTAAACATTGTTTATTTAGTGTTTATATACAGTTTTGAAATTAATTAAACACTATATATAATTATAAAACACTAAGTGTATTAAGTAAACACATATCATAAAATAAATAAAATATATAACTTTTATTATAAAAATGATATAACTTTTAAATGAAATTATATTATCTATTTTGCTTATAAGTATTGATATATAGGAGTGATCCGATAGTATGTAAAATTTAAACAGCAAAAAAATTAGAAAAAAATTTAAATATTTAATAGTGTTTGGCACAGGTATTGCTATATATATTGGCATGAAGCAATAAAGCATCAAGTAAAACTTTATTCAGTTGGAGTTTAATATATCTTCTGAATTTTAGTTTGACTTATCCAGGAGCATGTAGTCGTTATTTATATTATGGAAGGTATTACGGATGCCAGCTACCGGATGAATTGGAGGAGGAGTACAAATGGATCAATTAGAAATGGCAATAATGAATATTATAATCAATGCAGGAGATTGTAAAAATCATGCTTATATGGCTCTTAATTTGGTAAACGAAGGTAAGTATGAAGAAGCTGAAAATGAAATGCAACTAGCAAATGATGCGTTAGGAAAAGCGCATGATGCACAAACAGAAATGCTTCAAAAAGAAGCTTCTGGAGAAAAAATAGAACTATCAGTTTTGTTTGTTCATGCACAAGATCATTTAATGACATCTATATCAGAAAAGAATCTTATTGAACAAATTATAGAGTTAAGAAAAATTGTAAACACTTTAGTAAAATAACAAATTGAAACTTGGAAAAGCAAATAAGACAAGCATTATTTTGTAAATACTATGAAAATAAAATTCGTAAGTAACTTTAAAATTAACACAAAACCGTATAAAAAATATGAAACATATTAAAATTTATAAAAGTTAAATCAAGGAGGAAGAAATATGGTTACAATCAAATTATTCTGTGCATCAGGAATGTCAACAAGTGTTTTAGTTAATAAGATGAAGGAGGCAGCTAAAGCTAAAGGTGTTGATGCAGAAATTATAGCATTTCCAGAATCTCAAATGGATAGACATTTAGATAGTATGGATGTTGCATTACTTGGACCACAAGTAGGATATACTTTAGGAAAAGCAAAGAAACTTTGTGAACCACATGGCATTCCAGTAGAAGTAATACCAATGGTTGATTATGGAATGATGAATGGAGCTAAAGTTTTAGATCTAGCATTAAATCTTGCAAAAAATAAATAATTGAAAAATTAATTATTTTTATAAACTTAACCAATAAGAAATAATTTGCAAAAATAAATAGCATTTGTAGTTTTACATGATTAAGTAAAAATACAAATGCACATATAAAGATATATCTAATCGGTTAACTTATATTCATATTTTATATGAGAAAAGAAAACCTTTAACAACAATTATAAGAAAACAAAATAAATATGTAGGTTTATAAGTAATAATAGCAAATTTTTATTTGTAATTATTCATATTATAATCACAATTTAGTTATAAGGGGGAAATTTATTATGTCACTCAATCAAACACTGAACGAAAAAGTAGTGCCAGCGGTAATGAAATTCGTTAATCTTAAAGGTGTTCAAGCATTAAAAGATGGTATGTTATTTACTTTACCATTAAATATCGTTGGATCTATATTCTTATTAATTGCTTGCTTTCCAGTAAAAGCATTTACAGATGGTATGACTAGCGCTTTTGGACCAGGTTGGAATGATCCATTATTTAAATTACAGCATTCAACAATGGGTATTATGGCAGTGGTAGCTGTTATAGGGATGACTTATGTATACTGTAAAAATGAAGGTCTTGAACCTTTTTCACCAGCAGTAATTGCTTTAAGTGTATTCTTAACTGTAACAAATGATTTTGTTATGTTCAAAGCTACACCTGATGCAACTCCAATTCAAGTTGGTGGAGTTATTCCACAAGACTGGACTGGTGGATCAGGCATGATTACTGCAATTATTGTAAGTTTAGTTGTTTCATTTGTTTATTGTGCAATGGTAAAGAAAAACATTACAATCAAGATGCCAGAAGGTGTACCTCAAGGTGTTGTTAATGCATTCTCAGCATTAATTCCAGCTACAGTTATATTTATAGGTGCAACTGTTGTATATGCGGTATGTAAGTTTGGATTCAATACTTCTTTTGTAGAAATTATATATAAAGTTGTTCAAACACCATTACAAGCTGCATCAGATTCACTTCCAGGAGCTATACTTATTGCTTTTGCTGTTCCATTCTTATGGTTCTTCGGAATTCATGGAGGTATGACAGTATCAGGTATGGTAGGTGCTTTATTAACTGCTAATACTGCAGCTAATGCTAAATTACAAGAAGCAGGGACTTTAGATCTTGCTCACGGAGCTCATATAGTAACTCAACAATTCTATGATAACTTTATTAACTTGGCAGGTAGTGGTCAAACACTTGGATTTACTATATTATTATTAGTACTTGCAAAATCTGCTCAATATAAACAATTAGGTAGATTAGCACTTCCAGCTAACTTGTTTAATATTAATGAACCAGTATTATTTGGTACTCCAGTAGTAATGAACCCAATAATGGGTGTACCATTTATACTTACTCCAGTAGTAAATGCAATATTACTTTATTTAGCAATTGCAACAGGTATACTTGCACCAATGGGTGGAGCATTACCACCTTGGACAGTTCCAGCTGTATTCTCAGGATTAATAATTGGTGGTCCTAGTTATGCTATAGCTCAATTAGTATTCCTACTTATTGGAATGGCAATATACTTCCCATTCTTTAAGAAAGTTGATGCTATGTCATATGCTGATGAATTAGCAGCACAAAAACACGAAAATAGTGCTCAAGCGTAAATACGATTAATTAGCCCTATTATTAACAATTTAAAATAAATTTAAAAACTCTAACATTTCTAATTATTGAAATTATGATTTCTGCAATAGCAGAAGCTCAATGAGAAAATAATTGAAATGTTAGAGTTTACTCAGTATAATTCTGAAAAATAAATGATATAATATGTTAATAATCAAAGTATAATAAAGAATTATTAAAAATCAAATTAAGATAAAGTTGTTTTTTTCAAAAGATTAAATAGGAGTGAGGTAGAAAGATGATATTAATAAACTGTGCATTAAGACAAGACGATATAATAAATATAGTAGAAAATATTGAAGTTGAGAATGAGAAAGTATTTAAATTTGTTAGAAAAGAAGGAATTAAGATACTTTTTGAGTGTAGCCTTAGTGATCAACAAAATGCGGCTGCAATTGCAAAACAATCAATAAAAGATACTGAACTTGGAAAAGTATTATATTTTGGAGTTAGTGTACAATAAAAATTAGATATAATTTAATTATTTATATTGTGAATAAAAAGCATTTTCTTATAGTTAAGAAGATGCTTTTTATTATTCCTATGTAATTTGCTTTATTTCTAGTTGTAGAAATTATTTTTTAATGATTAAAATAAATTTAGTGATTAAACAGTTCTTGGAAGTGTTCAAACACTAATCACAATTATATACTTTCATCTAAACACTGGGCAATATTACCAAAACGCTAATAAGAATAATCAAACTCTTATATTAGATATTGATTATATTAAGTAAACATATAAAAGATTAATGACAATTTGGATACATAAAAATTTTGTAAACGTTTTATAAATCCGGGATTAGGATTAATATAGATAATATCAATATATTTAAAATAATGTCTACTAAAAAGCAGAATAGTGTTTGGCACAATTTATGCTATGCAATAGGATAAAAGGAAAAATATTCTAAAAGACGTTGAATGGGGGAGTGTAGAGTGGAAGAGTTAGAAATGGCAATCATGAACATTATAATAAACGCTGGAGATTGTAAAAATCATGCGTATATGGCACTTAACAATGTAAATGAAGGAAAATACGAAGAAGCTGATAAGGAAATGCAATTAGCGAATGATGCATTAGCAAAAGCACATGATGGGCAAACAATGTTCCTTCATAAAGAAGCAAATGGTGAAAAGATTGATATGTCAGTTTTGTTTGTGCATGCACAAGATCATCTAATGACAGCAATAACAGAGAAAAACTTAATTGAACAAATAATCGAACTAAGAAAAGTTGTAAATACGTTGGTTAAATAATTAACAAATAGATTAAAATTTTATGAGGATACTTATTAAAAGTTTATATAAATAAATTTATATTTCAGGAGGAATGAACCATGGTAATAATTAGATTATTTTGCGCAGCAGGAATGTCAACAAGTCTTTTAGTAAACAAAATGAAGGAGGCAGCTAAGAATAAGGGGATAGATGTAGATATTGAAGCTTTTCCAGAAAGCCAGATGGATAAAAATATAGAGGGAGTTGATGTTGCATTATTGGGTCCACAAGTTGGATATACATTGAACAAAGCAAAAAAGATATGTGAACCTAAAGGAATACCTGTGGATGTTATACCAATGGTTGACTATGGAATGATGAATGGGCAAAAAGTTTTAGACTTTGCCTTGAAGTTAGCAGGAAAATAGTTAAAAAGTTTTTACAATATCATTTTTTATAAATTATCTAATAAACCTTGTTAATTTATATTTACTAATTTTTAAGGAGGAATTATTATGTCATCATCTGGGACAACTTTAAACGAAAAAGTATTGCCAATAGTTATGAAGTTTGTTGGTTTAAAGGGAGTTGTTGCATTAAAAGACGGTATTTTATTCACTTTACCATTAACTTTGGTAGGATCGGTATTTTTATTGCTAGCTCAATTGCCATACCAACCGTTAAATGATTGGCTAAATGTTACATTAGGTGCAGGATGGACTGATCCACTGTTTAAAGCAAATGGAGCAACATTTAACATGATAGCACTTGTTGCAACAATAGGAATAGCATACACTTATGCTAAAAATGAAGGTCATGAACCTTTATCAGCAGGAATAATATCATTTGTAGTATTTATATTAACAACTAGCTCTTCAGTAACTACTAAGAGCGGAGAAACAGTAGGTGATGTCATACCAACAGCATGGTGTGGTGGAAAGGGAATGGTTACCGCAATTATAATAGGATTAATAGTTGGAGCAGTTTACTCATGGTTTATGGCAAATAAGATTACAATAAAGATGCCTGATGGCGTACCACAGGGAGTTGTGAATTCGTTTGCAGCATTAATACCAGCAGCAGTTATAGTGCTTGGAGCAACAATAGTTTATATGATATTTAAATGGGGATTACAAACAACATTTATTGAATGGATATATAAAGTACTTCAAACACCATTACAAGGTATGACAGACTCATTAGGTGGAGTTTTAGTCATGGGATTTTTAATTCCATTCTTATGGTGGTTTGGTGTTCATGGAGCAACAATAGTAAGCGGTGTAATGTCAGGAATATTACAATCAAATACTTTAGACAATGCAGCTATAGTTACAAGCGGAAAAGAATTATCAATAGCAAATGGAGCTCATATAGTAACACAGCAATTTCTTGATCAATTTATGACAGTAACAGGATCTGGTATGACAATAGGTTTAGTAATATGTATGTTATTTTTTGCAAAATCGGCACAATGCAAACAATTAGGAAAACTCGCAATAGTACCAGGGATATTTAATATAAATGAGCCAATTACATTTGGAACACCAATAGTAATGAATCCATTTATGGCAATTCCATTTATAATTACTCCAATGCTATCAGGAACAATACTTTATTTTGCAATATTAACAGGAATAGTTCCACCATTTGGCGGGGTAATGGTTCCGTGGACAACTCCGGCACCAATATCAGGACTTTTGACAGGTGGAGTTAGAACAGCAATATTACAGTTATTAGTATTAGTGATGTCATTCTTCGTTTACCTTCCATTCTTTAAGAGACAAGATAGTATAAACTTAAAAAATGAATTGGCAGCTCAACATGGTGATAATATTCAGGCATAAGAATTACTAAATAATATTATTATGACAAGGAAAGATTAAAACTTTAGGTAATTAGATTTAAGCTTATCATTTGTAAAAAAGTACAAATGATAAGCTTTTTTTAAATTTGAGTTAATATTAATATTTACTATTTGCTGGTTCCACATTCCAATTATCTTTAGTAGAGTATACTGAAATTCCAGCAGGATCACTGCTTGTCTCAAATATGTTAACACCACATGTAGTTAGAACATTGTAAGATTCATTAGTAGTGCTAATAGATTCTTTAGCTCTAGAAATTATTCCTACAATTGGGTTAACATATCCGATAAATGGATACGATGAAGATGTTGGATTTCCATGATGAGGAATCTTTAATACATCAACTTCTTTTCCATCTAAGGCTTTTCTACTAACAAAGTCGTTTTCTGCGCCCCATTCAATATCTGCAGCAAATAATTCTTGAAGATCATGATAATTCAAATAAACAAGTGCAGAGTTATTGTTTAGCAATGTGTATTCTTGGTAAGGGTTGGATGCTTCAAAGCTTGGATAATCCTTATCAGCATGAACAAATTGTAAAATATTTTCGCTATCAATATATGATTTTGGTTCAGCTGTAACTAAAGGTACTCCGCTTTTCTTTATAGCATTCATTGTTGCTGTATATACTTCGTAATCATGTTTCATAATTTCTTTTTCACTGGCACTAGAAGTAGTATCATTCATACTTGCAAAATCTTTCATTTCAAAGTATTTTGGAACTAATATTTTTCCGACATTAAAGTTTTTAAGCAAATCAATCACTCCACCAATGTGATCTGAGTGAGGATGTGTAAGCACTACGTAATCTACAACTCCTTTTCCATTAGAAGTCTTGCTAGTGTTAGATTCAACAGCTTGTACACTACTACTAGTAGTAGATTGGAAGAAATCTTTCTTTAAGTTCTGGCTATTTAAGAAATCTATTAATGTACTACTAGTTGTTGTATCACCAGTATCTATTAAAACGGTCTCTCCACTAGGTAATCTTATAAATGCACAGTCAGCATTACCTACATTTAAATGACGTACAAATAGATAATCTTTATCGTTTTTATCTGAACCTTGGTAGTAACCATTTGAATTAAAATCTTCCATAGTTCCGTTTAAATAAAGCTTTCCAGTCGCAACAGAACCATCGGATTTTATGTAATATTTGTGATTTCTAGAATCAACCCAAGTATTTACAACCATTATTCCTTTGTCATCAGAATAATATTCTTTATTTTTATAATAGTAAAGGCCTTTTTGAAGTTGCCCATCATCGCTAAAGAAATACCAATTATCATCTATTAATGTTTTATGAGTAGCCATGTGACCGTATTGATCAAAATAATAAGTATCCCCATTGATTTTTTGCCATCCAGTTTCCATAGCACCGTTCTTATCTGTATAGTAGATATTATTATCATAAACCCATCCAGTTTGCAGTATTCCATCTTTATTGAAGTAATACCAGGTTCCGTCTATTTCCTTCCAGCCAATTACTACTGAAAAATCACTATCTAGATAATATTTATCATCATAGCCTTTATCTTTAGAAGTTATATCAGGATTAACATCTTTCTCCATGAACCATCCAGTTTTTTCGAGGACTTTATCACTAACTATATAGTATTTTTTAGAATCAATAGTTTTCCATCCATATGGAATAGATACTTCTTCTTGCTTATTCGGTACAGCAGTTGCGTTGTTATTATTATTATTATTATCTGTGTCTTTTTTTGAATCTTTTTCTGATTCGTTACTTGAAACGCTTGTACTGATATCTTTGTTAGTATTTTTTGAAGAATCTTCGTTTGTTGAATTATGTAAAGTTGATTCATTTGTTTTTTGTGAAATTTCATTTGTTTGCTGTTCAGCATATACTATTGTTTCTGTAAAAAGATGAAAAGATAAACAGATTAGAAAGAATAGTATAAAACTTTTAAAATATTTTGTCATCATTATCTTTTAACACTCCTTAAATTCAATACAAAATATTATAGCATATAATCAAGCAAATTTTAAGCCAAGTCTCGGGATTTATTCCGCATTATGTAAAATCAAGAAAAAATTTTTAGAGGTAATAGAAAAATAACAAGTCAATATGTTAGTGGATTTTGCATTATGTTTAGTACGGAGACTAAGCTAATAGTTCTCTATGAGATAGATATCTTTCCGTGTATGACGCAAAATACACAAGGCATTTTAGACTTGTTATTTTCTCTAATAATCATTGAACAAAACAAAATATAAATAACATAATTATATTGTTATCTTTTAACTTCTCAATAGCTTTTTATATAATTTAGGATTGATTTTAAATATAGAAAATAAAATTATCCAGTGAAGCTGTTTTTTATTGCTTTGAATATAAGATTTATATGTTTCTGATACCTTATGGTTAATCAAGGTTAAATATTCAGTATTATTTTCAATATTATTAGAACATTCAAAATAACAATTTATAAGCTTAAATAAATACCATTTTAATGTTTTTGAATATATTTCTTCATTATTTATATTTTTAATGAACTTAACTTTTTCATCGTAAACATCTATTATATCTAACCTTTTTTTATTAAACTTACTTGTAGTTATACTGTTAGGGGTGATTCTGTAGTAGTATAAAGGCATATTAGTATAAGTAATTTTATTAGCTTTATAATATAATTTATATGTAGTGCCTTCATCTTCATGAATTTTGCCTACAGGATAAGAAATATCTTTAAAGAGTTCTCGTTTATAGAGTTTATTCCAAGCTACTACTGTTTGTGTATATAAGTCATTATAGAAGTTATTTAGGCTTTCGATATTATTGTAAGAGTTAATGATCTCATTATCAATATGAGGTATTGAGCCATCGCTATTAGCTGTTTTAAAAAAATCGCAACATGAAATATCAGAATTATTTTCTTTCAATAATTTTAACAAAATTTCATACATACTTTTATCTAACCAGTCATCGCTATCTACGAAGCCAATATAGTTTCCTTTAGCTATCTCAAGACCAGCATTTCTAGCAGAACTTAGACCATTATTTTTCTTATGTATAACAACTATTCTATCATCCTTTTTAGAGAATTCATCACATATCTTTCCGGAATTATCCAATGAACCATCATCAACTAAAATAATTTCAAGATTCTTTTCAGTTTGATTTAAAATGCTATCTATACATTGAGGTAAATATTTCTCAACATTATAAACAGGCACAATAACACTAATTAAATCTTTAGTATTTTCCATAATATATTCTCCAATCTTTTACTAAGGTTAAAATTTGCTCTATAGATGGTTAAGCTGTAATAAATTATAACATATTAAGGCATAATTTAGAATTAATAATCTGTAGCAGGTATTGTAATAGAAAATTAAAAGTCAATATTTAATATGTATTATTGAGTTTTATGACTACATTGATATAATAAAAGGTAGATATGTATTAAAGGAGAAAAAGATGAACAATAATACTAATTATTCAAATTATGAAGACTTAGGGCTAAGAGATGCGCAGTTAATAATGGCAAGCATTTTAAAAGATGTGAAAAAAATTTGTGACAAGTATAATATTAGATATTTTTTAGATGCTGGAACGCTTATAGGAGCGGTTAGACATAAAGGATTTATACCATGGGATGACGATATTGATATTGGAATGCTTAGAGAAGATTATAATAAATTTTTAAGTGTAGTTAAAAATGAATTACCTGATCATTTGTTTTTGCAGACTCACGACAATGATCCTAATTATGATATCTATCAAGTTCCATGCAAAATAAGATATAATAATACACTTTTTATTGAAGATAAGATTGCAGAAAATGAAAAGATGCATAATGGTTTATTTATAGATATTATACCTTATGATAGTCTTCCTAAAAAAAGATGGGTATACAATATTCAAAGAAAAATAAGCAATTTTGTATTAAGAAGTTTCATAAGAATTAGAGAAAAACCTGAAAAGCTTACATTAAAAAATAAAATTACATATTTTGTTTATAATATTGTATCAAGCATTTTTACAACAAAAAGAAGACAAAAGTTATTTGATCTTTTAGTTAAATGGAATGATAAAAATTCAGAATATATGGGATATGGGTTGGATACAGTATGGAGTCAGTACATATATAAAAAAGAGGACTTTTTTGATTTAATAAAAGTTGAATTCGAAGGAGATTATTTTAATGCGCCTAGGAATTATGATGCTGTTTTAACACAATTGTATGGAGATTATATGACACTTCCGAAAGAAGAAGACAGAGTGTGGCATGCCAGAATAATTAAAAAGTTAAAAAATGCCCAATAGGCATGTTCGTTTTAATTATAAAAGAATGTAGATTTATTTATAGTAGTAAAACTATTTCTCTAAATGAGAGTATTTTTACTTAGCTATAATGAATGAAAATGAAAATTTACTTAAGAAAATGGCTTAATATTGCATATGGGCATCAATACTAGTATAATTCAAGTAGTGTTGAAAAGTTTAAAGTTATTTGACGGTACAGTATTTAAATATAAAAGTATATCACTCATCTCTGGTTGGAATATATTTCATGGGCTAAGTATAGTTTGTTATTGGGATATCCACAATTGATGTGAAAAATGATAATTTTAACATATATATTCTTTAAAACAAAAGAATATATATGTTCATAATGTCTATTAGTCCAATATTATAGTAAGTTATGGCATTAAATAGGCCAGTATGCTGACTTATTGTTTTCTGAATATAATTAAATAAAAGGAGCGAATAGTTTTGGTAAAAGTATCTATCATTACTCCTGTTTATAATGTAGAAGAATGTATTGAAAGAAGTATTAAATCTGTTATGAATCAAACTTGCAAAGATTTTGAACTTTTACTTATAGATGATGGATCGAAGGATAAAAGTATCGATATAGCAAGAGGATTACTTGAAAATTCAAGTATAAATTATAAAATCATAACTCAAAAAAATTCGGGTGTTAGTGCGGCAAGAAACAGAGGAATAAAAGAAGCTAGTGGAGAGTATATAACTTTTTTAGATTCAGATGATTATATTGATCATAAATTTGTTGAGCGTATGTATGAAAAAGCCGAAGAAAGTAAATGTGAGATAGTTTTTTGTGATTATAGTGAGGTTGACGCTAAAGGAAATGTACTAGTCCAAAATAGAACTAACTATTTAAATGAGTTCATTAGCGGAAAAGAAGCTGCTCTTATGCAGTTAAAAGATGATATAACAATAGGAATGAGAAGTGCTATATATAAATCTTCCATTATACAAGATAATAATCTTTTATTTGATACTAAAAGAAAATATGGAGAAGATATGGTCTTTGTTGTAAAGGCATTGTTATATGCAAAAAAAGTTATAAGCGTAAATGAAGTATTGGCTTTTTATGTTATATGGGGAAATTCTGTGACTCAAAATGTATCATTGAAGCATTTGGATTGCTATTATTCATATATTGACCTATTAAATGATATAAAAGGTGATGAAAGCTTAAAGAAGATAAAAAGTTTTTTAGTTGAATTTAAGATACCTTATTCAATATCACATGTTTTTTCGGTATTAGGTAAGGATTCAAATTTCCATGAGGAACTTTTTAAGTTTTTAAATAAAGAGGATGTAAGAAAATATTTAAAGAATTATAAAATGCAAAAGTTGGATAAGAATAATATTAGATATTCTATTCAATGTAAGGGAATGCTGTCTTGTCCTAAATTGTTAATAAAAGTTTTAGATAAAGTAAGATAATAGTTTAAATTAGGACATTTTAGTGAGAATCTCTGAAGTAGGAGGGGAAGTATAGTGAAGAATTGGAAGACTTTTATAGTTATGATAATCGATATGTTTATGGTTAATATGGCATATCTTTTCTCAATAAATATAACCAATAGTGGAGATTTTACATTAATTGCGAAAATATACACTCATGATTGTATAGCGTTAAGTTTAATTTATTTAGTATGTTTTTACTTGTTTAAAATGTATGAAAGTCTATGGCATTTAACTGGTACTGACGAGTTTTTGTTAGGTGTTGGTGGAAATATTTTAGCAGGAATAATATCAATAGGGTATACTAGAATTCTAGGTAATACAATTCCGTTAAATGTTTCGGTTGTCGGAATACTTTTAAGTATTTTCTTTGTATTAGGATATAGAATATTGTATAGGGTATATAGAAGAACTCTTTTGTACATACCATTTAAATACTCATCAGACCAAAGAAGAGTAATGATAGTCGGGGCCGGCTCTGCTGGAACTATGCTTATTAATGAAATGATGGCAAGAAGAGAACTAAAGTATAATCCGATAGTTCTTATAGATGATGATAAAAGTAAGCTTGGAAAAAGAATATCAGGTGTAAAAATAGAAGGAAACAGATACGATATACCTTATATAGTTGGAGATCAGGAAATAGATTTAATATTAATTGCGATTCCATCTCTTGATGCGAAAAATAAGGCAGAAATAATTGAAATTTGTAAGAATACAAATTGTAAACTTCAAATAATACCTGGAATGTACGAAATACTAAGTGGAGACGCTACAGTTAGTAGAATAAAAGATGTTGATTTAGAAGATTTGCTTGGAAGAGATCCTATTCAACTTGATAATAAAGGGATTTCAGATTATATAGAAGGAAAGACTATATTAGTAACTGGAGGGGGAGGATCAATAGGTTCGGAACTTTGCAGACAAATTTCTGTATATAATCCTAAAAGACTTATAATATTTGATATTTATGAAAACAATGTATATGATATACAAAATGAACTTAGAGAAGAGTTTCCAGACATGAATCTTACTGTATTAATAGGTTCAGTTAGGGATAGAAAGAGACTTCATGAAATATTTACAAAATATAGAGTAAATGTGGTATTCCATGCAGCAGCACATAAGCATGTGCCTTTAATGGAAGATAGTCCTAAAGAGGCTATAAAAAACAATGTTTTTGGAACTTTGAATTTAGCATTAGAAGCAAGTGAGGCTAACGTAGAAAGATTCGTTATGATTTCAACAGATAAAGCTGTTAACCCAACTAATATTATGGGAGCAACAAAAAGATTATGTGAAATGATCATTCAAGCCATGGATAAGCAGTCTAGGACAGAATTTGTTGCGGTTAGATTTGGAAATGTGCTTGGAAGTAATGGATCAGTAATACCATTGTTCAAAAGACAAATTGCTAATGGTGGCCCTGTAACTGTAACTCATAAAAAGATTATTAGATACTTTATGCTAATTCCAGAAGCTGCGCAGTTAGTGCTTCAAGCCGGTGCTTTTGCAAGAGGCGGAGAAGTTTTTGTATTAGATATGGGAAAACCAGTTAAAATTTATGACTTGGCATGTGATTTAATAAGGCTTTCAGGGCTTGAACCCAATAGAGATATAAAAATTGTAGTTACAGGTCTTAGACCAGGAGAAAAGCTATACGAAGAACTTTTAATGAGTGAAGAAGGATTAGAAAATACGGTTCACAATAAAATATATGTAGGTAAACCAACATTTGAAGATATGAATAGCTTAACAATTAAGCTGGAGCAATTACAAAAGTTATTGGAGCTTAGCGATATATCAGAGATTAAGCATCAAATGCAAAAGATAGTTCCAACATATCATTATAAAAACGAAGATGAAGTGGCTGCAGAAAATGCAGATAAGGAGTAATAATGACGAGAGAAGATGTAATTAGAAATATATTTTTAGCTATTATATTTGCTATTAGTGGATTTTTAGGAATAGCAAATGGAAGTTATATAGTATCTATAATGTACATATTGACAGTAGTAATATTAGTAGTTTTTATTCTTAAAGATAAAGATTTATATAATATGTTCTATACACTACTTTTAATTTCTGCATTTTATGACTATACATTGTATGTACCAAGAGTGCAAAGTGTATATTTATTTCATATAGTTTTGGGAATATTTACACTTATGTCATTGTTTAGAATATTTAAAGACAGACAGATTTTAATGGACTTGGATAGAAAAGTATTAGCAATATATGTACTTTGGTTTATATATATGTGTGTTAGTATAATATGGTCGTTAAACAAAAGCCTGTCAATAAAGTATATAGCTATCTACTTGATGATGTTTGCGTTTATTGTAAATATGATGGTATATAACATTAATAGGGAAAGAATTAAAAAAACAATTGCTATATTATTGTCGCTACTTTTACTTATCGTATTAATTGGTTTTATAGAAGTTATTCTTGGAAGACAATTGCCAGTTAAACATTACGCTGACGCATTTATTGAGTTCTTGCCAAAAGATCAACAAAATCTAATAAATGCAAGACCAATAGTATTTTCATTTAATCCAAATAATTTATCTGCTACACTTGCAATGTTGTTACCAATTGGGTTTTATGCAATATACAAAGTTGAGAATATGTTTTTCAAGATAGTTTGTATAATTGCTTCAATTATTGCTTTTTCGCTAATTTCAATAATAACATCAAGAACAGGTTTTGCAGCAGCTATATTTGGAGTTGTAGTTTATTTGATTTACTCAATTATAAATATAAAAAGGATAGGATTGAAGGGGATAGTATGCCCATTAATTTTAGTGATTTCTCTTTTTCTGGCCTTTAAATATAGTTATATGATAATGAATATTGCACAAACAGAATCTGGTCAGGAGCAGAAGAAAAATGGTCTTGCAGATAAGCTTGATGCTCTAGGGGAGCAAGAAATTCAAGAAGGCGGAGATGGATCTCTTAATGTTAGATGGACAATAGTAAGCGATGTATTAAGAGGAACAATAAAAGAGAAACATTATCTAGGCTATGGAGTAGGAAATGTTGAACAATATATTAAGGATCAAGGAAATACGGGAAATATATATAGTCCACATTGCTATCCAATAGAGATACTTGGTGATTTTGGATTACCAGGGTTAGCGATTTATGGTATATACTATTTATATTTATTGGTTCAAAATATAATTATTGGGATAAAGAAAAAAAGTGCCATGTGCTTTGCAGCTGCAACTGGGCTTATAGCGTTTGCACCAGCAAGTTTTGGGCCTAGTTCCATAACGTATGTATTTTCATATTGGATGCTTATGGGGTTTGCAGTAGCGTGTATACAAGTTTACAAAAAGGAAAGTGATGAGTATAGACCAACATCATCATCTTCAATGAAGGAATATAGAATAGGATAATAGAGAACACGAGTATTTATAAGTTAAAATATAGCATAATTCAGATATTAATATATTATCAAATAAAAAATGGAAGGAATGCCTTCCATTTTTTATTTGATTATTTTGAGTTGTTAAAGTTTTATATTTCAAATGTTTAGAATATGTTTATTTACACTTATCCTAAATATTTCTCAATAATTTCTGTAATTATTGAAGAACTGTCTCCATTTCCAAATGCAGAAGCAGGAGTACCTGTTGGATTGAAGTTTTCTATAGCATCCATTATCTTATCAGAATTGCTTCCAACTATAACGTTCCAACCGTTAGTTACGGTTTCAACCCATTCAGTTTCATCTCTCATAGTTATACATGGTTTCTTTAGGAAGTATGCTTCTTTTTGAACTCCGCCACTATCTGTAACTATCTTTTGAGAATTTTCCTGAAGAGAAATCATATCTAAATATCCTACAGGATCAATAATTCTTATATTTTCTCCAACATGCAAATCATACGTTTCAATAAATTTCTTCGTTCTAGGATGTAGTGGAAGTATGATTCTCTTGCCAGAGTTATTTAAAGCGGTAATGATTGAAGATAATCTTTCAATACTGTTAGTGTTTTCAGCACGATGTATTGTTGAAAGTATATAACTATTTGGTGCTAAATCAAGTTTGTTAAGTATTGTTGATATATCTTTAGCTCTTTCTTTAAAGAGATTTATTGCATCATACATTACATCACCGACATTATGAACACCTTTTGTAATATTTTCATCCTTTAAGTTATTTAAAGCAGTTAAAGTAGGTGTGAAAAGTAAATCGGATATATGGTCTGTTAATATTCTATTTTGCTCTTCAGGCATAGCCTTATTGAAACTTCTAAGACCAGCTTCAACGTGCGCTACAGGAATTAATAATTTGCTTGCACATAGGCTACCTGCAAGAGTTGAATTTGTATCTCCATAAACTAAAACCATATCTGGCTTTTCTTTTAAGTATATTTCTTCAAGAGATATTAACATGCTGCCAGTTTGATGTCCATGATTAGATGAACCAATGTTTAAATTATAATCTGGCTTTGGAATTCCAAGCTCTTCAAAGAATATGTCAGACATATTATTATCATAATGCTGTCCTGTGTGTACTAAAATCTCACTGTTTCCATTTCTTCTAATTTTATTAGATACTGTCGCGGCTTTAATGAACTGTGGTCTTGCACCTATAACAGTTAATACTTTCATATAATAGGCCTCCTTAAATTTTAGGTATTTATTTGTAAATTATTTATATTTACGTATAAATAAATATAAAGTGAAGTTTATTTGAGATTAGAATTATCTCAACCTGAATATTAGTTAAACTTATAAAAAATAATCACCACAATGTCTAGGTGTATGCGAATGATATTACACTTACGCAGAATTAAAAATTGATTTAGTGTAACTCGTCTAAGCGAACCACTCAAAAGCGAATTCCTAAAGTTTACATTTTAGAAACATAAGATTTCGATTTAGAGTTTTTATGTTCTGTCCTTCGCCATCTCCCTGTGAGTACTTGGCTTATTGCTATATAATCACTCAGCTGACTTTTGAAAGAAGGCTCTCTCATAAAGAGTAAGTGCTATAGAGGCTAGACATCAGATAACGTTATTTTATCATATAAAATTCATAAATGAAATAATATGGGTGATATTATAAAGTAAAAGCTTATATTCATATTGTTGAAATGAAGTATTTCATATGTTATTCTTATACTGATTATAACTCTGGAGGGAAAAAGATGAAAAACTGTTTAGTACTTTTAACTAAAGTTTTTCCTTTTGATAAAGGAGAAGAATTTATAGAAGGCGAAATAAAAATGCTTTCTGAAGCTTTTGAAAAAGTAATAGTGATAGCAACTAGTGTAGCTGATGATGCGGTACAAACAAGAAGTATTCCTAGTAACTTTGAAGTACATAAAATTAAGGCTTCAAAAATAAAGCATAGTTTACCTATTAGTGCTGTGAAGCTATTTCCATTTTATAATTATAATGGATGTGTAGATAAAGAAGAACGCAATGCTATTAGTGGTTCCATAAAAAAGAAAGCTTATTTAACATATTTTACGGCAAAAGCAAACAGTGTTTTAAAAGAAGTTTTGGAAATCATTAAAAAATATAATATGGATGAGTATAGCGGGATAACTTTATATAGTTATTGGTTATATGATATTGCTTTTGTGGCAATAAAACTTAAAGAACTTTATGGTAAAAAGATTACAAGAGTAGTAAGTAGAACACATAGATATGATCTTTATGCTAATGAAAACTCGATGAATTATATACCACTTAGATATTATTTCCTAAGAAATTTAGACGCGGTATATCCATGTTCTGACGATGGAAGTAATTATCTAAAGAAGCTTTATCCAGATTACTCAGATAAAATTAAAACTGCATATCTTGGGACAAAAGATTATGGAACTTCTCAAGGATCAAAAGACTTAACATATAGAATTGTGAGTTGCTGCCATGTTTCACCAGTAAAGCGTATAGATTTATTGGCAAAGTCACTGGCAACATTGAAAGATTCGGGATTAAATCTAAAATGGACACATTTTGGAGCAGGAGATGGTTTGGATCAAATTAAGGAGTATGCAAGAGAAAATCTTGATTTTATGGAGACAAATTTTCCTGGGAGTGTTAAAAATTCCGAGTTAATGGAATATTATAAAAATGAATCAGTCGATTTGTTCATAAACACAAGTAGTTCAGAAGGATTACCGGTTAGTATCATGGAAGCATGTTCTTTTTCAATTCCAACAATTGCGACTAATGTAGGCGGTACGGCTGAGATTGTTAAAGAGGGCGAAACTGGATTGTTATTGGATAAAGATTTCGATCCTGAGGAGCTTGGAAATAAAATTAAATATATGGCGGAAATATCAGAGGAAGAAAAACAAAAATTCCGTGATAGATGCCGTTCACTTTGGACTGAAAATTTTTGTGCAGATAGTAATTTTAGAAAATTTGCACATGGAATTAGAGCAGTCCAATAAAATCAATTAAAAAGTTCTGATTTATTTTTATCAGAACTTTTTGGTATATATTAATTATAGATTATCTAAGAAGAATGCGGCAGAAAGTTTATCTAAGATGATTGCGGATAGGTTAGATTTTAGCATTCACTTTCCAGACTCACCTTCGTTCGCTGGATAAGTTTGACTAGCAAAATCATAAAATAGATAATTGTGGTAGAGAGTATGAAAAGAGTATTTTGGGCAATTCTTAAGATATTTTTCAGAGGAAACTCGACTCACATACGCTCGCTGAGTAAGTTCACATAGCAAAATCATAGATTTTGAGCTTCACTTATGTTATAATCTATAGCGTTAATTAACATTATAATGCAAAAAAGGAGCAATTAAGATGAATATCTTACTTATAAATCATTACGCAGGGTCTGATTATCATGGAATGGAATTTAGACCTTATTATATGGGGCGAGAATGGGTTGATATGGGACATAAAGTAATCATACTTGGTGCTGATTTTTCACATTTACGAAAGAAAAACCCACAAATAAAAGAGGATTTCGAAGAAGAAATTATAGATGGAATTACATATGTATGGGTTAAAACTCCAGAATATCAGGGGAATGGAGTTGGAAGAATTAAAAATATATCAACATTCATGTTCAAATTGAGAATGAATTATAAGAAACTTGCCGATAAATATAGACCAGATGCAGTAATAGCATCTTCGACTTATCCTTTAGATATATATCCAGCTCATAGGATTGCAAAGAGGAGTAATGCTAAACTGTTTTTTGAGATACATGACTTATGGCCTTTAACGCCAATGGAAATAGGAGGGTATTCTAAGAATAATCCAGCTATAGTTATGCTTCAAAGAGCAGAGGATTTTGCTTTTAAAAATTGTGATAAAATTATTTCAATTTTACCTAATGCAGATAGTCATATGAAAGATAGGGGATTTAGTGCGGATAATTATGTTCATGTTCCAAATGGAATAATTGTTGGAGAGAAAAAAAATGCTCCTATGGAAAAAACTATTGAAAGATTACAAGAACTAAAAGATGAAGGTTATTTCTTAGTTGGATATACAGGAAATCACTCGCCAGCTAATGTATTAGATACGATGATTGATGCTGCAAAGAAAACTACAGATGAAAAAATAAAGTATGTATTAGTTGGAAATGGAAACGTGAAAAATGAATTAATACAATATGCTAAAACTAGTAATGTAACGAATGTTGAATTTCTAGATCCTGTACTTAAAGATAATATGGATAATGTACTAAGATTATTAGACATATGTTATATAGGACTAAAAAAGCAAAATTTATTTAATTATGGCGTAAGTCCAAATAAATTATTTGACTATATGATGGCAGCAAGACCAGTAATATATGCAGTTGAGGCTTCGAATGATCCAGTGAAGGATTCGAATTGTGGTATTACGGTACCAGCAGAAGATCCAGATGCTGTTGTGAAAGCAGTTATGGATATTAGAAACTTAAGCGAAGATGAAAAAAATAACTTGGGCCAAAATGGTAAGGATTATGTGTTGGAAAATCATACTTATCGCGGGCTTGCAGAGAAATTTTTAGATGCACTAAAATAACTTAAAAATTTATGAAGAAATTCAATAATATGAGCTGAATTGACTAAAAAGTTGTAAAATAGTTAATATAATATTATATGTTCTGAAATAAATGAATTAGGAGTAAATAGATGAATACATTCAATAAAGTAGTTAAAAGAATATTTGATTTGATATGTTCTACTTTAGGACTTATAGTTTTAAGTCCGATTTTGATAGTTATTGCCATTAGGATAAAAACAGATTCTGATGGACCTGTATTTTTTAAACAAATAAGAATTGGTGAAAAAAATAAAGAATTTGAGATTTTAAAGTTTAGAACTATGGTTGTGGATGCGGAAAAGTTAGGAAGACAAATTACTGTAGGGAATGATAGCAGAATTACTAAAATAGGTGCTTTCTTAAGAAAATATAAACTTGATGAACTTCCACAATTAATAAATGTATTTAAAGGGGACATGAGCCTAGTAGGGCCGAGACCAGAAGTTCCTAGATATGTAAAGATGTATAATGAGGAACAGAGAAGGGTTTTAGAAGTTAAACCAGGGATAACAGATTTGGCATCAATTAGATATAGAGATGAAAATGATTTACTTGGAGAAGCAGAAAATCCTGATGATTTTTACATAAACACAATTATGCCAGATAAACTTGCATTAAATCTAGAATATATAAATAAAAATAATATATTTTTAGATATTTATATAATACTTAAAACAATAGTAAAATGCATTTAATCAAAGAAAAATATAGATTTGTAATTATCTCAGACAGAATTCGAAATTAAAAAATCAAAGAAAATCGTTTCGATAGCTAATGAAGTTAAAATACTATTATTTAAAATTAGTGTCTTAACTTCTGATTTTAGCGTATGTATTTAAAATATTGTTCTAAATGCATTGGTAAAACTAACTTTAAAGGAAATTATGAACTATTGAATTTGACTAAAAGTATTTAATTTGAGAGAGGTAGATTAATATGAAAAAATTAAAATTTGCTATTATTGGTTGCGGAAGAATCTCATATAAGCATGTTGAAGCATTAGCTAAAAATGTAGAAGAAGCGGAACTTGTAGCGACTTGTGATGTGGTTTTAGAAAAAGCGGAAGCAAAGAAATCTGAATACATAGAAAAAACTGGAGCAGCTGAAGATTCTGTGCATGTCTATACAGATTATAAAGAAATGTTAGAAAAAGAAGATATAGATGTGGTTACAATAGCAACAGAAAGTGGTTATCATGCTGAAATTGCTATTCATAGCATGAAAAAGGGGGCTAGTGCATTAGTAGAAAAGCCAATGGCTATGTCCATTGAAGATGCTAATGAAATGATTAAGGTGGCTAAAGAAAACGATGTTAAGCTTGGAGTTTGTCATCAAAATAGGTTTAATAAGCCTATACAGAAATTAAGAGAAGCTATAGAAGACAAAAAGTTTGGAAAATTAGTTAATGGTACAGCTAGAATACTTTGGAATAGGAATATGGGATATTATGAACAAGCACCTTGGAGAGGAACTTGGGCATTAGATGGTGGTACACTTATGAATCAGTGTATACATAATATAGATTTACTTCAATGGATGATGGGTGGAGAAATCGAAAGAGTTTATGCTGAATGTGATACTTATCTAAGAGATATTGAAGCTGAAGATTTTGGGGCTGTAATAATAAGATTCAAAAATGGTGCTATTGGAATAGTTGAGGGATCAGCTTGTGTTTATCCTAAAAATCTAGAAGAAACATTAAGTATATTTGGCGAAACAGGAGCAGTATCAATTGGTGGTCTTGCAGTTAATGAGCTTGAAACATGGAGATTTGAAGGCGAAGATGAAGAAGCGGTTAAGAAGTCTGTAAATGTTAAAATAGACAACGTATATGGGGAAGGTCACACACCGTTATTTAAGGATGTAATAGATGCTATAAATGAAAATAGAGATCCACTAGTATCAGGAGAAGAAGGTAAGAAGGCAATGTCTATAATACTTGCAGCATATAAATCAAGAAAAACAGGAATGCCAGTAAAATTTCCATTAACAGATTTTAAAACATTAGATATGAAAGAGAATTAGCAAAGATTTTAGTTTAAATGTATTAAGTTGTTGAATACATTTAAACTATTATTTCATAAATATGTAAAAAGTATATATAAAATAGGAATACTTAAAAAATGTGTTGGGCAAAATTAATTAGAATTGTTTATTATGGCTTAATATATTTAAATTACCAATAATAAGATGAGAGGATGATATATCGTGAAAGTAAAAAAAGCTATTATACCAGCCGCAGGTCTTGGAACAAGATTTTTACCTGCAACTAAGGCACAACCAAAGGAGATGCTTCCAGTAGTTGATAAACCAACAATTCAATACATAGTTGAAGAAGCAATCGCTTCTGGAATTGAAGAAATCTTAATCATTACAGGTAGAAACAAAAAATCTATAGAAGATCATTTTGATAAATCAGTAGAATTAGAATTAGAATTAGAGAAGTCTGGAAAATCAGAATTACTTGAATTAGTAAGAGATATATCTGATATGGTTGATATACATTATATAAGACAAAAGGAACCAAGAGGATTAGGTCATGCAATTCATTGTGCAAAGACTTTTGTTGGAAATGAACCATTTGCTGTTTTACTAGGTGATGATATTGTTGATAGCGAAAAACCATGCTTAAAACAATTAATAGACTGTTATAGCGAATATAAAACTACTATCCTAGGAGTTCAAACAGTAGCTAAAGAAAATGTTTCCAAGTACGGTATAGTAGATGGAATACATGTTGAAGATAGAGTTTATAAGGTAAAAGATTTAGTTGAAAAGCCTAATACCGAAGAAGCGCCAAGTAATGTTGCTATACTTGGAAGATATATTATAACACCAGAAATATTTAATATATTAGAAAATACTAAGCCAGGAAAAGGTGGAGAGATTCAATTAACAGACGCATTGAAAACTTTAATTGGAACTGAGGCTATGTATGCATATAACTTTGAAGGTAAAAGATATGACGTGGGAGATAAACTTGGATTCTTGCAAGCAACAATAGAATTTGCCTTAAAGAAAGATGAATTAAGAGATGAATTTATAGATTATTTAAGTTCTAAGCCATGGGAAAATAACTATTAGAAAATAAATTAAGAGTAATTAAATTAATAAATCCTAAAGTATATTTTAGGATTTATTAATTTATAAAATATACATAACGATAGTAGTTTTGATATGTATATAAAAATCCAATGTTAGAAGTTGAACTTTTAAAAACTAATAACGATTGGTATACTTTTGAATTAAAAATCTTATACCAAATATAATTAGTGAAATAAGTAATACAATATTTAATACCGAATTACCAAATTGTATAAATAGTGTACATATCAATAAAAATATAAATACACCTAAAAGCCATTGTATAAATCTCATTATTTTGTCTCCTCGTAAAATTAATTTTGTAATATTAGTTTATCCTAAATTGAAAGATGCAATTCATGAAAATTTTCCTAGTAATTGAAGAGAGATGAAGAATATAGTAAAAATCGTTATAAAAAGAACTAATTATAATTAACCTTATTATAATTTTTTGTGGCGTGTACATGCTGGCATATGCAATTTAAAGATATAGTAAAATTTACAAACAGCTTGAAGTAATTGTATTCAATTATTTTATTACTTGTAGTATAATTGTATTAAGTATAAAATAATGGTAAATTTAAGTTGTTATATAATCATGGAGTTCGTATGATTAGAGGATGGTGGGACAAATGCAGGATTATGAGAAGCTGTATAAATCGCTAAAGATAGAATATGAAACATATCAGAAGTTTTCAGAACAACATATACAAGAACTAAATGAGAAAAACGTAAGACTAGAAAAGAGCATAGATTCTTTATCTAATATAATAGAAGTAAGTAAATATATAAATACATTTTTTAGCAGTGATAATTTAATATCTCTAATTAATGACATGATTCTTGGAATACTAGGAGTTACATATTCAACCATATTTATGATAGAAAATGGTGAGTTAATAGTTAAGGCAAGCAATATTGAGAATATGAATATAAATCTAACTTCTAAGGAGTTTGTGCATATAAACAAGGGCGAAGAATTCTTAGTTAATTCCAGAAAGCCTTTGAAGCAGACTGGAGAACATAAAATAGACATACATTCAATTATGGGATCGCCAATAAAGCTGAGAGAGAAATTTATTGGATATATAGTAGTAGAACATAATCTCTATAAATTTATGAACATAGAGCTTAAACTTTTCCTTAGATCAATTGCAAACCAGATTGCAATTGCAATAGAAAATTCTTTGCTATATAAAGAATTAGAAAAAATAAATCAAAGAGACCCTCTACTTGGAATATATAATAGGAAATACTTTTTTGAATTCTTAGAAAAGAAGGAGAATAGAAAATTAAACGATAAATTTGCCATAGTAATGATAGATATAGATGATTTTAAGAAGGTAAATGATACATATGGTCATCAATTTGGTGATAAGATTTTGGTTAACACAGCTAATATTATTAAGTGTGGAATAGACAAAAATGATATCTTCGCCAGATATGGAGGGGAAGAATTTATCCTATATATTTCGGATTTTACTAGTGAGGATAATGTATATAGCAAAATTGAAGCTATACGACGTACAATTGAAGGTAGTAAAATAAATTTTAACGGTAGAGATGAGTCTATAACAGCAAGTTTTGGAATTTCATTTTTCCCTTTAAATGGTACAGACTTAAATGAACTTATAAGTAAGGCTGATGATTTATTATATAAAGCTAAAAAAAGTGGTAAGAATAGAGTTCTGAGTGGAAATATATTTAAAATCTAATAATAATATTATAAAGCAAACTTATTTATATTAATAAGAATGCTTTTTTATTATTTAGGCTAATAATATTTTATAGTGGATAAGTAAAAAAATTATTATTAAATTAAAAAGTAGTTATTGGCTAAATTTATATTATCTTTAAAGCATCCGGTAAAATATTTTGTAACTTGTGGTATTTATTAATAAATATATAAGGAGGGTATATTATGGATAGTAAAAAGTTACTATCTTTGATAAAAAGAGAAGAAGGAACAAAGTTAGATTTTAAATTGAAACTAGAGCTTTTCTGTGAGACAGGTAAGAAAGAATTAACTAAAGATATATGTGCCATAGCTAATTCTAGTGGGGGAAGAGGATATATAATTGTTGGAGTTGAAGATAAAACAAAGAATATTATAGGCATACAAGAAAATGACATGTTTAAAGAAGAGCAGATACAGCAAATAATAACGACAAGATGTGAGCCTCCAATACCAATAGAAGTTGATTTTGTAGAGATTAAAAATAAGAAAATAGGCGTAATATCAATTTATGATGGGGGACAAAAGCCATATCAAGTTAGGGATAATGGAGCTTTTTATATAAGGAGAGGTTCTACTACAGATGTAATGAGAAAGCAAGAATTAATTGTATTATTTGAGGAAAATCTAAGCTTAACTATTGAAACATGCCCTCTTATAAAAAGTAGCATTGATATTTTAAATATGGAATTAGTTAATAGATATTTCAGTAAAAAAGGCATAGAAATTAATGAAGAAAATAAGAGATTTTTACTGTTAAGTGCAGGAATAGCCTTTGAACATAAAGAAGGCGCACCTCTTAAATGCACATATGGAGGATTGCTTGTATTTTCTGATAAGAATTATATATATATTCCTAACAATATGATAAAAATCATTAATAAGTTAGAAAAAGCTAATGGAGAATTGCACATAATTCAAGGAAATCTTTTATCTATGATAGATAATGCAGAAGAAAAAATAAAAGAGATATTACCAAAGAATTATCCAATGCAAGCAATAATTGAAGCAATAAAGAATGCAGTTCTATATAGAGAGTACTTTGATTTGAATAAAATAATCGAAATAATTATAGATAGGAATAAGATTATTATTTCAAGTCCTGGTGAGTTCATAGATGAAAATGTAAAAGGGCAAAGAACTAATTATAATAAAAGAAATATTTGGTTATATGAAAAACTAATTTCTTTAGATGAGAAAAGAAGATTTTTAAATAGCGGAAGAGGATTTGCAATTATTAAAAATTCTTTTAAAGGGAAAGGCAGAGTTAAATTTATTAATTCACGAGCAGAACATAGTTTCAAGGTGATATTGCCGGGCGTTGAAATTAAATGACATGGAGTTTAAATCTAAATAAGTGTATATAAAATATGAATTATTGCCAAAATTTAAGGTTGAGGATATACTATAATAAGTAATTCTAATATGAAATTTAGAATAATCTTACTTTATTAACCTGAAATGCAGTATAAGTTAAAAACTTAGGTAACAAAAAGTTATGATGAAAAGTTTAATAAATTCATGAAGCTAAAATATATTTTTTGAGAAATACGTATAGTTTTTATAATCTGGACTTGTAATCTGCAATTAGTTTATATTAACTTAAATAAGAAAATTTTAGGAGGTACTATATAATGGCAAATGTATTAGATGAGCTATTAGAGAGAGGATACATAAAACAATTTACACATGAAGAAGAAACAAGAAAATTATTGGAGAATGAAAAAATAACCTTCTATATAGGGTTTGATCCTACAGCAGATAGCTTACATGTAGGACACTTTATAGCAATGATGTTTATGGCTCATATGCAAAGAGCAGGACATAGACCGATAGCTTTAATTGGTGGTGGAACTGCTATGGTTGGAGATCCAAGTGGTAAAACTGACATGAGAAAAATGCTTACTAAAGAAGATATTCAGCATAATGTAGAGTCTATTAAGAAACAAATGGAGAGATTTATAGATTTTTCTGATGGTAAGGCAATATTAGCAAACAATGCTGATTGGCTTTTAAATCTTAATTATGTTGATTTCTTAAGAGAAGTAGGAGTGCACTTTTCTGTAAACAGAATGTTAACAGCAGAATGCTTTAAACAAAGATTAGAAAAAGGATTATCATTCTTAGAATTTAACTATATGTTAATGCAAGGATATGATTTTTATGAATTAAATCAAAAATATAACTGTAAAATGCAGCTTGGCGGAGATGATCAATGGTCTAATATGATAGCTGGAGTTGAACTTGTAAGAAGAAAAGCTCAAGGGGAAGCTATGGCTATGACTTGTACTTTACTTACAAATAGTCAAGGACAAAAAATGGGTAAGACTGTTGGAGGCGCGTTATGGTTAGATCCAGCAAAAACTTCACCATATGATTTTTATCAATATTGGAGAAATGTAGATGATGCAGATGTTGAAAAATGCTTGGCATTATTAACATTTTTACCAATGGATGAAGTGAGGAGATTAGGTGCGCTTGAAGGAGCTGAGATAAATGGAGCTAAGAAAGTTCTTGCGTATGAGATAACTAAACTTGTTCATGGAGAAGAAGAAGCTAAGAAGGCAGAAGAAGCTGCAACAGCATTATTTGCTGGTGGAGCTGATATGTCAAATGTTCCAACTGTTACTATAGCCAAAGAAGAAATTGGTTTACCTATATTAGATGTAATGGCAAGTACTAAAATTATTCCATCTAAAAAAGAAGGTAGAAGATTAATTGAGCAAGGTGGCTTGTCTATCAATGGAGTCAAAGTTGAGGAAGTTAATAGAATCTTAACTGAAGAAGACTTCCAAGATGGTGCTGTATTAATTAAAAGAGGAAAGAAAAACTATAATAAGATGGAAATTAAATAATTTTATTATATAAAATATGTTGTTAATTGAAGGTGTAAAGACTTTTAGTTAACAACTTTTTGTTTTTTTGAATACTAATAAAAGCTTTCAAATATTGTTGCCAAATAAGTATAAATCATATATATGGCAGTCTCATCTATAATACATACAAACATATTAATAATATTTTATGATGATGTATCGGCAAGTCAGATTAGTATTTATATTTTTTACGGGTATCATATGTTTGTACATAATAAATTATTATCTTGTAAATAATAAAAAATGAAAATTACTTGAATATAAGTAATTCTAATATTTAAACAAAGGAGAGATACAATTATGAAAAGTAAACTAGATAACAGAAAAGATAATGTAGATAGAATTCAATATAACATTGATAGAACCATCTTGAATTGCGAACTTGCAGATGAAATGATAGAAAAAACTGATGATCCTAAAATGCAAGAAACATTAAAAGAGAAGAATGATAGAAGAGAAGAAGCGCTTCGAGGCATGAGAGAAGAAATTAGAGATGAAGCATTGGATAAAGAAAGAGGATATAAGTAGAAGAAATAAGCATAAATTTAATAGCATTTAACAAAAAAATAAAGTATAAAGTATATTATTAATATATAGTATACCTTATTCAAATATATTAAGTTACTAGGTGTAAAATAAAAATCACTTGTGAATTATTTATAAGTCACAAGTGATTTTTATTTAAAAGCTTAATGAATATCCTAATTATATGAAAAAAAGTATTTGTTAATTTACATAGTTTCAGGTTATAATAGTAAGGTGATGAAAAGGTTTAAATTATATAGTAATTATTTCTTGTAACAATCCAATATACAGTATATAATATTATCGCCAACATATTTGTATTTTCTACAAAATTTTCATTAATGGCAGTAGCAATTAATATTTTTGAATTACTATAAAATTTAATTTTACAGGTCATATTGGAATATTGAAAATAAAATCTTAAGGGAGGAAAAAGTGTGAGCTATAAATTATTAATAATAAACCCAGGTTCTACGTCAACAAAAATATCTGTATTTGAGGATGAAAAGGAAGTATTTGGAGAAACTATAAGACATTCTTCAGAAGAAATAGGAAAATTTAGGCATATCTCTGATCAACAAAACTTTAGAACAGAAGTTATATTGAAGATATTGAAAGATAATAAAATAGATATAAAGGAATTAGATGCAGTAGTAGGCAGGGGGGGGCTTTTAAAACCAATCCTAAGTGGCACATATAATGTAAATGATAATATGTTAAATGATTTAAAAGAAAGTATTAAAGGAGAGCATGCATCTAATCTAGGTGCTATAATAGCAAATCAAATTTCGAAATCTATTGGTAAATCTGCATTCATAGTGGATCCAGTAGTAGTAGATGAAATGGAAGAAATAGCTAGATTGTCAGGTGTTCCAGAGCTTCCAAGGAAGAGTATTTTTCATGCGCTAAATCAAAAGGCAGTAGCTAAAAGATACGCTAAAGAAAACTCTAAAAATTATGAAGATGTAAATGTTATCGTAGCACACATGGGTGGTGGCGTTTCTGTAGGAGCACATAAAAAAGGAAAAATAGTGGATGTTAATAATGCACTTGATGGAGAAGGGGCTTTTTCACCAGAAAGAAGTGGTGGAGTTCCATCAGGCGATTTGGCTAGAATGTGTTTTAGCGGAAAATATACACTGGAAGAAATCTTAAAGAAAATAACAGGAAAAGGTGGCTTTGTAGCTTATCTTGACACAAACGATGCTAGGGTTGTAGAAAGTGCTGCACTAGATGGAGATCCAAAGGCTAAGATGGTACACGATGCTATGGGATATCAAGTTTCAAAGGAGATAGGTGCGGCAGCAACAGTACTTAACGGTAATGTTGACGCTATAATTTTAACTGGGGGAATGGCATATGGTAAGCCTATGGTCAATCTAATAAGAGAACGAGTAGGGTTTATAGCACCTATAGTGATCTATCCTGGTGAAGATGAAATGCTTGCTTTAGCACAAGGCGTAATTAGAGTACTTAACGGAGAAGAAGAAGTTAAAGAATATAACTAGATTATTAATTGAATTTAATAAGATAATGATAGAGGTGAGGGTTCTTTAAAAAGGAAGCTTCACCTTATTTTTTATAACCTTAAAATTTGCAAGTATAAATGATATAATGTTATATCGAATATGTGTGTACTCGGATAATATTATAATAGATTAATCATGCTGAATATCTAGATTGTAATTAATAACATTTTATTTTTTAGTTAACTTATGCTATGTTCATACGATAAGTATAATAGAGTGATCGGGAAAGTACGAATGAAATTAGTAGGGGAGAAGATAATATGCCAGGAATTTGGAATATAAATAATGGATATAATATAAATACAAAAAAAATTTCTAGCAAGTTAACTTTTGAAGTAGGGGAACGCTTTACAGGAAGAGTAGTTGCAAAGGGAGATGGAAAAGATATTACAGTCAAGTTATCAGATGGATGGCAATTTATTGCTGAGCTTGAGGGAAATATCAATTTGGATGATCTTAAGTTAGTTAAGTTCCAAGTAAACGGATTTGAAAATGGGAAGTTAAAATTAAAACTAGTAGAAGATTCTGTAGATGAAAAATCAAGTGGCGATGAAAGCTTTCAGGAAATAATCGATAAAGAAGGCCTTTCAAAGGATGATATTGATATTTTAAAACAGATGGTTAAGCGTAATCTTCCTCTAACTAGAGATAATATTAATTTAATTAAAGGATTAATTCAATTTAATGGAAAGGTAAGTTCCAATCCAAAAGAAATAGATGCATTTATTCAAACATATCTTCAAAGTAAAAATATATCTGGTAATAGTGAGGAAGGTCAAGCTGTTAAAGAGATGCTTACCAAGTTCCTGAATGAATTTAAGAATATGTCACAAGACGATATACTTACATTTATAGAAAATAACTTGGATTTTTCGGAAGAAAGTATAGATAGTTTTAACAAGTTATTTAAAGGAAATTCATCAATAGAGCAAATATTAAAAAAGATGAATGAGTCATTAAATTTTATAGAATCACCAAATAATAACTTTGAGACTGTAGTTAAAAATAAAACAATAGATAGAGAAATTGACCTGATGAAGAATACTACAGATGCAACTAAAGCAATAGCATCGAAGTTGTATAATGAGAATGATCCTTCAAATAGGAAAATAAATGTTCTGGATGTATTAAAAACATTAGCAGGAAGTGAAGATAGTGAATTAAATATGGCTCAAAAGTTTGCTGATAATGAGAAAAATAACTTGAATACTCAAAAAGTAAATCTTCCACCTTCGTTAGTTGAAAAATTAAATAATAAAGAAATAGTTGAGCTAATAAAGGAAACAATGGGTAATAGCATCACAACTGATAGTGAACCCAAGACACAAGCACAAAGTCTTATAGAATCATCAAATAAAAATAAATTAGAAATATTATTAAGTAATATTGAAGGCAGGGAAGTTAAACTTACTGATAGTGAATATAAAGAATTCAACAAATTATTGAATAATAGAATTGAAGGAAAAGATCACTATGAAGAAACAGTATCTAATGATAAAGGTGGAAATATACAGCCTAAGGAATTGTCAACATCATTTAAGGAAAACTTTGCTGATCTAAAAAATGAGGATTTACTATTAAGAAGTAATTTAGATAGCAAAGAAGCTATAAAAGCTGATATGAAATTCAAGATAGATGGAGTAAGGGATATAGTTAAGAACTTAATAGCGCATGTGGATTTAAAGGATGCAGGATATGAAAAAATAATGCATTTAATAAAAAATAATATAAATGATATTAAGGTATTCAATTCCATAAGCAATGAGTATTATTATTTAAATATTCCTATAAATGCAAATAGCCAAGAATATCCATGTAAACTAATAATAAAGGATAATAGAAAAGATGGTAAAAAAATAGATAAGACTAATGCTAAAATGGTTGTTAGTGTTAAAACAGCTAATTTAGGAGAGATCGATGGATATTTGACATTAAGAGATAACAGAATTGATGTAAATTTAAAATGTGAAAGTTATTTTGCATCTATTTTAAACAATAATAAATCTAAGTTAGCAGATGGGTTATCAACACTTGGGTTGTTTGTTAATATAAGTGTATCCATGAAGGAAAAGCCTGTGGACTTAGTAAGTTGTAGAAATTTCTTTAACGATTTAACTATTTCTGCTATCGATATTAAGGTATAATAATTAGTGTATTCATTTAAAATACGCAGTTAATGTGCAATAAAGGAGTCTTAATTATAATGCTTTTAGATCGTAAGGAATTTTAGCTTTAATTGTACATTTTAGCACTATTGAAAATATTGGTTAGGAGTGTACAGGAATATGAATCAGAGGAAGAAAGCCGCGGCATTAAAGTATGAATTTAATAGCGATGCACCAGTAGTTACAGCAGCTGGAATGGGGCATATTGCAGATAAAATAATAGAAAAAGCAACGCAAAACGAAGTACCAATAGTATACAATAAAGAGCTAACTGATTTATTGTGTAATGTAGATGTTGGAGATGAAATTCCTACGGAATTATATGAAGCAGTAGCTCATGTAATTGCTTTTCTTACTGATTTGGATAAGAAGAGATTATAGATAGAAGAAACACGGAAGGTGAGAAAATGGCACTTTATACTATTTCAGATTTACACTTAGGTTTTAATGTTGAAAAGCCAATGGACATTTTTGGAGATAAGTGGAAAGCGCATTCTGATAAAATAAAAGAAAACTGGCTTGAAAAAATAACTGAAAAAGATATGGTGCTTATAGCTGGAGATATATCTTGGTCTTTAAAAGAGACTGATAGTAAATATGATTTGGACTGGATAAATGAATTACCAGGCAAAAAGATTATAAGCAAAGGAAACCATGATTATTGGTGGGGGAGCATATCAAAATTAAATAAGATGTATGAAAATACTAAGTTTCTCCAAAATAATTTTTATACTTATGAAGATTATGCTATATGCGGGACTAGGGGATGGATGTGCCCTGGTGGGGATAAATATACTAGCAAGGATGAGAAAATATATACCAGAGAACAGATAAGGTTGAAACTTTCGTTAGATGCTGCGAAAAATAGTGGATTTGAAAAGATAATTGTTATGCTTCATTATCCTCCTACAAATGATAAATTTGAGGAATCTGAATTTACACGAATGATTAAAGAATACAAAGTAGAAAAAGTTATATATGGACATTTGCATGGTCCAATACTACTTGGGAAAGTATTAAATGGATATTTAGATGGAGTAGAATATATATTAACATCAGCAGATTATTTGAATTTTGATCCCAAAAAGATATTATGAAGCAGATAATATAGAATTGAAGTTTAATTCAACAAATATAAACAGAAAATTGTTGGAGTCTAAAATCAATCTAAATGATATTAATAATAAGCAATTAGGTAATTGTATTTATATATTATTATAAATATAACTGGAATAAGTAGGTTATATTTCTTTACATAATTATAATAAGATTTGGAGTGACGTTTTATGATTTATTCCTTAGAAAATAAAAAAATTAAAATTACTGCTAGTGAACATGGAGGCGAACTACACTCTATAACAGGCAAGAAGGAAGGCACTGAATATCTCTGGAATGGGAATCCGGAATATTGGAAATACCATGCACCACATTTATTTCCTATAATAGGGAAGCTAAAGGATTCTAAGTATAAAGTTGATGGAAAGGAATATGAATTACCATCTCATGGATTAGCAAGAATTTCTCAATTTACATTGCTAAGTCAAAGCAATGAATCTATTACTTTTGAGTTAAAGTTCTCAGATAAAAGTCTTGAAGTATATCCATATAAGTTTTCTTTCCAGGTTACTTATACTATTAAAGAAAATAGTGTAAAGGTAAGTTATAAAGTTATCAACTTGGATGATAAAAAAATCTATTTTTCAATTGGAGCTCATCCGGCATTTATGTGTCCAATTGAAAAAACAGAGATATTAGAGGATTATTATCTTAAGTTTAATGAGAGAGAGAATAGCTCAATTATGTGTTTTGATAAGAATACATATTTTACCCATGAAAAAAAAGATTATTTAACTAATAGTGATATTATTGAACTTAAAAAAGATATATTTAAAGATGATGCATTAGTATTTGATGATTTAAAATCAAATAAAATTACAATAAAATCAAAGAATCATAATAAGTCTTTAAGTGTGGAGTTTGATGGATTTCCTTACATGGGAATATGGGCTCCAGTTGATGGCGCTCCATTTGTATGTATAGAACCTTGGTTTGGTCATGCTGACTATGGCGATTTTAATGGAGACTTTAAGGATAAAGAAGGAATAATGTTCTTAGAAGAAGGAAAAGAATTTAACTGTAGCTATATAATTTCTATTGAAGAGTAAAAATTATAGTATAATTGAAATAATAAAAGCTATCTAATTGAAAATATTAGATAGCTTTCTATTGTTTATTAATAAATAAATTTTAAAATCTATGATAAATGTTCTATTGAATTGCTCATCTTTTTAATAGCATCTTCTTGGCTATTAAGATCTGTAATAATTTCTTTTGATAAAGATTCATGTTCTTTGAAAAGAACGCTTACGTTATCAATTGAATTAATAACAGTATCTTTTGCCTCAGAAGCAGTAGTCAAATTTTCTATGCAAGTGCTAATTTCTTCAGTGGCATCTTCTATAGAAGTTTTAATATCGGAAAAACTAGTTTTAGCTTCTTGTAGTGAGTTATGTTGAGTTGTTAATGCTGAATTACCAGAATTCATTGCATTAGAAGCTTTTAATATGTCTATTTTAATTTCTTCAAGTATACTAGTTATACTTTGAACAGCAAGTTTTGAGTTTTCTGCAAGTTTTCTAACTTCACCTGCGACAACAGAAAAGCCTTTACCAGCTTCACCAGCTCTTGCAGCCTCTATAGCTGCGTTTAATGATAGAAGATTCGTTTGGCTTGCGATTTGGCTTATAGAATCAGTTATACTGTTTACAGATTCAAGTTTTGATACTAAAGCATTTACTGTTGAAGTTGATATTGTGAAAGCGTCTTCAAGCTCATTTAGAGATGTATCTAAATTTCCTATTGTATTTAATCCTGTATCAGCCAATTTATCAGTATCCAACACTTTAATGTGAACATTAGTAATGTTAATTGCTAAGTCTTCCATATTAGCACGAAAACCTGATAAGATATTCTTAACATTACTTATTTCTCTGCTTTGAGCTTCAGCAGAAGATACTAATTCTGATGCAGTAGACGAAGCGTTTTTTATAGAACTATCAATTAAAACAGCTTTTTCTCTTAAATCATTGATGTTAGTTAAATTTTTTTGACTAGCGTTAGTATTATTTTCCCCACTGTTAGAAACATTTGATACAATAGTTTCTGTCATAGTAGTATTTTTATTATTGTTTTTGTTAAAAAATCCCATGTTATATTCCCCCTTGAAATGATAAATAAAAATATATTTTTATGTGTTGGCAGTTTTAATTAAATCTTTTCCAACGCGAGCCATCTCTTTAATTTTATAAGAAGAATTTGTATTAACAATAGTTTTAGAGTACCATTGTAATGCATCTTGATTATTTCCTAATCTTCGGTTTAATTCTCCCAAAAGATACATTAAAGAATCTCTTTGTAAGCCATATATAGGAAAAATCTCAGTCATATAAGCAGTGTTGAATCCTTCGAGAGCTTGCTTTAAAAACAAAGTTTCTTGAATATTATTATCCAATAATCTATTCAACCAAGCGATTTTTAGAGAAATCATACCTTTTGTACTATTTGGCAAATCAATAAGCATAGCATTTAATAAAGCCAATTTATAGCGCTCAATTGCTAATTTTTCATCTAAAATATGTGGATATTCTCTTGGTTTCCATTTTGGTGTTACGTTACTTAAAACAAGTTCTTTTTTATGTGATTTTAGTTTTTCAAAATCTGATCTCATTGCAGCGTAGCCGCATGAATTACATATTAATACATCATAAAAATACGGATTTACTACAGAGTATCTTATAAAGAAATCTGAATCCTTAGAAATAACTCGTGGTGACTTAGATTTAACTGTTTTAGCTTTAAAATGTGAATTACAAACAGGACAGACTATCTGTTTGTCAAAAAGATGATTTAATATACTCGTATCACTCATTTTCAGTCACCCCATTAAAAATGCAATCTAGAATAAAATTCTATATTATACATTGATTATAACATATTAAAAGCATTCATAAATAGTCTATGAATATTTTTTAAATAGTTTATTTATTATTAATTACACTTAATTTAAAGTTTTTGATATAATAGATAAGGATGAAATTGAGAAATGATAGTAATGTATTAAAGGGTGATATAATGGCAATGAATGATTGGAAGGTTTTCTTAATGCCTTATGAGCAAGCAGTAGATGAACTGAAAGTTAAGTTAAAATCAATTAGAAAAGAATATAGAAAAAAAAATGAATATTCACCTATAGAGTTTGTAACAGGAAGAGTAAAAGAAGTATCAAGTATGTTAGAAAAAGCTAACAAATTTGAAATACCAATAGATAGGATTAGATATGAACTTGAGGATATTGCAGGAATAAGAATAATGTGTCAGTTTGTTGATGATATAGACACAGTAGTGCAGATATTAAGAGAACGTAAAGATATGCAGATTCTTTATGAGAAGGATTATGTAAGGAATGTTAAAGAGAGTGGTTATAGAAGTTATCATATGATAATAAAATATCCTGTAAATATGGCAGAAGGACTAGTTGAAATTTTGGCTGAATTTCAAATAAGAACATTAGCAATGAATTTCTGGGCAACTATTGAACATTCTCTTAATTACAAATATAAGCAACATATACCAGAACAATTAAAGGAAAAACTTAAAAGATCTGCAGATGCAGCATTTAGATTAGATGAAGAAATGTTAGAAATCAAAGATGAAATTAAGGATGCACAAAAATTATTTGAGGTTAAATCACATTTAATTTCAAATATAATGAATTTACTATTAACTTTAATTTCACTAGGTAAGGAAACAGAGGCAGCCAGATTCCAAAAAACTTTAAATAAGTTAATAGAAGATGGGGAAGTTTGGGAGCTAAATAGTTTATTGTTTTCTGTTAAAAGAGAAATTGAAAAATATACAGATTAAGAGTTTTTGTATATTTAATTCATAAGGAAAATTATGCTTTGTTGTTCAAATAGTTTAAAATATAGCTGTAGATTTTCAATATTTAAAAGAAATATCTGCAGCTATGTTTTTTATTCTTTAGGAATTTATATTCTAGTAAAATATGTGTGTAACTTAAAAAAGGTTGATTTAATAGTTTTGGTATTTTAAAAAGAATAAAAAGAAATCTTATTCGCCTTCATAAAATGTTCTTATATGCACAATACTGAACTTAACCACAGTCGCCTGCGATTTTTTTATTTTCTAGGGGATATTGTATTTATTAATCAAGCATAGTGAATATGTCAGTAATATCAAGTATAATGTTTTATATAGAAATAATATAGTATGAAATTAATATATGTAATAAGGAGATAAAAATGGATAGAGATCAACTATTATTGAGATTGAGAAACAATCCTGAATATATTCAGGAAATAGACAAAGTTGATGAGGAATTAGAGTTATTTATTGTTAAGAATAATGGTAACAATATTAAATATATTAAAAACCCGAGTAAGGAAGTGCAAAAACAAGCTATTGCAAATACCCCGCTGTCAGCAAAATATATTAAAGACATTAATGAAGAAGTTGCTATAATGTGTGTTAAAAGCTTGTGGAACTCTTTAGAGTTAATAAATAATCCTACTAAAAAGGTGATAGAGGAAGCTATTAAGACTAAAGGATGGGCTATACAATTTATAGAGAATCCTAGCGAGGAACTTCAATTATTAGCTGTTAGTAGGGACTATGATGCAATTAAATATATAGAGAATCCTTCTGAAGAAATTCAGCTTAAGGCTATAGAAAACTACTATGTAGCAATTAGATTTATAAAGAATCCAAGCCTTAAGGCGAAAATAAAGGCAATAGAGCTAAATGGAGAAGCTATAAATTATATTTCCAACTATGATTTAGATGAAATAAAGAAATTTATATATGAAAATATAAATGTAGTCAAGTATATTTATGAAAGCATAGATGTAGAACTTGTAATTGATGTGATTCAAGAAAAAATCAAAGAGGAAGATATTAGTAAGAAGTATATTGAAGATTTCTTAGAGTTAGAGGTTTTGGAAATGGATAAAATTAATTTTGTAAGAGAATATGGAAGCAAGAATGCCAAAAAGTTGCTAGTAGATTATAAATTATCTATATAAGAATGGAGGCGAAAAGATTGAATTATTTAGAGTGTTTAAATACAGTAGATTTAGTAGTCGCATCAAATGATGTGCCTTTAATTATAGGAGAAAGTGGAGTTGGAAAGACTTCATTAGTTAAGCGTATAGCAGGAGAAAATGGATATTATCTTGTTACAATAGATGCAAACTTGCTAAAGGAAGGGGAAATAGGAGGACTACCTGTAGTTGAAAATAGGACGACTATATATGCGACACATAGTAAGCTAATTGAAATCAAAAAAGCATTAGATGAAGATATAAATAGAGATGTTATTTTATTTATAGATGAATTGAATAGATGCGATCATGCCGTAGCACAAGAACTTATGAATCTTATCTTAAATAGAGAGATTAATGGATATATTTTGGATGAGAGAGTTAAAGTAATAGCTGCAATGAATCCTTCTAATAAAAATGATGGCTTTAATAATAGTCAATATGATGTTGTTGATATGGACCCAGCTCAAGAAGATAGATTTGTCTGGGTAAAGTTAGACTCGGATATTAAAGAATGGATTAAGTGGGGAATGAGTAATGATGGAAATATAGATGAACATATCATAGAATTTTTGTCTACATTTCCTGAATATCTTCATACTCCTGATTCAGAAGAAACAATAAAGGCTACTCCAAGAAGCTGGGAGAGAGTATCAAAAGCATATAAGGTATTTGTAAAAAATAAGGGGAAATACTCTTTAGATACTCTACTGAATGTTGTAAAAGGAAATGTTGGGATTAGTATTGCAAATGATTTTGGAAACTTTTTGATAAACCTAAAAACACCTTTAGTAAAGGTTGAAGATATATTCAGCAGTGATATTTTAAATTTTGATCTAAAGGAAAAAATAGAAAAAGAAAATCATTCTAGATTATACATATTGTCTAAAAATTCGTTAAGGTATTTGGAAAATATGCCGATAGAAAGGAATTTAAGGCTATTTTCAGAACTTCTAAATTTATATCCAAGAGATTTGAGACTTGGTATTATGAAGGAAATAAAAAGAGATTATAAGGAAAGTGGACTATATGAAAAGTTACTAGGTACTGAAGAGTTCTTAGAAGCATTTTTTAATATATTTAAGTGAGAATCCAAATCTATGATTTGGCTTATCGAACTTACTCAGCGAACGAACGTGAGTCGAGTTTCCTTTAAAAAGTAAAGTTACATCTAAAAATTGCTATTACAAATTAATTTTATTGCAAGTAATCAATAAAAGAGGGGGAGGAGAGTATGGATTTTGAAGAAAAAAGACAGCAACTTTTAAAAGAAGCCTATCAATTGAGTGAAGATGATAAATTTAGTGATAATTATAAAAGAAATTTCTTTGAGCTAGTAGAGGATATTATATTATATTTGTTGCAAACTCAAGATGTTTTTTTTGGGCAATTCATGCTTAGAGTTCAACGGAAAATAAATACTACATTAACAGCGCCAATAACAACTATTCCAAAGCGTGATAGATTTGAGATGTATTTTAATCCATTTTTATTTTTGGATTGTAATAGAAAAGAAATGGCAGCATTATTTAAACATGAAATATATCATATAATGAATTCTCATTTTGAAAGAGAAAGAAAATTGAAGGCTAGATTTAGTAAAGAAGCGGTAAATGTTGCTTTAGATATTTCAATTAATCAGTATATAAAAGATTTACCACCCTTTAGCAAAAGACTTTATGCAGTTAACATGGAATATAATTTATCACTTGAGGAAAATAGAAGTGTCGAGGAATATGCAGAAGAAATTCATAAATCAATTAAGTCTAGAATAAAGCAAGATAAAGTTGATAAAGATGATGATTCGAAATATGAAGTGGATATGTCAAAAGTCCATGATTTGTGGGAAAGTGCTCAAATAAGTGATGAAGATATTAGCAATTTGACTAAGAAAACGGCTCTAAGTGCTTATAATGAAAACACTCCAAAAGGATTAGAAAACATAATTTTAGCGTATAAAGAAAAGGCAGAAATACCTTGGCAACTTGTTCTTAAAAATATACTCCCAAGTGTGAAATCAGGATATAAGAGGACAATAACAAGAAGGGATAGAAGACAGCCGGAAAGATTAGATTTAAGAGGGAGGCTACCTAAAAGTCAAACTGAATTAATTGTAGCAATAGATATAAGTGCTAGCATGAAGGACAGTGACATGCATAAGATACTAGTGGAGATATTGTCAATAACTTCAAATATTAAAAATAAAATCACAATTATCGAATGTGATAGTGAAATTAGAAAAGTATATGACTTAAGAAATGAGAATGACATAAGAAAGAGAAGCAAAGATAATGGATCTACGAAATTTACACCTGTATTTAAGTATATAAATGAAAATAATTTAAGAAGTGCTGTATTAATATATTTTACAGATGGTGTTGGAGAAAGAGAACTTGAAGTAAAGCCAATTAACAAAAAAACTATATGGGTTGTATCTGGAAATGAAGAATTATCATTAAAAAATCCTTATGGAGAGATTAAAAGAATAAATACTGAAAAGAAGGAAAGCTCAGGTGGAAATATTGGATTGAAAATGGTAAATGAAGCTATACACGACTGGGCTAGATAGGGAAATTATTAACTAATTTTAAATAGGCAAATATAAGGTAATATGTTAAAATAAATTACAGTATAGAGGAGTGATATTCTTGACCCAAGGAATGAAAATTACAGATTATACAAGGTTTTTATCTATACTTCTTGTAGTAAGTATAGTACTTAATATATATGTAGTATTTAAATTAAATAATTACAAATATAAACTAGGTCAGGAATCCTATACTAAGATAGAGGATTTTAAGCAAAGAAATGAAAGTAATATGGATATATTGTCTAAAGGAATTGAAGAGAATAGTTTAAAAAATGAAGATTTATTAAAACTTTATAAGAATTATGATGAAATGTCTGATGACATAATAGAATTATGGCAACAGTATAGAGCATATACTCAAAATGCGATACCGTTTTTTTCAAAGGTGATTAAAACTGATAAGATAATGGAAAATAATATAAATGAAAAGATAAAGGAGTATATGCTATCTACTTTAAGTAAAGAGATGAAAAATGAATCAAATAAAATAAGGCTAGAAAGTGAAGATTTACAATCTTTTAAATATATGTATGAGATTTCTTCAAAAACATATGAATATTTTAATGAATTTAATGAAGAAAATTTAAAGGGAGCTACAGGTGAAGATAAGGAAAGTAAGGTTATAAAAAATCATTATTGGATAGATCTTTTGGAAGGTATATATAAAATAAGTGATGACTATGGGAATGTGCAGTGGAAAATAGAGTCGGGGGATAGTACAAATAAGTAAAGTGATTAACTGTAGGGTAAGAATCAAGCTTTTTGTAAGGGAAATGTTAGATAGTACAAAAACTCATAACAACAAAAAAATGTAGAATAAATATTCTTCATTTATTCTACATTTTTATTATGATTTTAGTGGCATCCTGAGCAAGAACCACCACATCCGCCTTCAGGCGCTATAACAGGCTTTAAGCTTAAGCCATTACCTTCATTTTCATCAGACGAAAGTATTATAAATCCACCAAATTGTTCTATTAGGGATTTTTCGTATATAAATGAAATATCATTCATTTTTTCAACTTCGTCAGCATCAGTAGCTTCTGAGACAGATATGTTAAAAACTGGACCGCTACATGCATAACCAGCAAAATTTATTCTAATATTGAAATCAGTTATTTTATTTTCGTCTAAAAAAGCTTTAAATTCATTATAAGCTTCTTCACTTATATTAACATTTTTCATATATAAACACCTACTTTATGAAATATTAATGATATTAAATCATTAAAGTAAGTATAGCATATATATATTAAAATAAAAAGTTAATATTAATAGTTATATTATGGCTAAGAATGTGCTATTATATTATGGTTTATTGAATATATAATGTTAATAAATAAATTATACAATATTATACATAAATTGGAAAATGTGCTATAATAAATAGGACTACTAAAGATTTTGCATTAAATATTGTAAGAAGGGGAATTAACTATGAAACCATATAATAAAAGTTTTGTGTTCCAAGAGATAAAGCGATATAGTGACTTAATTAATCAAGGAACTTGTGGCGACTATAAAATAGTTAAAGATACCATATTAAAGCAAGAATTACAAGGTTATATGTATGAAAATGAAGAAGAATATGATATAGATATAGTTCAATTATATAAAAATGGTAATGATTTAATGAAGCTAACACCAGAGCTAGTTGAAAGTTCATATGGAGCAATTTCTTTTGCCCACGGAAAAGTTGGCGTAATTGGACTTGGTATTGGATATGTAGTTCAAGAAATTGCAAGAAAAGATAGAGTAGAAGAAGTAATAGTATATGAAATTAGTGAAGAAATAATAAAATTATATAATAATAATTTTCCTAAAAATGAAAAGATACGAATAATAAAGGGTGATGCCTTTAAAGCCAAAAAAAATAAATTTGATTTCTTCTATGTAGATATATATAAATGTGAGTTAAGTTCTAAAATAGTTGAGGATTATAAAATTCTAAATGAACTTCACGAAATTGAAGAATATGCATTTAGAGGATTGGAACATTTTTTGTTAAGTTGTAAATATGAGGATATAGTGTGGATTTATATACCTGAAAATTGGATTTCAATGAGTAAGAAAGCATATGAAGCTCTAGATGCTTCAGGATATTTAAATAGCTATAAGCCTTTAGATGAAGAGAATGTTAAAAAAGTATTGTTTGAGTTTAAAGAAATCTTAAATGCATAAATTTTCTTATATATTGTGATATTATTGGTTAGGTATTTAGAATTTATTAGCTTTAATACATTAAAACAATACATTATGAACTATTTATTAAAGTATATAGTTTGGAGGAGAACTAATGATATTATCAGGAAAAGAAATATTAAAAAATATTGGTAGTAATATAATAATTGAACCTTTTGATGAGAAAAAAATAAATCCTAATAGTTACAATTTGTCTTTACATAATGAATTATTAGTTTATGAAAATGATATTTTAGATATGAAAACTCCAAATCCAACAAAAGTTATAAAAATTCCAGAGGATGGATTATTATTAGAACCAGGTAAATTATATTTAGGAAGAACAAATGAATTTACCAGTACTAGTAAATATGTCCCTATGCTTGAAGGGCGCTCTTCAACAGGTAGATTAGGGTTATTTATTCATGTTACAGCTGGATTCGGAGATATTGGATTTTCAGGCTACTGGACGTTAGAAATTTTTTGTGTTCAGCCAATAAAAGTTTATCCTAACGTAGAAATATGTCAAATATATTATCATGATATCCATGGAGAATATGATTTATATAGCAGTGGAAAATATCAGAATAATAAAGGAATACAGCCAAGTTTAATGTATAAAGATTTTGAAAAATAGTTGTATTTATGAGCAATACGTTCTAAGAATTATAAGTATCAAAATCTGCATTAAGTCATCAGTCAATGCAAGGTAAGCACTCTTATAACGAATGAATTATATTGCTCAAAATCTATACATTATTATTTTAAAACTAAGTTCGTAAATATGCTCAACTTACTAAGTCTTATTTATAATAATAAAATTAAGAGTTAGTAAGTTGAAGCAACAAATAAGATATGTAAATACTATTTGCAAATTCATGTAATTCATCATATACTGATATTTCAATTTTATTTCCGAAATTGCATTCAGAAATATCACTTATATGTTGGTTAATATGAAAAAAGGTTCGGATGTTTTCTTAGATACTCTAGAAGAAAATATCCGAATCTTTTTTTATCTGAGGATAATTAAAATAAAAAATTTCGCATATATCTATTCAAAAGATTCTGATGGGGATGTATCATATAAATATATATAAAGCACTTTTGACAAATCATTTTTAAATATAAATTAATATATAAAGGAGAATGAAGAAAATGAAATTAGTGATATTAGAGCCATTAGGTGTAAATAAGGATAAGTTGTTGGGAATGGCAAAGGATAGTTTAGGAAATGAAGTAGACATAATATATTATGATACAAGAGTAGAAGATACCGAAACATTAATAGAAAGAAGCAAAGATGCTGATGCTGTAGTACTATCCAATCTTCCATATAAAAAAGAGGTAATAGAAAACTGTCCAAATTTGAAAATGATTTGTGTTGCGTTTACAGGAGTAGACCATGTTGCAATGGATTACTGTAAGGAAAGAGATATTTTAGTATGCAATTGTGCTGGATACTCAACGGCTGCAGTTGCAGACTTGGTATTTGGTATGGTTATTTCTCTATATAGAAATATTATACCATGTGATAAGGTGACTAGAGAAGGTGGAACAAAGAATGGGCTTGTGGGATTTGAACTCGCAGGAAAGAAGTTTGGAGTAGTAGGGGCAGGAGCTATAGGTATGAGAACTGCCGCAATTGCTAAAGCATTTGGATGTAATGTATACGCTTATAGCAGAACTAAAAAAGATGTTGAAGGAATCGAATTTGTAGATTTAGATACATTAATGGCTACTTGTGATATAGTATCGCTTCATGTTCCGCTAAATGAAAGCACTAAAGGATTAATAAATAATGAAAAATTATCATTAATGAAAGAAAGTGCAATTTTAATAAATACAGCACGAGGTCCTGTTTTAGATAGTTCAGCACTTGCGGAAGCTTTAAATAATGGCAAAATTGCTGGTGCGGGAGTAGATGTATTTGAAATTGAGCCACCAATTCCTACAGATCATGTATTGTTTGGAGCAAAGAATTTAATAGTTACTCCTCATGTTGCATTTGCAACAGCTGAAGCTTTCGAAAAGAGAGCGGTTATTGTTTTTGATAATATAAAAAAATGGTTAAAAGGTACTCCGCAAAATGTAATTAAATAAGTCAATTTATATATGTTAATTTAGAATTAGCAACCTGGTAAGAGAAGCCTCGATGCTTTTCTTAGATAGTATAAATAGAAATCCCTTTTGAGGGATTTCTATTTTTTTATAAAATTTTTATAATTGCTTTAAAAGATTTTTAAAATTAGATTTTATAATGAATTCATAACAAGCAAGGAAATAAATCTTTGAAAATATTGGGAGGCGTTATAAATGAATAAAATTAAAGTATTATATGATGTATTTAAAACTATGAAGGAAAAAGAAGTGTTTAAAGGAAGTGTAAAATTGGAAGCAACTAAAGGAGATGTAAAAGTATTATCATTTTCCAATGAATTTGAAACTAATACTAAAAGTGGGGAAACAAAAGCTAACATAAGTGTTGATTTAGATGCTGAAGGCAAAAAAGTAAAACATGATAGTAATTCTGAATTTAATATAAAGGAGTGCCCGCATCATGGATTTCATAGAGGAATGCATAATCATGGAATGAATATGCACGGAATGCATGGTCACGGTGGAATAAAAGGAGGACTTTCAAAAGTTACTTTTATATTAAATTTATTAAATAATGTGCAAGTAGAGGAAAAAGATGAAAAGGCTATTATTTCTTTAGAATTGAAAGAGGTATTTAAAGAAATCAAGGACATGCATAAAGAATTCCATAAAGGAATGGATGAAGAAAAGATAATGGAGCATATAAGACAAATGAAGGAAAGTGATGATAGAGGTTTTCATAAGCATCATAAATTTATAAAAGAACTATTATGTTCTGAAAACAGCGATGCTATATTAAAAATATACGCAAATAAAAATAATGAAGTTGAGAAAGTAGAAATTTCTTCTAAAGGCGAAAATGCTGTAAATGGATCACTAGATTTAGTCTGGTAAATTAATTGAGTTAGGAGATAGTAGTAAATGCCCAAATATCTTATTTGTACTAACACTAGAAAGTATAATGAATTAGTTGAAGCTCTAAATAATAGAGGAATTCAATTTGAGACAACGCATTGTGATAATAAATGCTTTAAATGTCGCACTAGAGTGATGATTAAAGAAGATGATAAATATATATATGCAACTGATGTGAAAAATCTATTAAGAAAAATGAGTATTTCTTAATGTAAACAGGGGTTGAAATTCAGAAATCTCTAAATTATTGATGTAAAATTCAATTATTTAGAGATTTTCATTTATAAATAAATAAGTAAATAAGGAACTTTGTTCCAAATCAAAATTTAAGTATCTCATAGAATGATTTTATTAGAATTATTAATAGACAGTTTTAATTTAATTTATTAAAAGTTAATTTGTAATGTTATAATCATTACAATGGTAGAAATTTATTTTAAGGTGGTGGAAAGCATTAGAAGGTTTAGAGGAAGAGTTTATTCTCATTTTCATAATAGAATTGATGAAGAACATCGGGAATTTTTTGAAAAACTCAAAGAGTTAAATGAAATGCGTTACGAGTTAGTTTATGAGCATCAAAAAATACATCATGATTCTCATCATAAACAATTTAATGAATTTAATAGGATACATAGATATTTAAGATGGATGCGTCCAACGGGAATTTTAATAAGCATGTTACTTGTTTTTTCCATATTTAAATTTGTAGATGTAAAAGCAATTACTATATTTTTTGCAATAATTTTTATTATTCATCAAAGCTCTCATATATATATAACTTTGAGAATGGAAAAAAGAATTATGAAACCTATAGAAAAGTTAAAAGATGGTGTTGAACAGATAGCCAGAGGTAACTATGACGTGAAAATTGATAACGACGTATATAATGAAATAGGAATTTTAATATATGATTTTAATAAGATGTCTGAAACCTTAAAAAAATCTGAAGAGATGAAACTTGAATATGAAGAAAATAGAAAAGCATTGATAGCTAATATTTCCCATGACTTAAAAACACCAATTACTTCAATTAATGGATATATTGAAGCCTTAGTGGATGGTGTTGTTACTTCACCAGATAAAGTGAACAATTATCTAAATATAATTCATAATAATACTACTTATATAAATAACCTTATTGATGATTTGTTTTTATTTTCAAAATTAGATATGCAAAAATTAGATTTTAATTTTGGGATAGTTAAATTTAAGGCATTTATGAGTGATCTTATGGAAGAGTTTGATTTTGTTCTTAAAGAAAAGGATATTGAATTTAAATTTGAAGATAGGTTGTCGGAAGAATTAGAAATTAACATAGATGGAAAAAGAATATATCAAGTTATTAGGAATGTTATAGGGAATGCTATAAAATATGGAAGGCAAAAAGATTCAATAATTAAAGTAGAATTAAGTAATAATAATGAATGGATTAAGATAGAAATTAAAGATAATGGTGCTGGGATTCCAGAAGATAAACTTTCAAATATATTTAATAGATTTTACCGTATAGATACAGAACGTACAAAAGACTTTATGAGTACAGGTTTAGGACTTGCAATTGCAAAGGAAATGGTAGAAGCTCATGGAGGAAAAATTTATGCATCAAGTATAATGGGGAAAGGAAGTACGTTTACTATAGAGCTACCAATAAAGTGAAGCTTTTCAGATGGAGAGAACTATAGCTGAATTTATACCAAGAAGGGGCACAATGCTAAGGAGTGTGCAGATGTTATTCGTGATTAAATAGTGATACGAATCATAGATATCTGACATGTGTCATTTAAGGCATAAATAATAAAGAGGAGGAAGCATATGAAACAAATATTAATTATAGAAGATGATATAAATATCGCTGAACTAGAAAAAGAGTATCTTCAATTAAATGGTTATAAAGTGGAAATAATTCAGGATGGTATTCAAGGATTAAAAAAAGCTCTTATTGGTACATATGATCTTATAATAGTTGATTTAATGCTACCAGGTAAAGACGGGTATGAAATAGTAAGAGAAGTTAGAGAAAAATATGAAATACCTATAATAATAGTATCAGCAAGAAGTGAGGACATTGATAAAATAAAGGGGTTAGGATTTGGTGCAGATGATTATTTAACAAAACCTTTTAGTCCTGCAGAATTAGTAGCAAGAATAAAGTCTCATATGATTAGATATGAGAGATTATCAGGAAATAGACCCCAACTCAATATTATTAGCCATAAAGCATTGGAGATAAGAACAGATTCACATAAAGTATTTGTAAATGGAAAAGAGGTTATTCTTACTACAAAAGAGTATGATCTTATGGTATTTTTAGCTTCTAATCCAAATATAGTTTTCACTAAAGATCAATTATTCGATAGAATATGGGGAGAGGATTATTACGGAGATACAGCGACTGTAGCAGTTCATATACAAAAGTTAAGAAAGAAGATAGAAAAAGACCCAGGAAATCCAGAGTATATTGAAACCCTTTGGGGAACAGGATATAGATTTAATTCATAAGTTTCAATATTGAAATAATATTATCAAATAAAAGTAAGAGTTTAACTAAAGTAATAGTATATATAGATGCCTAAATTATTAATTAGAATTAGTATGTGAATATATTTTCATAGCTTTTCGGAACAAAATATTTATGATTCTGGTAAGTTGACACATAAATATAGCTTTAAAGGAGTCTGTCAAGACTTTCGTGTAAACTTCAAAAAGTAATATGTTTATTTTATAAGGTTGGAGGTAGAATAAAA
>NZ_JAKJJX010000035.1:0-57888 GCF_022320765.1 Clostridium sp. YIM B02569 | reverse complement strand
ATTTATCATAAATGTTTTTTTATTTTATTCAGTTGTAAAATTATTCAAGCATTTTTGCACTATTATAGTATAAATATTTATGTTAATTAGCATTCAGATGAAATTATAGATTAAGAAGTCAAGATAAAATTAGGTTAAAACTCACGTTCAAAAATACTTACTTTTTCATGATCATGAAAGTCATCTATTGAATTTATACCAAGTTTATTTAATACCTCATCAAGTACTTTACTATGAACTGGAACCTTTATAGGTGAATCATAAGCAAATTTATCGGCTGATTCCTTACCTTGTTCTGTAGGAATTATTGCTTTAGGACCACCAACGCATCCGCCAACGCATCCCATTCCTTCTAAGAAGTTTGCATCAACATTTCTATTTAGAGCGTTTTCAAGAAGTTCTTTGCAATCTTTTACTCCAGAGGCTTTTGCAGCTTTAAAATACTTGTGCTTTTCAGGGAAAAGTTCTTCAACTGTTTCTGATACAGCAATTGAAACGCCACCACTGCGGGCGTATAATCTTCCGCCTCTAGAAGCGTACTCAACAGATGGTACACCATCCAAATCACCAGGCTTTATGTCTAAAGTTCTGAATACTTCGTCAAGCTCTTGAAATGTTAATACAAAATCTACTGCATCGTTTAAATCCTTATCTTTAGCTTCAGCTTTTTTTGCAATACATGGACCTATAAAAACTACTTTTGCATCGGAATCAAGACTTTTTATCATTCGTGCAGCAGCAACCATAGGTGAAACCGATGGGGATAAATCAGGAACAAGTTCCTTGTAAACTTTTCTAAGCATTCCTATCCAAATAGGGCAGCAGCATGAAGTAATCATCAAGTCTTTAGGCCCATTCACATGTTTATCAAATTCAACAGCTTCTTTTATTGTTAATACGTCTGCTGCAAAGGCAACTTCGATCATATCAGTAAAACCTATTTTTATAAGAGCAGCCCTGATTTGATCCATAGTGACCTCAGTACCAAATTGCCCGCTAATAGCAGGAGCAACTGCAGCAAAGACTTTTTTATTGTTCTGCATTAAATCTAAAACGGGAAGAAAATAAACTTTATCTAATATTAATCCATGCTTACATGAATCCACGCATACACCACAATTTAGACATTTATCGTTATCTATGTATGTTGATCTTTCTTCTTCATCATAAAGAATGGCATCAAAAGGACAAGCAACCTGACAGCTAAATTTACCGTCTTCATTTCTAGGACATGATTCATCACAGCCTTTAAGTTTTTCAATTAATCTTGTATTAACTGTATATTCTGTAATTGCTTTTTTTAGATTATATACATAATTATTATCGAACTCCATATCAACTCCACACAACGATCTAATAATCTCAAAAGTTTCTTGTGGAGACTTTTTGTGACATACCATAATACGTTTAAGAGTTTCATCAAAATTACCATTGTAATATGATTTAACTAACTCATCGAATAAATCATTATATTTATTATTCATTAAGACACCTCCAAATTGCAAAAATATCTATTATATATTATTATATATTTATTTGCATATATTAATACTAAAATTCAGCATAAGTTAAATTAAAATAGAAAAAAATAAGAAAATGGAAGGAAAAACAAATATAGATGTAGAAGTAATATTTAAAATACAGTTAATAAATTTTATATTAATCTTGAATTTTATTCAATGTAAACGTATAATTAAATTTGAGTTTTATTCTTATTGGGGAGATGTAAAAATGTTTATTTATATATTAAATATTTTAAAAGATGGGGCAAGGAAAAATAAAATTGAGGGGTTATCAAACATTGAAATTATTAATGATACAGGTTGCATTTCGAGGTTAGCAAATATCAAAAGAGGTTCTAATCTTAAAAGTTTTAATAGTGAAATAGGAGATATTGTAGGAATTTTGGATAAATATAAATTGAATAGAAATGATAGAATTGAGATTTTAAGTAAGTTTATAGTTGATAATGACTATAATAGGATACTTGAAAACACACATGACAATTTTTATATTAAAAAAAGAGAAAAAGTAATTATAGATTCAATATCAATACTAGAAAACATATTTATAAAGGCACTGTTTTAGATCCAGAGAGGAATTTGATTGAAATACTAATTTAAAATAAAAAGGAGCACTAAATATAGTGCTCCTTATATCCAATGAAATTAAGCTCTGTTTACTGAACCGAATAATTCCATTTTTTCTTTAACTGTAGCTTTGATAGCTTCGAATCCAGGATTTAATAACTTTCTTGGGTCAAATCCTTTTCCTTCTAAATCTTTTCCAGCTTCAATATATTTTCTAGTAGCTTCTTGGAATGATAATTGGCATTCAGTATTAACATTGATCTTAGCTACTCCAAGAGATATAGCTTTCTTTATCATATCTTCAGGAATTCCAGTACCACCATGTAATACTAATGGCATAGAAGTTCCAACAGCTTCTTCAATTTTAGCTAATGCTTCAAAATCTAATCCAGCCCAGTTTGCAGGGTATTTTCCATGAATGTTTCCAATACCAGCAGCTAACATAGTAACTCCTAATTCAGCTATTTGCTTACACTCATTTGCATCAGCAACTTCACCTTTACCTATAACTCCGTCTTCTTCTCCACCAATTGAACCAACTTCTGCTTCTAAAGAAAGTCCTTTTTCATTAGTTATAGCAACTAATTCTTTAGTCTTTTCTATATTTTCAGCTATTGGATAATGAGATCCATCAAACATGATTGATGAGAATCCAGCTTCGATACATTTTTTTGCACCTTCATAGCTGCCGTGATCTAAGTGTAAAGCAACTGGTACAGTAATGTTTAATTCTTCGATCATTGCTTTAACCATTGCAGATACAGTCTTATATCCTGTCATATATTTTCCAGCACCTTCAGATACACCTAAGATAACTGGTGAATTATTTTCTTGTGCAGTTAATAATACAGCTTTAGTCCATTCTAAGTTGTTGATGTTGAATTGACCAACTGCATATTTTCCTTGTCTAGCTTTGTTTAACATTTCTTTAGCTGATGTTAACATTTTACGACCTCCGTATACTTGTATATTTATTATAATAACTATAATAGCTTAGGAAAAATGATTTATGTACTTTACACATCAGTTTTTCCTTTTTCAAACTTATTATACTCTAAAATTAACTATATGAAAACAATAAATTGAAAAATCTGCTTCTTTTAATAAAACATATGTATCTTTATACGAAATTTACATAATATATATTTAGATAATAAAAATCTTATTTTATGAAAGAGTGGTAATATGTAGAATTTAATTAAAAAAAGGACTTATGTAGAGAAATGATGGTACGGATAAAAAATGCTAAAAGTTAGATTTATATTTTGAAATAAGTACCATGCTAGAAAGTAAAAACTTTTTATAACTACAATGGTCATAAGATGAGTAGGCATTTTAAAATGCTCTTTTAGAGCGCTTAATTTTATATGTATTATCTAGATAATTACAATATTAAAATTTTATATAATTTAGTTTTATTAATTCTATTACATGTGAGGAGGTCATTTTTTGTTTAACATAGGAGATAAGGTTGTATACCCAAGTCAAGGAATAGGAATAATTGATGTTATTGAAGAAAAGGAACTCAAAGGTGAGAAAATAAAATGTTATATAATACACTTAATTAATAATACCATGAAATTAACTTTACCTATTAGTGCAGCAAATACATTCAATATAAGGTTAGTGAGCGATATTAAAACATTAGAGAATAGTTTAAAACATTTGGATAGATTTATGACAGAAGCAGAAAAATTTTCTAAAATTAATTATAAAGAAAGAAGGAATATAAGTAAAATAAAAATGAAATCAGGCACATTTGATGAATTTATTGAAGTTATCTTTGATTTAACACAATTGAAAAGATGGCATAGTTTAAATTCAAGTGAAAAACAAATGCTAAATCATATAAAGAAAATTGTAGTAGAAGAGATTGCTCAAGCAAAATGTTTAACAAGTGATGAGGCTTCTGAGTTATTGGATATCTCAATGAATTTAAAAAGTTAAGTTAAAAAGTTTGCTATTTTACTGAAGTATGTTATAATGAATATTGTAAATGAAATAAAAGGTTTTTTATAGATATGTAAATTTCTCCTTTAGAGAATTATATGAATCAATATATTAATCTTTAGTTAAAGGAGGAACTTTATATGACAGATAAGACTTTAGTATGCAGAGATTGTGGAGAAGAATTTGTTTTCACTGTAGGGGAACAAGAATTCTACCAAGAAAAGGGATTTACTAATGAACCTACAAGATGTATATCTTGCAGAAGAATTAAGAAGGAACAAAATAATAGAAGATAATATTATTTTATTAAGAGTTGTAAGATTTTCTTACAACTCTTTTTTATTCTTTAGAAATTTATATTCCAATAAAATTTATGGATAACTTAAAAAAGGTTGCCTAGATAGTTTTGGCGTTTTAAGTTGATAGATTAGAAACATTAATAAGAAATGCTATAGATATGGGAGTTAAGGTGGGAGCGTGTTCTATGAGCATGGAGTTAATGGGGATTAAAAAAGAAGAATTTATTGATGGGGTTGAAATTGGTGGAGTTGCTTCATATTTAGGATCAACAGAAGGTTCTGGACTAAACTTGTTTATTTAATTAATAATTGTTTGTAATATAAATATTTCATAGACTTGGTAATTAATAATTTCACCAAGTCTATTTTTTATTGTTTGTTTTTACAATGATTGGTGATAATATGAAATTATAGAAGACAAGTATTGGGATTAAAATATATAATTAGAATGGGATATATTTTAATTTGAAAATATTATCATGCAGGTAAAACAAGTTAATAAACGTTTATATAAACATATTAATATGAAAGCGAGGGATTTTATGAGAGATTTAGAAAATGGCTCAAATTTAAAGACAAAAAAGAAAAATACAAGTATGATACTAGCTGCGTTCATGATTTTCATTTTGCCAATAATGCTGGTATTTATAGGAGCTTTTATAGGCGGAATAATAGGTGAAAATATGCAGGTGGCTTCTAATAGAACTTTTCAAATCGTAGGTGGAGTAATTGGCTTTTTGTTATCAGCCATAATAGTCAAAGTGTTTGATAAACATTCAAAAGCAGATGAAAAGTCAGAGAAGATTTATTGGGATGATTTATAAATAACTGATAGAAATAATAAGGAATTGCTAAATAAAAAATATTTGTTGACAATTGTTTAATATATAGTAACTAAGCATATATTTCCCACATAATTTATAAGTATAAGAACTTTTATAGGAGAAATATATGATTAACTTAGTATTAACACCGCTTCACTATATTTATCTTATTTTTATCATTATAATTATATTGGCTATGGTGAAGAAGAAAGATATCTCTCTTTTATGTATACTAGGCATTTTTATTCTGGGATTGGCAGGAACAGAATCAATTTATAAATCTGTAATGGGAGTATTTAATAGTTTTGTTTATGCAGCAAAGGAATTGATGCCAACAATTTTTATAATATCAATAATAACAGCAATGAGTAATACATTAATGGACTCTGGAATAAATGATGAGATGGTGTCTCCTTTTAGAAAAGTGATTAAAAATTATTGGATTGCTTATTGGGTAATTGGAATTTTTATGATGGTTTTATCGTGGTTTTTCTGGCCATCTCCAGCAGTTGCACTTATAGGGGCATTGTTTCTACCTATTGCTAAGAAAGCTGGACTTCCAGCTATGGGAGTAGCTATTTCAATGAATTTATTTGGACATGGTATAGCTTTGTCAAGCGATTATATAATTCAGGCAGCACCAAAACTTACTGCCGATGCAGCAAGTATACCGGTTTCTGAGGTTATATCTGCGAGTATTCCACTTGAACTAACAATGGGAATAGTTACAACTGTGGCTGCATTTTATTTCCTTAGAAAGGAGATTAAATCAGGAGAGCTGCCTAGTGAATATGAGGAAATAGAAAGTTCAACATCAATTTCAAGTTCTTCAATGCTTATTTCTTCAAAAAAAATAAGAAGGTTTTTAGCGTTATTAATTCTTGTACTATTTGCATTAGATATTTTTATAATGTATATTGCTAAATTACAAGGTGGTGATGCAACAGCGCTCATTGGAGGAACTGCCATATTTATCCTAAGTTTAATTTCAATACTAGCTTATAAAGAAAAATCCCTAGATAAAATTACTGATAATCTTGTTAAAGGGCTCCAGTTTGGTTTCAAAATATTTGGAGTTGTTATACCAATAGCTGCATTTTTTTATTTAGGTGACTTGGCGTTTACTGATATATTTGGAAAGATACTTCCCGAAGGCTCAAACGGAATAGTTAATGATTTGGGTGCTGCACTTGCAAATAATGTTCCGATAAACTCAACTATTTCCGCCGGTACACTTACAGTGGTTGGAGCAATTACAGGATTAGATGGATCAGGTTTTTCAGGAATATCTTTGGTAGGATCCATTTCAAAAATATTCTCAACTGCTTTGGGTGGTGGTGTAGCAACGTTAACAGCTTTAGGACAAATTGCAGGAATATGGGTAGGTGGAGGAACCGTAATTCCATGGGCACTAATACCAGTAGCAGCGATTTGCGGTGTAGATGCATTTGAATTAGCTAAAAAGAACCTCAAACCGGTTGTTATAGGATTAATCATTACAACAATAGTTGCAATATTTATTATTTAACAATTGAGAAGTAAGCTAAATTCAATAAATATATTGTAATTAAAATAAAGAATTCTGATTATAAGACTCCGCTAATTTACGATTTAGGGGAGCCTCTATTTTTCATATAATAAAAGATGCAATGTGAAATATAAATGAACCCATACAATTGCTAGAGAACTCTTGTAGTGTTATAATAATCACAACATTTTCCTATGAAGATAGAATAATACAATAAGGGGGACTATTATATGGAAAATAAGAATTCAAGAATTGTAAAAGTAATTCAGACAGGTGTCCTTGCGGCATTATGCTTTGTATCATTTACTTTTCTTTCGATAAAAATACCTGTTGGTGAGGATGCGGTTTCGCTTCACATTGGAAATGCATTTTGTGTACTAGCAGCATTACTTTTAGGAGGATGGTATGGCGGATTGTCAGGGGCTATAGGCATGACAATATCAGATCTACTAGATCCAACATATGCAATTGGAGCACCTAAAACTTTTATTTTAAAGTTATGTATTGGCTTGATAACTGGTTTAATTGCTCATAAATATGCAAAAATAGATGAAAGTAGCGATAAAAAGTATATAGCTAAATGGACTATTATTGCTGCAATTGGAGGATTAGCTTTTAATGTTGTTTTTGATCCCATAGCTGGATACTTTTATAAACAATATATTCTTGGGCAGCCACAGCAAATGGCAGCAGTTTTAGCAAAAATAAGTGTATTTGCAACCTTTGTTAATGCAGTAGTATCAGTAATATTAGTAAGTATTATTTATAATGCTATAAGACCTGTTTTATCAAAGTCTGGATTATTATTGCCAGTTGGAGAAAGAAAATCTATAGTAAAATAATAACTTTATTTTTGTATGTAAGAAACCATTAAAATCACAATTTATGATTTTGGTGGTTTTTATCAATTTGAAATACAATAAATTTTAATTTTTATAAGGGAATACAATCATATAGATGAGAGCTTTATTCTTTGTGTTTAGGTTAATGTTCGTGTTTGTGAGAAAAAAAAGAAGAAAAAAATAATTTGTTATTGATTTTTATTGATATATAAGCTAAAATTACCTAGTAATAAGAACTATTTTTGAAAAAAAGTTAATAATATTCACTTATATAAATCTGATAATAAGGGTCGGATGTTTCTACCAAGCTACCGTAAATTGCTATAGGACTATAAGTGTCTACTTAAAAATTATATTTAATGTCAAGGAGAGATAAGAATGAATTATGATGTAATAATAGTAGGTGCTGGTCCAGCAGGAATATTTACTGCATATGAACTAAAGAAACAAAAACCTCAATCCAAAATCCTTTTAGTTGAATCAGGAAAGAGTATTGACAAGAGACATTGTCCAAAAGATAAAACTAAAAAGTGTGTATCATGCAAACCTTATTGTCATATTACTACTGGATTTTCTGGCGCAGGAGCGTTTTCAGACGGAAAGCTATCTTTAAGCTATGAAGTAGGTGGAGATCTACCTGAACTTGCAGGAGCTGATTTGATACAAGAATACATAGATTATACAGATTCAATTTATTTGGACTTTGGAGCAGATACTAAAGTTGAAGGTGTAGGAAATAATGAAGCAGTTAAAGAAATAAGAAGAAAAGCAATACAAGGTGGATTAAAATTAGTAGATTGTCCAATAAGACACTTAGGAACTGAAAAAGCTCAAGAGATATATTTGAAGATTCAAAAACATCTATTAAATGCTGGCGTTGAAATTAAATTTGATACAACAGTTAAAAATCTTTTGATAAGAAACAATGAAGTATCTGGGGTATTAATAACAGATTCATTAACTAGAAGTAATGATGAAGAAATGTTTTCAGATAAAGTAGTTGTAGCAACAGGTAGAAAAGGTGCTGATTGGTTAAAAGACATGTGTATTGAGCACAAGATAAATCATAGTGCAGGACCAGTTGATATAGGTGTTAGAGTTGAGCTCAGAAATGAAGTAATGGAAAGTGTAAATAATGTACTTTACGAATCTAAACTTATAGGGCATCCAGCGCCATTTAAGGATAAAGTTAGGACTTTCTGCCAAAATCCAGGTGGTTTTGTAAGTCAAGAGAATTATGATAATGATTTAGCAATAGTTAATGGTCACTCTTATAAAGATAAGAAATCTGATAATACAAACTTAGCAATTTTAAGTTCACATAATTTTTCGGCTCCTTTCAATGAACCAATTGAATATGGGCAGAAGGTTGCAGAACTTGTTAATATGTTGGGAAATGGAAAAATATTAGTTCAAAGATATGGCGATATATTAGATGGTAAGAGAACTTGGGAAAAGGAATTGTATGAATCAAACGTTAGACATACATTACCAGATGCAGAAGCAGGAGACTTAACATCAGCTATGCCATATAGAACTATGACAAATATTCTAAACTTTATACAAGCTATGGATACAGTAGTCCCAGGATTTGCAAGTAGAGAAACATTATTATATGGTCCAGAAATAAAATTCTACAGTAATAGAATTGATTTAGATAAAAATTTCGAAACTAATATAAAAGGCTTACATTGTTTAGGTGACTCAAGTGGCTGGACTAGGGGACTTATGATGGCATCAGCCATGGGTGTGATAATGGGTAGAAAACTTTAAAAATATTGAAAATACTAAGTTGTATTAATATCAAGTATTCATAAATACAAAGGATGATAACATCCATTAAACAGTATTCTACATAATTTTTTATAAAAATTATGGGGGATGCTGTTTTTTTATAAAAGATATATTAATTTAAATGATGTGTTATTGGTAATAACCTAAAGTTAAGATTATAAATTGTATAAAGAAATGTAGATATCTAATTTAAGAATTCAACTTATTAGATTAATGTATTTACAAATTTGCTAAAACTTTAAGTTCATATCCTCACTAGAAATCATAAATATATTTATTTGTGAAGAAAACATTTGAAAATGAGCTGTTAAAGGTTCTTAGCTGTAGGTTGTTCCATTTTAGCTTGTTAAACTGAAAGTTGGAGCATGCTAAGATGGGACACAACCTGCTGCTTAGAATCTTCAGCGATATTTTCATAGCTTTTCGGAATCAAAATATTTATGATTTCGGCGATTTATATGCATAAGATCAGGTCTTAGTTGGGCTATCTATATGAGAATTATAAAATTAACAAGGGTAACTTATTACAATACGTAATAAGTTACCCATAAACGATTTTATATAGAAGGATAAATAATTAATAAGAAATTATCTTATTTCCCTATTATATCTGATAATTATTACAAAATTATAACAAATATGTTAATCCAATATAAACATTATATTAAAATAAACTTAAATATGATATTTAAGGACAATAAAAAAAGTTTTTTATAAATTTAATAATTCCCTTTAAATATGTAATAAATATTGTAAGGTAATTATTGTATTTAATGTTGATTTTTCTTATATTATTGTTATAATATATACATAGAAAGACATAAAGTAACATAAATATACAAAGATTGGGAACTATGAAGAATTCTCTGTATTTGGGCATCTTGAGAATTTAGAGTTAATGATGCAACCCACCAATCAAAACTAATTAATTTTTTTAATTAGTTTTGATTGGTTTTTTATATTTTGGAATTAAACATAATAGAGCTAAAAGTAAATAAGATAGTTTTTTTAAAGTATATATATATGAGAGGTGATATGCTATGAAGATACATAATGAAATCATGAAAGTTATAAATGATAATTTGGAAAAGTGTTCTAAATTCGAATTTGTTGCAGAGTTAAGAGATTTAACTTTAGCAGATATGTATTATATTGAAAAGATATCGAGTATTGATAGTATAAAAGCGAAGTTCAATTATAAAATAATAAATAACACTTATATAAAGATTAATTATTCACGTTAATTAGTATGTAGGAAGAGGAAAGACATGACACTAACTATTAAGATTAAATTAGGTAAAATAAAGAAAACAGAAGACGATGATAATAAAATAATTACAGACTTTTCTCATAAAGAGGTTTAATTAATAAGAATCATGGACATTAGAAATATTGTTTATGATTCTTATTTTTTTGTTATAATAATATAGTAGATTTGACGAGGAGAGTAATGGTATGAATAAAAAGGTATATGAGTTATTAGAAGAGATAAAATTACATTCAGAGAAAATTAGTGATTGGGAGCAAATGACAAATATATTTGCTAATGCTATTAAAAGAAAAGGATTGAATAATGAAGAGGTTGAAGAGATAAGTGAGAGAATATTTAGGGAAGTCAGAAAAAAGTAGAAGTGAATTTAATTGATTTATAATATAAAGGAGTTTCTTTAATTTTATAATATAAAGAAGCTCCTTTTTCATTAATACATATATTTTTAACTAGTATAATCCAGCGCTTTTAATTCTTTTTCTAATCTGAGGCCCTATTAGTGCTGCAACTACCATCTTTGCAAGGTCACCAGGAATAAATGGAAGAACACCAATTGCTAGAGCCTTATTAAATGGTAGATGTGCAACATATGCTAGCCATACTGTTCCGAATATGTAGGTTACTAGTGTACCTATCAGCATACCTAAAAAGCACATAAAAATTTTATTAGGAAATTTGTCAATGAATATTCCACTTATAAATGCCATAAAAGCGAATCCAATTAAATATCCACCTGTTGGCCCTGCTAATTTAGTAAATCCCCCAGAGAATCCTGAAAAAACTGGCAATCCCAATGCACCTATGAGAAGATAAATAAGATAACTAATTGTTCCTTCCTTTTTTCCTATTATATATATAGTAAGGTAAATCGCTAAATTTGTTAATGTAATTGGTACTATGCCAATAGGAATTGAAAATGGTGCAGTTGTACATATAAAAGCACTCATTATTCCGATTATTGTCAACTGACGCGCGTTAGTTCTACGTATATTTTCCATAATTTTAAATCTCCTCTATATAGTATATTTCTTTTCTATAATTCTTTTTAAATTGAAAAACCGAGTGTTTGCAACATTATTTTATCTTGGCATGTATTGTTACCTACAGTAGTTAACATATCACCAGTTATCGTTGCATTAGATCCAGATTGAAAAATTTCTATTCCTCCATCTTCAAAATAAGTTCTTCCGGCAGCCATACGAATATAAGCTGTTGGATTTATGTAACGAAAAATTGCAATCGTTCTTAAGATATCGTCATTAGAAATCCTTTTTAAATTTTCTAATGGAGTACCTTTGATAGGCATTAATACATTTATTGGTATAGATATAACTCCAAGCTCTGATAAGCTTATAGCCATGTCAATTCTGTCATACCAAGTTTCACCCATTCCTATAATACCACCGGAACAAACTTTTAAACCTGCATTTTGCGCTAGTTTAATTTCTTTAATCTTGTCATCATATGAATGAGTAGTACAAATATTATGAAAGTTTCTTTTAGAAGTTTCTATGTTTGCATGGTACATTGTGACTCCTGCTTCTTTTAAAAGTACAAATTGTTCTTCGCTTAAAAAACCGTGAGATGCACATAAGTTGATAGAACATTCTTTATTCATCATTTTGTATGCTTGTACAGCTTTATCAAAATCGCTCCCAACTAAAGCTCTTCCTGCTGTAACAATAGAGTATCTATGTACACCATTAGCTTCATTTTTTTTGCAGTCTTTTAAAATTACATTAGGATCTAAAAAATCATATTCTTTAATTTCTGTTTTGTGGTGGTTTGATTGAGCACAAAACTTACAGTTCTCGCTGCATTTTCCACTGCGACCATTAATAATTGTACAAAGGTCCACGCTTTCTCCGCATAGTGTTTTACGAATTTTATTAGCACCATCACAAATTTTCTTTAAATCACAAGTTAATAAAAATTCTAAATCGTCAGATCTAGTTAATCGTCTTCCGTTAATAATTTCTTCTGCTAATTTTTCCATATAATTTTACCACGCCCCAATTTATTAAATAATTTCAAGACAAGTATATAATTAATATTTAAGATTGTCAACTCGATATAAAAATATAGTTAACAATATTGACTGTGCTTAATATATTCATATAAAACCAATGGATTAACAAAATATTTTATAAGTATATATAATATATTGAAATTAAGTTTCTATATTATGCTCTTAATTGAGCACTTGGTTTGCTAGAGATTCAAATGTTGATTTATTATTTTAATCTATATAAGAAATTGCAGAGCACTAATAAAAATAAAGTTTAGTTTAATAAGAACAAATTTTAATAGAATAGAGTAATGTAATATGTAGAGTATTCGAATAGATTAAAATATGGTTATGAGTAGGTGCTAGAATGACTATTGATTTTGATAAAGTTATGCTTAATATAAAACAAGGGTATTATAAATATATTGGTTCAGGTTCTGGCAGGAAAGTATTTGATTTAGGAAATGGATATGTTTTGAAGATAGCAAAAAATAAAGCTGGAATAGCACAAAATAAAGCTGAATATATTATTTCGGATAATGATCAGACTAAGTTATTTGCAAAAGTTATACAAGTTTCAAGTGACTTTAGCTTACTTATAATGGAAAAAGCAAGCAGGATAAGTGATATTTTATATGTATGGAAGCATTTTAATGTATCGAATAAGGATGAATTTTTAAAAACTCAGGAATTACAGGAAATAAAGAAAAATTATAGGTTATTATTGGGGGATTTTTGTAGGAAAAGCAGTTGGGGCGTGATTGATGGAAAGCCAGTCATCATTGATTATGGGTTTACAAGAGAAGTTGTGGAAAAACATTATTCTCTTTAAGATTTTGAATTCAGTAAAGTATATTTGAGCCTTAAATTTTAAATAAATTTAAGGCTTTTTCTAAGTATAAAGCATTGTTATATTGATATATATATAGTTTAGAGACATTTCAAGTGATTTATCATAGTATGAATTAATGATTAATTTTTTGAAAGGAAAAATAGGATGCATACTTTAGGGCAGGGAGGTATCTATAGTTTAAATGATTTTAACAATGATGAATGTTCACCTAATAGGCTAAAAGTTATTGGAAAAGGAACGGTAAGTGTAAAACCAGATTTAGCAGAAATAGTCGTTGGAGTTATAACTGAAGATTTGCAATTGGAAGTCGCGCAGGAGGAGAATGCTAAGATAACTCAAGAAGTTATAAATAGTATAAGAGCATTGGGAATACCTCTTAAGAATATACAAACCGAAAATTATAGCATACGTCCAAATTATGATTACATCAATGGGAAGCAGGTTTTTAGAGGATATGAAGTAATAAATAATTTGAAGATTTTAATTAGTAATATTAATAATGTAGGTGAAGTAATTGATACTGCAGTAAGCAATGGTGCAAATTCATTAACTGGGATTATCTTTATTGTCTCAGATGAAACAAAGTATTATTATGAAGCGTTAAGAAGAGCTCTACAAGATGCTCAAAATAAAGCACGAGTTTTAGCTGATCAACTTAAAGTAAAGTTAAATATTATACCAATTCAAATAAATGAACAAAATGAGACCACTAGTACACCACTAGTAATGACTCTTAAATCTACCAGCAATACTACCCCTATTGAAGCAGGAGAAAATATTATAAATGCAGATATAGAGGCTATATTCACATATGTAGGATAATAAAAATAATTACTAAAAAGAGCAGATATTAATTTGAGTTTTTAAACATTTATTTTAGTTTTAATTTATGAAAATAAAAAGCCAATGCTTAATATTAAGCATTGGCATAGAATGTCTTATATAATATCCAAAATACCGGTACTCTAATTTTGACCCCTATCCTTCGATAGGTGGGTGCTCTCACAGATGATTCAATCGCCTTCAAAGCCGTAAAAGGACTCATATGAAAGTACATTTCCACATCTAGATAATTGAACTCCCGTATTTTAAGTGTAGGTTCAAAATAAGAGCTTAACGAATATTCCAGAATTTATAATCAATACATAAGCCTGCTTGAACAACTTAATATCATTTGTTCTTAGGCCGTGAAGATATAATAACATATTTAAATTTCTTATGCAAGAGGTTTTTATGATAATTTAGACTAATGTCTATAGATAATTTGTAATAGTATTTACACAAGAAATTTAAGTTGTTTTATTAAGGAGGTTTAGAATTAATATAACAATATCTTATAAAGAAACTAGTTAAACCTGCAGAAATAGAGAATATATGATACAACTAAATATTACTTTAGAAACAAAATAATATTATTTATAAAATATATTGAAACAAAATTTCAAAGGTGATATGATATATATATCAAGTGAAAACGTAGTCAAAATTAAATGTTTTATATGGAGGCGGTAATTGTGGAGAGTTTAAATTTGAAAAATCTAACAACTGAAAGTAGAAATGAGACGACAATAAATATAGATAAAGTATCAACTTTAGAAATGGTAAAAATCATGAATGATGAGGACAAAAAGGTAGCAAACGCTGTAGAAAAAGAGCTTCCTAAAATAGCAAAAGCTATAGATATGATAGCTGAAAGAATCCATAGAGGAGGAAGGTTAATTTATATAGGTGCAGGAACATCAGGAAGGCTTGGTGTATTGGATGCCTCAGAATGTCCACCAACATATGGAGTTTCGGAAGAGTTAGTGCAAGGAATTATAGCTGGGGGGAAAGAAGCTATATTTAGAGCAAAAGAGGGGGCAGAGGATTCAGAAGAATTAGCAGTGGAAGATTTAAAGAGTAAAAATATAACAGAGAATGACACAATAATAGGACTTGCAGCCTCTGGAAGAACCCCTTATGTTATAGGAGGATTAAGGTATGCTGATCAAATTGGTGCGTTAACAGTTTCGGTGACTTGTAACGAAAATTCAGATGTTGCAAAGGAAGCTTATATTTCAATTGCACCAGTAGTTGGTCCAGAAGTTGTAACAGGTTCAACAAGACTAAAGTCTGGGACGGCTCAAAAGCTAGTATTAAATATGATATCAACTGGTGTCATGATTAAGCTTGGAAAAGTATATGGAAATCTAATGGTAGATTTAAGAGCTACAAATGAAAAGCTAATTGAAAGAGCTAAAGGAATAGTTTGTAAAGCAACAGGTATAAACATGGAAGAGGCAACAGAAGCACTAAATAAAACAGATTACGATGTCAAACTAGCAATATTTATGATGCTTTCAAAGCTAAATAAAGATGAGGCGAGAATTAAATTAGACAAAAATAAAGGTTATATAGCTAAAGCGTTACAAGAAATAGATAATAAGTAAAGGAGAGGGGATTTATGACAAATAAAGACATTGCTATAAAATTAGTAGAATTAGTTGGAGGTAAAGATAACGTAAAATCAGTTACTAATTGTATGACACGTTGTAGATTTGAATTAAATAACTTTTCAAAAGCTAATATTGAAGAAATTAAGAAGTCAGAAGGAGTTCTTGGTGTAGTTAAGACTAAAGAACAACTACAAGTTATTTATGGACCAGGAAAGGTAAATAAAGTAACTGAAGAAGTAAAGAAAGTTATAGGAACAAAGGTAGTTATAGGAGAAGATGCAGTAGCTGAAACAAAGGCTAAATTGAAGGAAAAGAATGATACTAAATTTAAAAATATTCTTAAAAAACTAGGAAATGTGTTCATCCCTTTGATTCCATTATTTGTGGCTTGTGGCCTTGTGCTTGCAATAAATAATATTGCAGGAGTGTATTTTAAGGATGCTTATACAAAAACAACAGCTGCTCAAATTATAGGGCTTATAGGAAATGGAGTATTTTCTATATTATCAGTTTTAGTTGGTGTAAATGCAGCAAAAGAATTTGGATCACAAATGCCAATGTTAGGTGGAGTATTAGGTGGAATTCTTTCGTCAGCAACTCTTGCAAACATAACTCTTTTTGGACAAAAATTAACTCCAGGACGTGGAGGGGTTATATCAGTAATATTAGTAGTAGTGTTAGCATGTTTTATTGAAAAAGCATGCAGAAAAGTTGTACCAGATGTATTAGATTTGTTTGTTACTCCATTAGTCACACTTTCAGTTTCAGCATTAGCGGCACTATTTATCCTTCAACCAGTTGGAGGAGCTATTTCAGATAGTATAGGATTCTTAGTTGCAAAAACAATAGCATCAGATAATATTCTTATAGCAGTTATATCAGGTGCTGTATCAGGAGGTCTATTTTTACCATTAGTTATGACAGGGATGCATCAGGCTTTAACTCCAATACATGCAGATTTAATAGCGAATGTTGGGTATACTGTATTATTGCCTATACTAGCAACAGCAGGAATGGCGCAGGTAGGAGCAACTATAGCTGTACTAAGAAAAACAAAAAATGAAAGACTAAAGAAAATTGCTAAAAATGGATTAGTACCAGGATTTTTAGGAATAGGAGAACCATTGATATATGGAATAACTTTACCACTTGGTAAACCATTTGTTGGAGCTTGTTTAGGAGCTGCAGTTGGTGGTGCAGCAATGGCTATATTTAAAGTAGGAGCAGTTGCCATGGGGGTATCAGGATTACCTTTAGCGTTGTTAATCGCAAATGGGAAAATTGGAGTGTTCTTAATAGGAGTATTGGTATCATATGCAAGTGGATATCTATTTACTAATATTTTAGGTTTTGACGATCCAATTGAATAATTTTAAAAAGACCCGAAAGGGTCTTTTTAGTTAATGAATAAGAGAATAAAATTATAGTAGCTATATAAATAAATTATCATTATATGTGAATTATAAAAAACTTTTATTTAATTTTATATAAATCTAGCAAAGGGGCATTATTATGAATTATGGATTTTCTGTTTATTTTGGATTGGATAATACTAAAGAAGAAAATATAAAATTGTTAAAGGATGCACATAATCTTAATATTACAAGGATATTTACATCCCTTCATATACCAGAGGCAAATTATGATATTTTAAAGTTGGAAATAATAGAATTCTTTAAGTTAGCAAAAGAATATAATATGGATATAATAAGTGATATCTCACCTAATACTTTTAAGTTCTTAGAATTACAGAATATGGATTTAAAAGGATTGGGGAATATGGGTGTTAAGACTATTAGAATAGATTTTGGATATACCGAAGAAGAAATAGCGAGAATGAGCAAAAATCCTTATGGAATTAAAATTCAATTAAATGCATCAACAATTACTAAGAGCTTTTTTGAGAGATTAGATAATTATTCACCACACTATGAGAATATAGATGCTCTTCACAATTTTTATCCAAGGGTGGGAACTGGAATTTCTGAAAAATGTATGAAAGAAAAAAATACTATTTTGAGTGAGAGAGGAATTAAAGTTTCTGCTTTTGTGCAATCGAATAATAGAAGAAGAGCACCTTTAAAAGATGGATTACCAACATTAGAGGATCATAGAGGGAAAAATGTAAGAGAAGCTGCTAACCATTTATTTGCATTAGGAAATCAATGCGTTTTCATTGGAGATTCGCTTCCAAGTGAAAAAGAACTAGAAGATTTATCATCATTAGATCCTAATGCAGTTGAGCTACTAATAGAGTTAAAAGATTATAATGATATAACTCTAAAATTGCTAAAAGAAACTTATACCCACAGAATAGATGAGGCTAGAGATGCAATAAGAGCAGCTGAAAGTAGATTACTTCTTAATGGAGAAACTATAGAACCATTTAATACAATAGACAAGAATTTCGGTGATATTACATTGGACAATGTAAAATATATGAGATATATGGGAGAATTACAGATTCTTAAAACAAATCAAAAAGCTGATATTAGAACAAATGTCATAGCTTCAGTTGCGAAAGATTACTTATATCTATTGAAATATATAGATGGTGGTAAAAGATTTTATTTTAATATAAAATAATTGTAAGAGTAAAACCAAGTACGATAAGGTGTGAGATTATGAATGTATTACAGTATATTAAGCAAAATTATGACAGCTTTACAGATAGAGAAAAGTTAATAGCAGATTATTTAATAGAAACTAAGGAAAGGATTATATCAATGTCTGCAAGAGATATAGCAGAGGCCACCAAAACTTCAGCTCCAACAGTAGTAAGATTTGCTAAAAAAATAGGGTTTAATACTTTAAATGAATTGAAGCTCAAATTATCTATTAATATTAGCAAAGAAGAGGAAGCAGGAGCTATACAGTTTCAATATTTAGACAACGATTTAGGAACAAAAAATATTATCTATGGAATTAAACAATCAGTAGATTCAATTATGGAACAAACGGTCAGCTTACTAGATGAAGAATGTTTAGATAAAGCAATAGAATTACTTATAAGCGCTAAAAATATCTATATTTTTAGCGTAGGGGTATCAGGGCTTGTTGGCCAGGACTTCTATTATAAACTAAGCAGGATGAATAAGAGATGTATATGTAATACAGATACTCACCTTCAAATAACTTCATCTGTATTATTAGAAGAAGGAGATGTAGCACTAGCAATATCATATTCAGGAGAGACTAAGGAAGTCATTAAGTGTGCAAAAAATGCAAGGCATAGAAAAGTTCCAGTTATAGCAATAACAAAGGCTAGTGTAAATAATACTATAGCTGATATTTCTGATATAGTAATTCGTATACCAGCTGTAGAAAAATCCATAAGAGAGGGAGCAATTAGCTCGAGAATTTCTCAATTAGCAGTAATAGATATGTTATATATTGGGATGATTAGAAACAACATAAAAGAAGTAGAGGAGAAATTAATTTCTACAAGGAAAGCAGTTAAAGAACTATAGTAGTAAAAACTATATAAGAATTAAAACATATTTACATTTAAAAGTGAAAAAGTATTTAAATTTAACAATTTAAAAAGGTATGAAGAAAACAATTTATAAAGGAAAAAGTATACAAATTTAACAAGAAAGCAATTTAAGAATATAACAATTTATAGGAAAAAATCGGGCTGCAGATGAGTTGTATCGAAGAAGCAATTACAAAAGCATCAATTTTTAATGACAGAATAAAAGGCTATGAAATGCAATAGGTCGGAAGATGTGTGGTAAATAGCTTATGAAAATATTAATAAAGAGGGATATAAGGAGGAGAAGGAAAATTCAAATTATAAATATCATAAGATTAAAATAAAAGCTATGGTTATAAGAGTGTTTGATATCTTATAATCATAGCTTTTAAAATAATGAATTTTTAAAAATGTTTAGAGGGAGAGTTAAAATGCTTTAAAAAGTATTTAGCTCTTATTATTTTTTCAAAAATTCTAATATTTAATAATGAAGATAGTAGCTATTTAATTATTAAATCTCCATCATATGATGTAATTATTTTATATAAATCAGGGCGACGATCTCTGAATATTCCCCATTCAATACGTTGTGTCTCCAATTGATCTAAATCAAATTCAGCAACTAATACTGTTTCTTCTGTACGATTAGCTTCAACAAGTTTATTTCCTTGAGGACCTGCTATAAAAGAAGAACCATAAAATGTTATTTTAGAATCTTCATCTTCTTCAACTCCAACACGGTTTGATGCAATTACAGGAACTAAATTTGCAGCAGCATGACCTAACATGCAAGCTTGCCAATGGTCTTTTGAATCAATAGAACCGTCTTGTGGCTCAGAACCAATAGCAGTAGGATAGAATATCATTTCAGCTCCCATTAAAGTCATGCATCTAGCAGCTTCAGGATACCATTGATCCCAACATATACCTACACCGATTTTTCCGTAGCGTGTATTCCATACTTTAAATCCGGTATCTCCAGGATTAAAGTAGAATTTTTCTTCATATCCAGGACCATCAGGAATGTGACTCTTTCTATAAGTTCCAAGTATTTCACCATTAGCATCGATTATCGCTATAGCATTATATCTAGCATAATTCTTCTTTTCATAGAAGCTGATTGGTAATACTACCTTAAGCTCTTTAGCAATTTCTTTAAAATGATTTATTGCTTTATTTTGTGCTACTTCGGTAGCATATACGTAGTAATCAGACTTCTCTTTTTGACAAAAATATGGAGTTTCAAATAATTCTTGAAGTAGAATAATTTGAGCACCTTTTCCAGCTGCTTCTCTTACGAATTTTTCTGCTTTAGAAATATTTTCATCAATATTACAAGAACAGCTCATTTGTGTAGCTGCAACTTTAACTTTTCTCATGTTATCACCTCATCTTATTTTTCTATAGTACTTTTAGGTTTCTTGGAAATGGCATTTGTTGAGTTGTGCAATGTACATTACCGCCTTCTTTAATAACAGCCATTCCATCTACAGTTCTTATTCTTCTTTTTGGGAAAGTTAAACTTAATACCTTCTCAGCCATTTTGTCTGCTTCTGATGCATTTCCACCAAAAGTAGGTAAGATAATACCATCATTAACAAAATAAAAGTTTAGATAACTTAGAGTTAGCCTTTCTCCTTTGTATTCAGCTCTAGGTGGCTGATTAATTGGGATAATTTCAAACTTTCTGCCCTTTGCGTCTGTTGAATTCTTTAAGATTTCAATATTTTCTAAAGTAATTTTGTAATTTGCATCATTTGGATCATCACAAGTTTGAATAATTATTTTAGTAGGTTCAGCAAAGCAGGCTATATTATCAACATGGCCGTCAGTTTCATCACCATCTAGTCCGTTCTTAAGCCAAATAATTTTTTCTATGTTCAAGTATTGTTTTAAATATGTTTCAATTTGTTCTCTAGTAAGGTTAGGATTTCTGTTAGGATTTAGCAAACATTCTTCAGTAGTAATTAATGTCCCCTCACCATCAGTATGAAGAGAACCTCCTTCCATAATTAAAGGAGCATCAAATTTTTTAATATTGTAATGCTCTAAAATTTGCGGAGCTACTTTATCATCTAAATCCCATGGTGCATATTTTTCACCCCAGGCATTAAACTTCCAATTTACACCTGCTCTATTTCCTTCGTCATCAATTAGAAATGTAGGGCCATTATCTCTAAGCCATGCATCACTATGTTCAATAGGGAGTAGTTCTATATTAGACTCACTAAAAAGTTTTTTTACATTATCCAATTCATATGGATTAACAATTACTGAAACTGGTTCAAATTCAGCAATTGCTTGAATATATTCTGCATATCCAGCACAAACATCTTTATAGTTATCTGGATGACACATTGAATCTTTTACTGGCCAAGATATGAATGTACGCTCATGAGCAGTCCATTCAGCAGGCATTTTATAATTAAAATCTTTTGGATGCATACAATACCTCTTTTTCATGCTTATATTTTATATTTTTAATACTATATATAGTATCTATCATATAATAAACTCCACATTGCATCAATGTCAAGGCCTGAATTATAGGAAGAATATAGATGGATTTTTAACGGTTACATTTTTAAGAATAAGGTATATTTTTTACCTTGTTTATGTTTTTATGAAAAGTGTAGAAATATACATCTATAAACGTTATCATAGGCCTAATACAAAATATTACACTATTTTTATAAATTAAACGTATAATTCATTGTGCTAAAATTATAGTGGTTATTATAACCATGTTTCATAGAATAAAGTATGGAGTGATTATTATGAGCTATATTCAAAAAGGTACACGTGAATTTCGCCATGCTAGTATTGCTTTATTTGCTGGCGGTTTTAATACATTTGCGATTTTATATTGTACACAACCATTAATGCCTTATTTGTCTAAGGAATTTGGTATATCACCTACAATGGCGAGTTTATCGCTGTCAGTTACAACATGTACATTGGCTGTTAGTATGTTGATTTTTGGTTCATTGTCAGAGGTTCTTGGGAGAAAGCCAATTATGTGTTTTTCTCTTTTTGCATCATCAATACTAGCAGTATTGACGGCTATTGTTCCTAATTTTAACAGTATGCTAGTAATACGATGTTTGCAAGGATTTGTCTTAGCTGGATTACCTGCAATAGCTATGGCTTATATTAGTGAGGAAATTGACAAATCAAGTTTAGGATTAGTAATGGGATTATATATAAGTGGTAATTCTATAGGCGGAATGAGTGGACGTATTATTATAGGGGTAATTAATGATTTTTTTAACTGGAGATTAGCGTTAGCAGTTATAGGTATTTTAGGACTTATTTCAAGTTTTTTGTTTTGGAGAAAGCTGCCTTTATCAAAGCATTTCGAGGCTAGATCATTTGAAATTAAAAATTTAATTAAATCAAGTTTTAATCATTTAAAGAATCCTAATCTTCTTTGCTTATATTGTATTGGATTTTTAATTATGGGAAGTTTTGTTTCGTTATATAATTTTATAGGTTTTCAATTAATTGAACGACCATACAATTTGAGCCAAACCTTAGTGAGCTTTATTTTTGTAATATATATAGTAGGAACATTTAGTTCAACATTTATGGGACGTCTAGCAGATAAACATGGACAATATATAATGTTATGCATTTCAATTTTTATAATGTTATTTGGGATAAGCATTACATTAAATGTAAGTCTTTTGCTAAAGATTATTGGAATAGCTCTTTTAACATTTGGTTTTTTTGCAGGACACTCAATAATTAGTAGTTGGATTGGCAAAATAGCAACTCATGATAAGGCTCAGGCGTCATCTCTTTATTTATTATTTTATTATGTTGGTTCAAGCGTTGGTGGAACTGCTGGAGGAACGTTTTGGTCTTTATACGGATGGGAAGGCGTTGTTATCATGATATCATGCTTTTTAGCAGTTGCATTTTTTATTCTAATTGGTTTATCATCAGTTTTAAAACTTATTAAGATAGAGAATCATGGATAGAACCTCGTTTATTTGCAAGAAATCAAAAAGCCAATGCTTAGTGTTATTAAGCATTGGCTTTAAATCTCTAAAATAAGATCCAAAATATCGGTACTCTAATTTTGACGCCTATCTCTCGATAGGTGGGTGTTTTCACAGATGCCTCAATCGCTTTTAAAACCGTAAAAGGATTCACTCAAAAGTACATTTCATCATCTAAATATTAAACTCCCGAATTTAATTTGTAGGTTCAAAATAAGAGCTTAACGAATATCTCAGAATTAATAATCAAGGAAACGTGCACTCATTGTTGACAATTAACATACTTGCGCTACTAATATAGTTAGCTCAAACTAGGTTTATCCACGGCACTCAGAAGTTATCATTTACCGCTGCTTCCTTCCAGATCTGACGGAATTCACGAGTTTCTGCTGCATGGGACCCGATTCTCAACACCACTTGTATTAGACTGACCAAATGGATTAAAGCCTATAATGAGAATTCAATCCTGCTATAGCGGATTGCAGGTTACAGGGCACCGCTAGCTCCCCATCTAGCACGAAAATTACTTATAATGACAAGCATTTTCATTGCCGTGAAATAATAATAACATCTTTAAAGCTTATATTCAAGAGACATTTTCGTGGGAATTTAAGTGCATATTTGATAATTTTTCGGTATTTGAAAAAATATTCTTCTAAAAAGTTGTATGATCAGTTAGGAATAAATTATCGTAACTTGTTGAACAATAATAACAAATATGTTCATATAACTTGAGTAAGGAGTACTATTTATGAGTATTAAAAATGTTCAGCGTCAAGAAATAGAAAAAGTTTATGGTAAAATAAGTCCATTTGAATTCAAGAATGAATTAATAAATTTAGCTGAGGGGCAAAGAAAAAAGAGCGCCCGTACGTTATTAAATGCAGGAAGAGGTAATCCTAACTGGACTGCTGCAACACCTAGGGAAGCTTTTTTCACTTTTGGAATTTTTGCAGTAGAAGAAACAAGAAGAGTTTGGAATGATGGCGATTTAGCTGGTATGCCTAAAAAAGAGGGGATAGCTGAGAGATTGTATAACTTTTTAGACAAAAACAAAGAGATGCCAGGAATAGAGCTTTTAAGAAGAATAATCGATTATGGTATTAAAAATCAAGGTTTTGATGCAGACTCATGGATATTTGAGCTCACAGACTCTATTATAGGAGATAATTATCCAGTGCCAGATAGGATGCTAATACATATTGAAAAAATTGTTCATGAGTATCTTGTCTCAGAGCTTTGTTATAACAAACCACCTGTAGGGAGATTTAATATTTTTGCAGTTGAAGGGGCTACTGCAGCAATGTGTTATATATTCGATAGCTTAATCGCAAATGAATTGCTGGCTCCTGAAGACAAAATAGGACTAATGGTTCCAGTTTTTACGCCTTATTTGGAAATACCACATTTGCCACGTTATAACTTTGAAATTGTACATATTGAAGCGACAGAACTTACAGAAGATGGAACCCATACTTGGCAATACCCAGAATCAGAGCTTAATAAGCTTAAAGATTCTAGTATTAAAGCTCTATTTGTTGTTAATCCAAGCAATCCCCCTTCTGTAGCAATTAAACCAGAGAGCGTTAAGCAGTTAATAAATATAGTAGAAAATTATAACCCTAATTTAATGATTATTTCAGATGATGTCTACAGTACTTTTGTAAATAATTATAGATCTCTAATGGCAGACTTGCCATATAATACGATAGGTGTTTATTCTTTTTCAAAATATTTTGGAGTAACTGGATGGAGACTTGGAACAATATCACTTTATTCAGAGAATGTCTTTGATAAATTATTAAAGAATTTACCAGAAGATAAAAAGGTTGAGTTAAGGCAGCGGTATGGAGATCTTTCAACGACTCCAGATGATATAAAATTTATAGATAGAATTGTAGCAGACAGCCGACAAGTAGCTCTTAATCACACGGCAGGATTATCAACTCCACAGCAAGTTCAAATGGCCTTCTTTTGTGCGTTTGATCTATTAGACGAAGAAAACATATATAAAAAACAAACCAAAGATATTTGCAAACGAAGACAAAAGCTTTTGTTTAATGGCCTCGGATTAGATTTAAGAGAAGATCCGTATGATGCTGCATATTATACAGAATTTGATTTATTAGAATGGGCTACTTGCTATTATGGAAGTGAATTTGGTGAATATCTTCAAATTAACTATAAGCCGGTAGATATTTTATACAAATTAGCTGAGGAATCAGCTATAGTTCTATTAAGTGGTGGAGGCTTTAAAGGACCAGAGTGGTCAATTAGAATATCTCTGGCTAATCTTAATGATGATGCATATTCAAGGATTGGAGAGGCACTTCATAAAATTTTAGATGAATATGTTACTTCATGGAGAAATCAAGGAAATAAATAATAAGAAAGCTAAGAAGATAACTAGTATTAATTTAGTTATCTTTTTAGCTTTTTCACTGTTTCTTTAATTCAAAAAGTGCTCCACCTAATAGAGCATAGACTTTTTCATCATCGGTAATAAAAAGAGTTGCAGAATGAGTTGTCTTTTCAGGCTCAGTTATTTTTATATATTTAATTTTATCACCTGAAATACCAAGATTTTTGAAAGTATCATTATAAGTGTTATAAAATTCTGTAGCTGTAATTGTTCCTTCATTAATAGTTGGATCAGATACAGCTCCGTAAATTGAGGAAATCTTATCTTTCTCTATAGTAAACTTTTGACCTATACATAGAGAAATAGTAGACTCACTTAGAGCAGTTTTTATATTGGAAGGTATATGCTTTTCAATAGTCCAAGTGCCATATAGACTTTTATAGTATGAAGGGTCTTGGCTTTCGTTATTTGATAAATCACTATTGCCTTTGGGCGGATTACTATTGGAATGTCTGAAAAAAGAAAATGCAGATATGATTACTATAAACAATATTATTACTAATATATATAAGCTTTTTGATTTAGAGTTTTTCATTTTTGTGATCCTCCTTACGATATTTTATTATATAGTCTTTTTCACATTAAAAAAATAATTCTAATTTATTGACAAAAATAAATTAAATTTCTAATTTATTTTTGTAAAGAGGATACAACCTACTGATTAGAACATTCAGCAATATTTTCATAGCTTTTCGGAATCAAAATATATATGATTTCAATAAGTTATCGCATAAATCTAGTTTCAAAGTTGTTTATCTATATCTAAGCAGTTAAAGATTAATTTACCAAGAAAATTGTATACTATAAATGCATCTTTTTTAAACAATCTTCTAGCCATTCTATGTATGATTTTTCCCTCATGATGGCCCCGTTCAATATTATATAGCCCCCGAAATCTGAAGAGGATACTGTTAAAATGTCTTTTGTCTTTAAAAGCTCATCCATTGAATTTTCAAGGTATTCCAATCTTTCAATGTGTTTGGTTAGTGCATTTTTAAACTGCTTTACTAAAGTATCGTGATCCATCTCATCACAAAAATAAGCTTTAAGTTTAAAAATATCTTTTGGGGTTGGCTCTAAAGGATCGTCTTTTGAAAGCCATTTCTGCAATGACTTCCGCCCTTTTTCAGTTATAGTATATAACTTTTTTTCTAACTTTTCTCCTTGTATAACAGTCTCGTATGAAATTAACCCCTCATCGGTTAATTTCTTTAATTCAGGATATATTTGACTATGCTTAGCATACCAAAATTCAACTAATCCAGAGTTAAATTCCTTTGTTATATCATATCCGGTTAAAGGATTTCTATTAATAAGTCCTAAAATAGCATACTTTAAAGTTCTCATACATGCACCTCTAATATTTCTGTAGCTTATTTGCTTGAGTTTATCCAATGACAATTTTAGCATAGTAAAATATAAAGTGAAATAGAAAAATATTAACTGTTAAACATGTAAATATTGACATGTTTATTTTTGCAGTATTATAATATAGTTGAATAAAGGAATTAGGATAATCAGATAATTAAACGTTTAAACATTATTGGAGGAAATTTATGAATAAGTATAAAAAGCTATTTGAACCTATTAAAATTGGTAACTGTGAGATAAAAAATCGTTTTGCATTAGCGCCAATGGGACCACTTGGACTAGCTGATAGCGAAGGTGGATTTAATCAAAGGGGAATTGACTACTATACTGAAAGAGCTAAAGGTGGGACAGGCCTAATTATCACTGGAGTTACTTTTGTAGATAATGAAGTGGAAGAACATGGTATGCCAAGTACTCCATGTCCTACACATAATCCAGTACATTTTGTTAGAACAAGCAAAGAAATGACTGAAAGGATACATGCATATAATGCAAAAGTATTTTTACAAATGTCAGGTGGATTTGGAAGGGTTACAATTCCTACTAATCTTGGAGAATATTCACCAGTTGCACCATCAGCAATTCAACATAGATGGCTTGATAAAATATGTCGTGAACTTACAATAGATGAAATTAAATCTATAGTTAAAAAGTTTGGAGATGGGGCTTATAACGCAAAGAGAGCAGGATTTGATGGTGTACAAATTCATGCTGTACATGAAGGTTATTTAATAGATCAATTTGCTATTTCATTATTTAATCATAGAACTGATGAATATGGTGGAAGCCTAGAAAATAGACTTAGATTTGCACGTGAAATAGTAGAAGAAATTAAAGATAGATGTGGAGAGGATTTCCCTGTAACTCTTAGATATTCTCCAAAGAGTTTTATTAAAGATTTAAGAGATGGAGCACTTCCAGGAGAAGAATTTATTGAAAAAGGAAGAGATTTAGAAGAAGGTATTGAAGCTGCTAAGTTACTTGTATCCTATGGATATGATTCATTAGATATAGACGTTGGATCTTATGATTCATGGTGGTGGAGTCACCCACCAATGTATCAAGAAAAGGGGTTATACAGACCATATGCTAAATTAATGAAAGAAACTGTTGATGTTCCAGTAATATGTGCTGGAAGAATGGACAATCCTGATATGGCTATTGAGGCAATTGAAAATGGAACTTGTGATATTGTGAGTCTTGGAAGGCCACTTCTTGCAGATCCTGATTATGTAAATAAATTAAGGGCAAATAAGTGTAATTCAATTAGACCTTGTATATCATGTCAAGAAGGATGTATGGGACGTCTTCAAAATTATGCTATGCTTAACTGTGCAGTAAATCCACAAGCATGTAAAGAAAAGGACAATGCATTAACTCCTATATTAGGAAAGAAAAAAGTACTTATAGTTGGTGGTGGAGTTGCAGGTTGTGAAGTTGCAAGAGTTTTAGCTCTTAGAGGGCATGAACCAGTACTTTATGAAAAGACTGATAGATTAGGTGGAAATCTTATACCAGGAGGTTCGCCAGACTTTAAAGAAGATGATATTGCATTAGCGAACTGGTATGCAAACGCATTGAAGGAACTAAATGTGGAAGTTAATTTAAATAGTGAAATTACAAAAGAACAAATACTAAGTTATAAGGCAGATTCTGTGATAATAGCAACAGGATCTACTCCTAAAGTATTTTCATTGGGAGATGATGAGAAAGTATTTACAGCAGCAGATGTATTATTAGGAAAGAAAGAGTCAGGTAATAATACTGTAGTAGTTGGTGGTGGATTAGTTGGCTGTGAATTAGCACTTGATCTAGCTAAGAAGGGTAAGAAAGTTACTATAGTAGAAGCATTGCATAAGATTCTTGCACTAAATGGTCCTTTGTGTTCTGCAAACAGTGAAATGCTTGAAAGATTAATACCATTTAACGGTATTGAAGTAAAAGTAAATTCAAAAGTTAAAGCTTATAAGGATGGAAATCTTGAGATAGAAACAGAAAATGGAGTAGAAAAAATTAAATGTGATTCAGTAATACTTTCAGTAGGATATAAAGAGGAAAATTCTTTATATAGAGAATTGGAATTTGAGATTCCAGAAATCTATCTTTTAGGAGATGCACGTAAGGTTTCAAATATTATGTATGCTATCTGGGATGCATATGAAGTCGCAAATCATATATAATTGATTTAATGTCGGTAAAGTGTCATATAAGCTACTTATATGGCACTTTATATTTAGAAGGTTTTTTATATAGTATTTCAGGAGTAAATTTTATTTACAAAATCAATATTGTAAGATATGTATAGGAATTATAAAAAGACAGTGAATTTGTGTTTATAAATTTACTGCCTTTTTTAGTATAGAATGTAAAAATAAAAAGTGATATTATAATGATATTGGAACTGATTTACAATATTAGAAGGTTAGTTTCTTAGTAAGAAAGGAATATTGAGAATGGGAAATTTACTAAAAAGAAAAAAGAATATATCAATTAAAACTAAGTTTATAACAAGTGGATTACTACTTGGATTCAGCATCCTTTTATTTGTAATGGCACGATATATATATGGATTTTCAAATTTCTATTACAAGTATATTTATTCAATATTGGTAAATACGCTTTCAAGATGTTTGTCATTAATACCATTTTCAGTATACGAAATAATATTATATGCTTTCCTTATATATATTCTTGTAAGAACAGTAAATTATACATATTTACTTTTTTCAAAACAACTTTCATTAAAAAAAATAATAATCAGAGTAACTTCAAATGTGCTTATATATATATCAGCATTTGTATTTTTAAATATAATGACTCTAGGGATAAACTCATTCAGATCAAATTTTGTTGAATTAACTGGATTAAAAGTGCAGGATAATTCAGAAGAAAAACTAATAGAACTTTGTGATTATCTAAAAGTTAGACTAAATGAATTAGATGGAAAGATAAAAAGGGGTGAAGATGGACTATTAAAGCTAGATTATGATGCAAGAAAAGAAGGAATAATCAGTATGGAACGTATAGGAGAAATTTATCCATCTTTGCAAGGTTTTTATCCAAATCCAAAGCCAGTTGTTTTTTCAAAACTTATGTCATATCAATTGTTGGAGGGAGAAACAACTTTTACCCTTGAAGCTAATTATAATAATGATATGCCCAGATGGAATGTTCCAAGTACAATTTGTCATGAATTGAGCCATGTAAGAGGTTTTAATAGTGAAGATGAGGCAAATTATATAAGTTTTCTAGCATGCGCTAACTCTAAAAATTATGAATACCAATATAGTGGATACCTTATGGCGTATTCTTACTGTATGAATGACTTATATTATTTCAATCAAGAGGCTTTTAAAAGAATAAATAATGAACTTTCAGATAATGTAAAATTAGAATTAAAAAATGATTCACTATACTGGAACAATTACAGAGGTAAAATATCAAAGCTGTATGATAATGTATATGATAAGATACTAAAAGCTGGTGGCCAAACAGAAGGAATTAAAAGTTATAACGCTGTCGTGAAACTACTAATATCAGGATATAAAGTACAATTTTAATAAAAAATGACCAAGGAGATAAACTTTCCTTTGGTCATTTATTTTTTTGCTTTTTCTCTTTTTCTTTTCCATTTCCATTGCCGTTACCATTGCCATTATTATTGCTATTATTTTTTTTCGTTTCTGGTGCAGGTTGAGTAACTTTTTGTCCTTGGCTTATAATCAAATCTATCTTTCCACTTTTTTCATAAGATGTGCCAACAGTAGGAGATTGACTTATAACTAGGCCGCTTGATACATTATCGCTGTATTCATAACTGATATTTCCAAGTAAAAATTCATTATTATTTATAATAGATTCAGCAGTATCTTGAGATTTTCCAACTAATAGTGGTACTTGCCTTTTTTCACTTGGTTGCAACTTGTCATTATTCTCTTTACTAGTGGTTCCTAAAGTATTTTCTTCAATGCTGCTATTTATAGGAGAATCCTTATATCCTGTATTTTTAGATAATCCTCCATAGAAATACTTACCTAAGGCAAAGGCAGCAATACAAAAAGCAATTACCCCAATTGGTAAAATAACTTTTTTGGATTTACTTTTTAGGTTGTTTATATGTAACTTATTAGTGACGCTCTTTAATAGCACAGTTTCTTGTATTGGCTCTTTGCTCATAACCACAGTGGGATCAATTTCTTTATGTGTATCAATCATGACAGTTGAATCATCTATTAATGTGTTATTAAAGTCTATTTTTAAGTTAGGATTTTCTTTTAGTGAACTTAAAACATTAGCGAATTCTTTGGCTGATTTAAATCTATCGGCTGGATTTTTTTCTAAGGCTTTTAGAATTACTAAATTAATGTTTTCAGGTATATCTGCAATAAAATTCTTTGGCGGAATAACAGGTTCTTGTATATGCATAATTGCTACTGAAATAGACGTTTTTCCATTAAAAGGAACATTTCCAGTAATCATTTCATACATGACAATACCAAGAGCATAGATGTCAGTTCTGAAATCAACATATCCTCCTTTAGCCTGTTCTGGTGAAAAGTAGTGTACTGAGCCTATAATTTTATTTGAATTTGTTATTGTTGAAGAATTTGGAAGTTTTGCAATTCCGAAGTCTGTTAATTTTGCAATGTTATCATCTGAAATTAAAATATTATCGCACTTTATATCTCTATGAATTATATTATTTTTATGAGCGTATATTAAAGCTTCAGCCATTTGTAAAGATATATTTAAGGTAGTATCAGGGCTGAGTCGTACATTATCCCTTAATACTTGTTTTAATGTTTTACCATTAATATATTCCATAACAATAAAATTAATATTATTCTCTGAGCCAATATCATAAATATTTACTATATTTGGATGTGATAAACTTGCAATTGAATTTGCCTCTCTCTTAAATCTGAGAATAAATTCTTCATTATTGCTTAATTCTGATTTTAATATTTTTACAGCTACAAATCTATTTAATAAATGGCATTTTGCTTTATAGACAATTCCCATGCCACCTTCACCTATTTTTTCAAGCAACTCATACCTGTTTATAAGTAATGTTCCAATCATATATGTCCCCCTAAAACAGTTGTATATCTATTATATCATAACTAATTTTATATTTGTTTTCAAATAATAGCAAAGAAAAAAGAAGATTATTACAGGAAATATCATTTTATTTTAATTGATGATTTTATTTTATAGGAAAAAATGTCGTTTTCTTTCACATAAATATTTATTAGAGAATATATTATAAACATAGGAAGCGCATTAAATATTTTCATTGAAAATTCGTTGCTGATAAAGCATTGCATATGTGCATTAAAAGCGTTTTAAAGATACTCATTTGATTTTGGAGAACATATATCAACTTATTCTTTATGTTGAAGATATATTTTAATGATATATGTAACTATAAAAATTTAAAATGACCAAGTCAATATAAGTAACTTTTATTTCATTTTGAGTTTATATGCAAGGAGTTGTATAGAATGGAAAGATATGAAAATAAATGTAAGTGTACTAAGCATGACTGCGAATTATGTAGTACAATCAAATCAAAACCAGTTAATTTGGAAAAGCATGGTGCAAAATTAGTAACAGTAAAAATAAAAGTCAATAATGTTTGCTTAGGCAAAAAAGTAGCTATTGCAGCTATTTTATATGATGATTGTGATAGAATACTTGCATTCAAAGGATTTGTAACAATGGCACAGGAAGATCCTTGTGATCGTGATGCATGTGGAACTATCGAACGTAAAATAGTGTTCGTAATTCCAGATCATGAAGAATGTGATCCAGAAAGATTGAGAGTTCGTACCATAGGAAATTATATATATCCATGTGAACCCAATAAATAGGTAATTATAAAAAAGCAATTGTGGGATAAGTAAATGAAGCAACCCTGCAGTTGCTTTTTAGTATAAAGATTTAAAAAAGATATTTAGATATTCAAGATTTAGGAATAATAGTTTAAACATAGTGAAAAAATACCACTGAATAAAATTATAAAAGGAGGTATTTTTTATGAAGATAGAAGGTTACTTTAGTGGTATAAAAGCTGCTAATCAAGCTGTAGAAGCATTAAATAAAATAGGTATAAAAGATGCTGTGGCAGATATAAATGATCATTATACAAATGATAATCCAGGGCAAAACAGGCCAGGCACTGAAAGCAGTACAAATAGTTTGGCAAATTTAATACTATCTAACGACAATCCTACGGTTGATTCGGGTTACGGGCCAATGGCAGCTGCAAATCCAATGGTAAGCGGTATGGGCGGTTTTGAAGAAATAGCTGATGTAAATTATAAGGTGATTGTAAATACAGATGAAAATAATGCCGAAAGAGCAAAACAAATTATAGCTAAAGCTGGTGGAGAGTTAGACGATCCTAATTTTATAGTTCCTAGTGGGCTAGAGAATATAGGAATGGATGATCTAGTCACCAATATGATAAATGAAATGAATAACATCACACTCTAAAGGTCTTTACATAGAAAGATAAAAATCTAAAACTTAGAATGTTGGTAATATTTTAAATAATATCATTTATTTTAATATAAAACTTTAAGAGTGTATTTTTTATAATGCAATATCTTAAATTTAGTTTAGTAATATAATTTTAACTTATATGTGTTCAGTAATAAATTTTTATTTGAAGCTGTGATAGGTTACGTATTCAATTGATACTAACTTCTTGTAAGATGAATTTACTCTTGCAATCAAGAAGTTAGTTTTTTATTTTACAATTTTATTCATATATTTCTCTTGACTTAGAGCTGTCTCGAAGGAGTAATATATTATTAAAGAACTTAATACTAAATTAGAAATAAGGAAGTGCATTAATAATGAAGAATTTTGAATTTTATGCTCCTACGAGAGTGATTTTTGGAAAGGATTCAGAAAAACAGATCGGCACTATTATAAAGAATCAAAATTGTAAGAAGGTCCTAGTTCATTTTGGTGGAAGCAGTGCGAAAAAGTCTGGGCTTTTGGATAAAATTTTTGAATCTTTAAAGAAAGCTGAAATCGATTATGTTAGCTTAGGTGGAGTTGTACCTAATCCTAGACTTTCAAAAGTATATGAAGGAATCAATTTGTGCAAAAAGGAAAAGGTGGATTTTATATTAGCTGTTGGAGGAGGCAGTGTTATTGATTCAGCAAAAGCAATAGGATATGGCATAGCTAATGAGTGTGATGTATGGGATATATATAGTAAAAAAGTTATTCCAACTGGCTGCTTACCTGTTGGGGCAGTTTTAACTATTGCAGCTGCAGGAAGTGAAATGAGCAATTCATCAGTTATTACAAATGAAGAAGGATGGCTGAAAAGAGGATGTAATTCTGAGTATGCACGTTGTAAATTTGCAATTATGAATCCGGAACTTACTTATACATTACCTAAATATCAGACTGCCAGTGGAGCTACTGATATATTAATGCATACTATGGAACGTTATTTTACAAAAGAACAGAGCATGGAGATAACAGATAGAATTAGCGAAGGATTAATGAGAACAGTGATTCATAATGTAAAAATATTAATGAAAAATCCAAAAGATTATAATGCACGTGCTGAAGTAATGTGGGCAGGAAGTCTTTCGCATAATGATTTAACTGGATGTGGTTCAGTTGGCGATTGGTCATGTCATCAATTAGAACATGAACTTGGAGGTGTGTTTGATGTTGCCCACGGAGCTGGTTTGGCAGCAGTTTGGGGAAGCTGGGCTAGGTATGTGTATAAAAGTAATATAAGCCGTTTTGTACAATTCTCTGTAAACGTAATGGGAATAACCAATGACTTTTATAATCCAGAAAAAGTTGTATTAGAGGGAATAGAAGCAATGGAAAGTTTTTATCATTCTATTGATATGCCAATATCAATAAAAGAACTTGGAGTTAATTTGACAGATGATCAAATTGATGAACTAGCTTATAAATGTAGCTTCAAAGATACTAGAACCATAGGGGAATTCCAAAAACTTAATATGGAAGACATGAAAAAAATTTATATAATGGCTAGATAAAAATTATTTAAGGAATTATAGTCAGAGTTATAAATTTTTAAAGAGCCAAAAAGCAGACAAGATCAGCTTTTTGGCTTTTTTTATATGTTAATAAGTGGTGATAAATTTTTAGAGAATTTGATCAGTAAACATGATAAGACTCAACTTAGACAAAAAATTGAATACATATATAATAGATAACTATTTTAAAGGAGAATAAAATGAAGGTTATAATTATAGGTGGAGGATGGGCAGGGTGCTCTGCCGCATTAGAAGCAGTAAAATTAGGTGCAGAAGTTGAGTTATATGAGAGAACTGACTTGCTACTTGGAGTAGGAAATGTTGGTGGGATAATGAGGAATAATGGAAGATATACTGCTGCAGAAGAGCTGATAAATCTTGGTGCAGGTGATTTCATAAGAATTATGGATTCAATAGCAATTCATAAGAATATAGATTTCCCAGAACACAAACATGCATGGCTATGTGATATAGGTAAAGCTGAACCAATTGTCCGAAGATATTTAATAGAATGTGGAGTTAAAATATTTTTGCAAAGTAGAATAACAGATGTAAATATGGAAGGCAATAAAATAAAATCATTGGTATTATTTAATAAAGATATTATAACTGGAGATGTATTTGTAGAAACTACAGGCTCAACAGGATCAATGCCTAATTGTGTGAAGTATGGAAATGGATGCGTCATGTGTACATTAAGATGTCCTAGCTTTGGAGCAAGAGTTAGTATAAGCAGTAGAGCAGGAGTAAATGACTTAGTAGGAGAAAGAGCAAATGGAATGAAGGGTGCAATGAGCGGGTCTTGTGAATTTCCTAGAGAATCTTTATCAAAAGACATAATAAAAGAATTAGAGAAAAATGGAGTTGTAGTTATTCCTATACCTAAGGAAGATGTACATTTAGAAAAGTTAGAACAAAAGGTATGTCAGCAATATGCGACTTTAGAATTTGCAGAGAATATTATATTATTAGATACAGGACGCGTAAAGCTTATGACATCTCACTATCCACTAGATAAATTAAGGAAAATAAAAGGATTGGAAAATGTAGTTTATATAGATCCACTAGTTGGAGGTAATGGTAATTCAATTAGATATTTATGTGCTGCGCCTAGAAATAATTCAATGCAAGTAAATGGCGTTGAAAATTTATTTTGTGGAGGTGAAAAAAGTGGATTCTTTGTAGGTCATACTGAGGCTATGACTACAGGGGCTTTAGCAGGTTATAATGCAGTTCAATATTTGGAGAAAAAGCCTTTATTAGAATTGCCAAGAGAGCTTGCTACAGGTGATATTATTGCATATGCAAATGACAAAGTTAAGGAAGGAAAAATGAGTGAAAGATATACATTTTCAGGAGCAGAATATTTTGAAAGGATGAAAGATTTAGGATTGTATAGCATAGATAATGATGAAATAAGATCAAGAGTTAAAAAACTAAATCTAACAAATGTATTTTCAAAGCAATGTAAAAACTAAGTTTCTATAATTAAAAATATTAAATTTGGGGAGCTTTTATTAGCTTCCCAATAATTATGAATGAAAATAAGAATATAAATTCTATGAATTCATGTTATAATAAATATAAAATATGGTAATGTACATAAAGATTTATTTTTAAGGAATAATAACGCAATATTAAGTAAAAATAAATAAGGAATTATTAATGATAATTACGTCCTAAATAAAGAGAGATAACTTATTTAATTAAAACGTTATATCTAATTGGTTTAATACATTGTTATGGAGGATATTATGAAAAGTGTAGAAAAAGGAAAAAAGCTATTTTTATCCATGGTAATAGCAATATTAGCTGTAAGTATAGTTACAACTGCATTTAGCTATTTTATGCAAGGAAACATAGGAATAATTTCAGGACTAACTAGGACTGTAGTAGAAGCTATTCTCTTATATTTTATATTTAAAGGAAAAGCATGGGCTAAGATTATAATGATAATTTTGCTTATAATTGTCATTCTAGCGGCAGTTGCAGCAATTATGATTTCGCCTAATATAATGATTACTATTTTAATGGTAGTGTATATCTTTAGCGTATATATTATAGGAATATCGCCAAGTGTTAAAGAATATTTAAAGTCAATTAATAATAAGTAAAGCAATAAAATAAAGAGGTATTTTGATTTTTATCAAAGTGCCTCTTTATTTATTGCTTTAAGTAATATGGTTAGAATTTTTTTATGCAGAATACATCCGAATTATTTTATAGTAAATAGTACTAATTGTAAAACCAACTTAACTTTATTAAGTTTCTGTTTATAAATAAATAATATAAATAAGTTTTTGTATTATTTAATAAAATTTAATTAAAATAAAATTATGATATAATAGGCATAAAACTCTTATAGTTTTATATAAAATTGGGGTGATAATATGTCAATTACTGTAGGGAAATTATTTGGAAATGGGGCCGTTTTGTATCAAATGAAACTGCTAGCAGGACAGAAAGGTCTTAATAATCTAGTGGAATGGGTACATATTATTGAAAATGATGAGGTGAGTGAATTTCTTCATGGAAATGAAGTTGTCCTTACATCAGGCATTCTAAATGATGGCGATGGATGGTTGTTAGAATATACAAAAAAGCTATATGCTGCTCGGGCAAGCGCTTTTGTTGTAAATATTGGGCCATACACCAAGTCAATACCTAACGATGTTATAGAATATTGTGACCAAATAAAAATGCCTCTTTATACTATTCCATGGGAAACAAGAATGGTAGATTTAACACGGAATATATGTTATCGAATAATGCAAAGTGAGCAAGTAGAAATAAGTATAGCAAGTACGATTAAGAATATTATATTTAAAACAGGTGATATAGAAACATTAATTTTGCAGATGGAGAGATATGGGTATTTGAGAGACAGTCATTTCTGCTTTATAGTCATGTCCTTTGAACACAAAGAAGACAATCAATTAGAATTTGATATGAATAAAATTAAAATGTATTCAGAAAGATTAGCTAGAAGTATTCATGAATTATATATTTCATTTTCATATAAAGATTCTTGGGTTCTGGCTCTTGTGAATTATGGAAATTACGATGTCACTAATTTTGTTGATACTTTTTTTAAGAATTGGAATGAACCTTCATGGAAGGTTCATATGGGAATAAGTGAAAATAAAGCAGGTATTAAAATGCAGGCGGAGAATTTTAATAATGCTTTCACTGCAATGACGATGGCCAAAAAACAAGGCAAAGAAATGGTGTTTTATGATAAATTAGATATTCATAAATTGCTTTTAAATGCTAAGGATAAAGAAGTGCTTAAAGAATATTACAATGATACTCTAGGTAAGTTAGAAAAATATGATAAGGAAAATAATACTGATTTAATGAGCTTCTTATATATGTTTTTACAGAACAACGGTAGTCAAAGTCTTGTTGCTGAAAAACAATATATTCATAGGAATACAGTAAATAATCAGCTTAAAAAGATTGAAAAGATTACTGGATATAATCCATCAAATCTAGAAGAAAAACTACGATTTTATTTAGGTTTTTTTGTGAAGGATGTTATGTAGGCAACTTGGGACTTGTTATTTATATTAATGTGCCTAAATGTGCAGTTGCACAAATAAATTTAGTCACTTATTCATTGATATAACAGTTTTACTAGTATATAATAAAAACAACTTAAAGAAAAAACGAATTTAATAGAGATAACAGCAACGGAGCTTGTTCACTTGAATAAGTTCCGTTTTTTTATTTGAGGAAAATATTAAATGTATATGAGGGAGTGTATAAAGATGAATGGTGAAGAAATTAGGAGTACTTTAAAAGAATATAATTTACAATCATGGAGCAAACAAAGAAATTTAAATCCTATTTCAGTTGAAAAAGCTGATGGTATTTACTTTTGGGATTATGATGGAAATAGATATTCAGATATGTCGTCACAACTTGTTAATATGAATTTAGGTTTTGGAAATAAAGCGATTGGAGATGCAATAAAAGAACAAGTAGATAAATATTGTTTTGTAGGGCCATCTTATGGAGCTGAATCTAGAGCCAAGCTTGCAAAGAAGATCATTGAATTAATGCCTGATAATATGGGGAAGGTATTTTTTACAAATGCAGGTGCAGAATCAAATGAGAATGCTGTAAAGATAGCAAGAATGTTTACAGGTAAGACAAAGGTGTTCAGTCGTTATAGAAGTTACCACGGATCTTCGTTTGGTGCTGGTAATTTAACTGGTGAACCTAGAAGATATCAATTAGAACCTGGTATTCCAGGGTTCGTAAAATTCTTTGATCCATATATTTATAGAGAACCAATAGAATTCGAATCAGAAGAAGCCGCAACAAAATATTACTTGGCCAAGCTAAGAGAACAAATAATTTATGAAGGACCTGATAGCGTAGCTGCAATAGTTTTAGAGACTATAACAGGTTCAAATGGAGTTATCATTCCGCCAAGAGGATATCTTCCAGGAGTTAGAGCTTTATGTGATGAATTTAAAATCTTAATGATTTGTGATGAAGTTATGACAGGCTGGGGCAGAACAGGTAGAATGTTTGGTTTTGAGAATTTTGATGTAAAACCAGATATAGTAACTTTTGCAAAAGGTGTTACTTGTGGATATGTTCAACTTGGTGGAGTTGTAGTAAGTAAAGAAATAGCAGCTTACTTTGATGATAATTTATTATCTTGCGGACTAACTTATAGTGGACATCCCCTAGCGTGTGCAGCAGGTGTAGCGTGTATAAACTATTATGAAGAAGCAGGTATACTAAAAAATGTTAACGAAGTAGGTAGTGTACTTGGTGAAAAACTAGAAGAGATGAAAGCTTTTCACCCATCAGTTGGAGATGTGAGATATATTGGATTATTTTCAGCAGTAGAATTAGTAAAGGATAAAGGAAGCAAGGAACCCTTAGTACCATATGGAAAGGATCCGGAAGGAGTTATGGGGAAAATTCTAGGATTATTAAAGGAAAGAAAGTTTATGACATATACTCATGAGAACATGATACTTGTTGCTCCTCCATTAATAATTACAAAGGAGCAGTTAGAAGAGGAACTAGCTAAATTAGACGAAGTACTTGGAATTGTAGACAAACAATTTATCTAGATGAGGTGAGAAAATGGCATATGAATTTAGTTTACCAGGACGTACGATTATTGGAGATAATGCATTAGAATCAAGTGAAAATTTGATAAAATCCTTTGGAAAAAAAGCATTTATTGTATCTGGAAAAAATGTAACTAGAATTGGAACAGTTAAAGTTTTGACAGACTGTTTAAATAATTGGGGAATTGGATATGAAATTTTCAATGATATCATTGGAGAGCCTACTGATATAATGATTGAAAGTGGCGTAAAAGTTTATAAAAATGCTGAATGTGATTTCTGTATTGCCATCGGAGGAGGGAGTCCATTAGATAGCGGTAAAGCAATTGCTGCTATGACAAAATTAGAAGGTTCAATATCTGATTACATGGGAAAAACAATTGAAGGAGATTTTCCACCATTGGTTTTGATTCCAACTACAGCAGGGACAGGTTCAGAAGCTACCAAATTTACGGTTATTACAGATTCAAAGAGGAATATAAAAATGCTTCTAAAGGGAGAAGCATTACTACCTGATTTGGCAGTGATTGATTCCAAATTCTCAATGACATCACCTAAAAGCGTAACAGCGGCAACAGGAATGGATGCCCTAACTCATGCGGTAGAAGCTTATACATCAAGAAAAGCAAATTCCTTAACAGATACCTTTGCATTATCTGCAATCAAAAGAATTTTTGAGTTTTTGCCATTGGTTTATAAAGATGGTGAAAATAAAAAGGCTAGAGAAGAAATGGCTATTGCTGCATATGAAGCTGGCGTATGTATAAATAATTCTTCAGTTACCTTGGTACATGGCATGAGCAGACCAATTGGAGCTAATTTTCATGTTGCTCACGGAATTTCAAATGCTATGCTTATAAAGGAATGCTTATCTTATGTTTTAGATGGAAGCTATGAACGTTTTGGTGAAATAGGTAGAGCAATTAATGCAGCAGACGATAAGAAAAGTGATAAGGAAGCAGCAGAAGCTTTTCTAGAAAAATTAACAGAGTTATGTAACATATGTGAAATACCAACTTTAAAAGAGTATGGAATTAATAAAGAAGAATTCAATAAAGTCGTAGATAAGATGGCGCAAGATGCCATGAACAGTGGAAGTCCATCAAATACTATAAAAGAAGTTAAAAAGGAAGACTTATTAATTATATACAGTAAGTTATGGTGAATATGAAGTGATTGCAACGGTGCAAAACAAATAGTTTTGTACCGTTTTTTGTTTAAAAGGAGGCGTAAATCAATGAGTATGTTAAATGAAATAGATACAGAATTTGAAAGCAGAAATGTTTTTAGGACGAAAGAAGAAAAAGTAGAAATTAAAATTGAAGATTTAAGTATGGTTTACCAAGATAAGAATGGTGGAGAACCAGTAACAGCGCTTAAGAATGTTAATTTAGAAATCAAAGAAGGAGAATTTATTTCATTACTAGGTCCTTCTGGTTGTGGAAAGACAACATTACTTCGTATTATAGCTGATCTATTGCAACCTTCTTCAGGAAAAGTGATAGTACGAGGACAAAGCCCAAGAGAAATAAGACTTCAAAAGAAATATGGCATAGTATTTCAGAATCCAGTTCTATACGATTGGAGAACAGTAAGAAGAAATGTTTGTATGCCAATGGAGCTTCTAGGAATGAAGAAGCAGGATCGTACTTCAAGAGTTACGGAAATGCTTGATCTAGTTGGACTTACTAACTTTGGTACGCATTATCCTTATGAATTAAGTGGAGGGATGCAGCAAAGGGTTGGTATAGCAAGAGCATTAGCCATTAATCCGGAAATACTTCTTATGGATGAACCATTCTCAGCTTTAGATGAATTTACACGTGAAAAGCTTCATGAAGATCTTTTAGAAATATGGACAAAGACCAAAAAGACAGTAGTTTTTGTAACCCATAATATTTCAGAAGCAGTATTTTTATCGGATAAAGTTGTGGTTTTATCTCCACATCCAGGACGTGTTTCTGCTGTGATTGATATTGACATACCAAGACCAAGAAATATGGAGTCAAAACAGTCAAAACAATTTTATGATTATATAACCAAAATAAGAAATAGTTTTGAGGGGGTATGATTATGATTAGCAGGAAAGAGAAATATAAAGTTAATCTAGTTTGGGCTATAGGAATTTTTATAGCTTGGGAATTAGTAGCTTTCTTTCTAGAACGAGTGATGCATGATCCAATGGCTGGAGCAAAACTTCCTTATCCACATAGTGTCATCATATCAATAGCAGAAAATTTCACTGATTTAATGAGCGCGGCTGGACTTACTTTTTCAAGAGCTGTATTTGGGTTTGCACTTGGAGCTGCAATAGGATTTGTTTTAGCAATAATTATGAGTTTATCGAAAATAGCAGAAAAAATATCATTACCTTATTTAATAATATCACAAATGATACCTGTACTCGGGTTAGCTCCTATAATCTTTACTTTAGTCAGGGATATGAATACTTCTAGGATAGTAATTGCAGCATATATCACATTTTTCCCAGTTTCAGTAAATATGCTTAGCGGATTAAATAGTGTAGAAAGCGATAAAAAAGAATTGCTATACTCATATGCTGCAAAAAAGAAAAGCATATATTATAAGCTTATGATTCCATATTCAATGCCATATTTATTTGCTGGTTTAAAAATAGCGGCACCAATGTCAATAACAGCATCTATATTAGTTGACATGTTAGGTTCAAGCGGCGGAATTGGAGTGAAACTTTTATACTCGTTATACTCAGGAACAAAAGATGTATTCTGGGGATCAGTAGTTACCAGCGCTTTAATGGGGATTTTGAGTTATTTTATAGTAATACTATTCGAAAAAATTTGTATGCCTTGGAGAAAGCAGACTACATAGGGAGGTAATTTTATGAATGAAAAAATTAAAAATGTTTTATGGCCTTTAGGTTTTGGGATATTAATAATAATCGCATGGCAAGTTGGTATCATTCATGATGCATTAGGTTTTAAGCCCTTTCAATTACCAGTACCATCACAAATTATTAAAACTTTAAGTGACAATTTTTCTAAAGCTCTAACTGACACGATGATTACAGTTTCAGGGGCATTGGTAGGACTTGCTTTAGGATGCATAATTGGATTTATTGTCGCAGTGATAGCTACGCAGTTTCCAAAGTGGGGATATACAGGACTTAGTGTAATAGCAGCATTTAATGCAATTCCAATAGTTGCATTATCGCCCATTATGAATCGTTGGTTTACAAGTGGTTTTGCACAAAAAGTTGGTGTTGTAACGGTTGTATGTATGGCAGCTATGGCAATTAACTCCTATAGGGGATTAAATGATTTAAAACCATTTGCAAAAGATTTATTAGAGTCATATGCAGCACCAGAAAAAATTATATTTTTCAAGCTTCGTTTACCTAATTGTCTTCCGAGTGTTTTAACTGCATTAAAAATTAATGTGGCAGCAGCAATAATGGCGGCTATGATAAGTGAATACTTTGCAGCATCAACTTCAGGTATTGGTTTTGGAATTAAAGATAATTTAAGAAAAGGAATGATGGCCATGGGGTGGTCCTATATAGTAATGGCAGCATTAGTTGGGATTGTTTTATACTTAATTATTTTATTAATAGAACGTAGAACCATAAAATGGCATGCGTCACAAAGATAATACCAACTTTAAAATAGAAAAGTTTAGTTCAACCTAATATACTATTTGCTTTATAAGCAAAGTTGAAAGTCACCGATATCTCTTAGAACTTCAAGAGAACACACAGATGGCATGTATAAGATAAATAATATTTATTTAATAAGGAGGAATTTATTATGAAAAAGAAGTTATTAGCTTTAGGGTTAGCTGTATTAATGATGGGGACGATGCTTATAGGATGTGGATCAAAAACATCAGAAACAACAGCGAAAGATGCAACTAAATCAGAGGATACTACAAAGAAGGATGGGGAGTTAGAAAAAGTAACACTTCAATTAAAATGGCTTCCGCAATCACAATTTATGGGATATTACGTAGCAGCAGCAAAAGGGTACTATAAAGATGAAGGAATAGATATTCAAATTCTTCCAGGAGGAAGTGACATTATTCCAGAACAAAATGTTTATAATGGTGTAGCCAATATAGGGGTAACTTGGGTTTCAAGTTTAATGACTTACCAAGCTCAAGGGTATGATTTACAAGAAATCGCTCAAGTATTTCAAAAATCAGGTATGTTATTAGTATCCAAAAAAGAAAAAGGTATTAATTCGCCAAAAGATTTAGCTGGTAAGAAAGTAGGTAACTGGTTTGGTGGCAATGAATATGAACTTCTTGCACTACTTTCAAAATACAATTTAGATAAAGAAAAAGACCTAAAACTTGTACAACAAGACTTTACAATGGATCAATTAAAAGAAGGATCAGTTGATGCAGCATCAGCAATGACTTATAACGAATTTGGTTTATTACTTGAAGGCGGCATGAAGAAAGAGGATTTAAATGTAATTGATATGAACAATGAAAGTGTTGCAATGATGGAAGATTGTTTATTTGTAAACTCTGAATGGGCAGGTAAGAATAAAGATTTATTAGTTCGTTTCTTAAAGGCATCTATAAAGGGGTGGAAAGATGCAGTCCAAGATCCAGAAGCAGCAGGAAAAACAGTTTATGATGTAGATAAATCAGTTTCATTAGATCACCAAGTTTATATGGCGAAAGAAGTTGCTAAACTTGTAGCACCTCAAGGATTTGATACTTCAAAAATTGGACAAATAGATATGAATGCAATTAAGCAAACAGGGGATTTCTTAAAACTTTATAATAAAGATTTAGCTAAAACTCCAGTGGTAGACGATACAACATTCACTTCAAAGTATTGGGAAGAAGCAACAAAATAATATGATAAAAATTGATTCATGTGTGGTTAAATCCACACAGAATCATCTTAAAATTTATATAACAAAAATTTTATTTAAGAAAGTAATTTATCACAAAATAAATAATTTGTTAAAAATCCAAATACATTAATAGGCTTAAGTCAAAAGTACAACAAAAAGCAGAAGTATGAAAGAGAAAATTATTAACTAAATTAGTTATTTAGATATTAAGGATATATATAAATGGGAGGAGAATACTTATGGATTTAATTATTAAGAATGGAACTATTGTAACACCATTAGAATCTTATGCAGCTGACCTTGCTGTAAAAGATGGAAAGATTGTAGCGATTGGAACAGGTTTTTCAGAAGAAGGTGCAAGTGTTGTAGATGCTAAAGGTAAGTTAATATTACCAGGGGCCATAGACGCACATACTCATTTAGCTATGCCGTTTGGAGGGACTGTTTCAGCTGATAGCTATCTTGCCGGAACACGGGCAGCTGCTTGCGGAGGTGTTACAACAGTATTTGATTATCCAATGCAAAGAAAAGGCAACGGAATAATTGAAACTATTGAAACCAGAAAAGAAATGTGTGATCCAGAGGCGTGCGTAGATTATGCATTTCATTGTATCATAACTGATTTAAATGAAGGAACTATCTTAGATGAATTTGAAGATGCAGTTGAATATGGAGTACCTAGTTTTAAATGTTTCTTAGTTTATAAAAAAGAAGGCATGATGGTGGATGATGCGACTTTAGTGAAAATACTATTGAAGGCTAAAGAAACTGGGGCGATGACAAACATCCATGCTGAAAATCCCGATTTGATTGATTTAAATATTGAAAACTTCTTAAAAGAAGGAAAAACTTCAGCATGGTATCACTACTTAAGCAGACCAGAATTTGTTGAAGCTGAGGCAGATAAAAGGGCAGTGCATTTAGCTAAATCCATAGGAGCCCCACTATATTTAGTTCATATGGCAGACAAGGAAGGATTAGAAACTGCTATTGAAGCCAAAAGAGAAGGTCATGATATATATGTTGAAACATGCCCACAATATTTGGAATTTACGTGCGATGTTTATAAAAGAGAAGATGGCAGAAATTTTGTATGTTCACCACCAATGAAAGGGCAAGAAAGTCAAGATGCACTTTGGAAAGCTATTAAATCAGGAGATATTGATACTGTAGCTACAGATCACTGCCCATTCCAAAGCTATGAAAAGGACTGGGGGAAAGATGATTTTACGAAGATTCCAAATGGGTGTGCAGGTGTAGAAAATTTATATCCATATATGCTTTCAGCAGCAAATGAAGGAAAAATAACTTTTAATAGAGCGGTAGAATTATGTTCATTTAATCCAGCTAAAATATTTGGATGTACAGAAAAAGGTTCTCTAACAGTTGGAAAAGATGCAGACATTGTAATTTATGATCCAAATAAAGACTTCACAATTTCGGTAGAGAATATGCATTCAGATTATGATCATACAATTTGGGAAGGAAAAACTCTTCATGGATATCCAGTTCAAACCTATGTGCGTGGGAATTTAGTTTATGATAATGGTGAATTCGTTGGAAAAGCAGGATTTGGACAATTTGTGAAACGAGTAGGAAGAAAGTAAATAGGAACTTGGCTTAGGTGATATTTAGTGCCTGGACTGTAGTTCAAGTTATCTAGGATTGTGATACTGTTATCTACAGATTAAGAATAATGATAGTTATAGTGGCTAAACATCAGATAAGCGATAATTTAGGAGGAATGGAAATGAGTAGTTTATTTTATAAAGATATTTCAACAAATGAATATGTGTCAGGGTGTTTGTTGTGTGATGAAGCACCTTGTCGCAAAGTTTGTCCCCACTCCCTTGAAGTGGATACTATTATCCGTTCTTTAAGGTTTGAAAATAAGGCTGGGGCAGTAAATAAACTGCCCAATCTACTTCCTTGTGACACATGTGAAGAAAAGCCATGTAAGAAGGCTTGCTTAAAAGGAAAAATTAATGAATCAGTACCAATTGACAAAGTTATGAAAGCAATATCAACTGAATCTAGAGTTAAAGAAAATGAAGTTGATTTAGCAATAGACTTCTGTGGGGTGAAGTGTGAAAATCCATTTTTCCTTTCATCATCAGTAGTTGGAAGCAATTATGAAATGGTAGCTAAAGCATTTGAAATGGGCTGGGCAGGTGTAGCATTTAAGACTATTGGTATGTTTGTACCAAAAGAAGTTTCACCGAGGTTTACTGCTTTAAGTAAAGAAAGTGTTCCATTTGTTGGCTTTAAAAATATAGAGCAGATTTCGGATCACACATTGGAAGAGAATATAGAATTTTTAAAAAGATTGAAAAAAGACTATCCAAGCAAAATTATTGTTGCATCAATCATGGGGCAAAACGAAGAAGAATGGACTAAATTGGCCAAGCTAATGACAGAGGCAGGAGCAGATATTATTGAATGTAATTTCTCATGCCCTCATATGACTAGTAAAGGCGTAGGTTCAGATGTTGGACAAAATCCAGATTTGGTAGCACTATATACTAAAGCCACTAGAAAGGGAACAAATTTACCTATACTTGCAAAGATGACACCTAATATTGGAAATATGGAAATACCAGCAATGGCTGCAATGGAGGCAGGAGCAACAGGTATTGCAGCAATTAATACAATTAAGAGTATTATGAATCTAAACTTAGAAAGCTTTGAATCAGAACCTAATGTTGAAGGTAAGACTAGTGTAGGAGGATACTCAGGAAAAGCAGTAAAACCAATTGCTTTACGCTTTATTCATGATATGAAAGCTCGTGAAGAACTAAAAGATGCGCCAATAAGTGGGATGGGCGGTATCGAAACATGGAAAGATGCAGCTGAATTTATGGCCTTAGGATGTGAAAATTTGCAAATAACAACGTCTGTAATGCAATATGGCTATAGAATTATCGATGATTTAATTAATGGGATGAAATTGTACTTAAGTTCACAAGGATATAAAAATATATCTGAAATTGTTGGTAGTGCTTTACCTAATATTGTGCCAACAGATAAACTTGATAGAGACAGTATTTGTTATCCAAGGTTTGATAGGCAAAAGTGCATAGGATGTGGACGATGTTACTTATCATGTTATGATGGTGGGCATCAAGCAATTAAGGTGGACATAAATACAAGAATGCCAATCTTGTTAGTAGATAAATGTGTAGGCTGTCAATTATGCAGTACTGTATGTCCTGTAAGAGCAGTAGAACCAGGAAAGAGAGTGAAAAAATAATTACTATACTAAATTTAAAGGGGGATATTCATATGTTAACTTGTAATAAAGAAAGGCTTCAAGACAAAATCACAACATTTAGTAAATTCGGAGATACAGGTAAAGGAGGAATCACAAGGTTGTCTTTATCACCTGCTGCTTTAGAAGCAAGAGAAGAATTTTGCAAAAGATGTAAAGCACTTGGTATGGAAATAAAAACCGACGATATGGCGAACATATACGCAACCATTCCTGGAGAGGAAAAGTTACCTGCTATTATGATGGGATCTCATGCTGATTCAGTTAAACAAGGTGGTAATTATGATGGTATTTTGGGAGTTCTTACTGGATTAGAAGTTGCAGAAACTATAGTAACTGAAAAAATAGCTCATAAACATCCAATCACAGTTGTTATATGGACTAATGAAGAAGGAGCACGCTTTGAACCAGCAATGATGTCATCAGGTGTTATTACAGGAAAATTTGATAAAGATGTTATGTTAGCATCTAAGGATACTGAAGGAGTTACATTTAAGGAAGCATTAGAAGCTAGTGGATATATGGGAAAAATAGAAAATCGAATGAATCCAGAAAAATACAGGGCACTAGTTGAATTACATGTTGAACAAGGACCTGTTTTAGAAGATGAAAAAATTGATATAGGGGTAGTTGAAGGTGTTTGTGGAATGATAAATTATGAATTTACATTTAAAGGTCAAGCAGATCATGCTGGAACAACTCCAATGAAATATAGAAAAGATGCTCTATATGCGGCTGTAAAAACTATTCAATATCTTCATGATGAACTAGACAAGCTTGATAGTAAGCTAGTATATACAACAGGAAAGATTTCAGCCCATCCAAATATCCATACAGTAATTCCTGATTATGTTAAATTCACTTTGGATGCAAGGCATCAAGATCCAGAAGTAATTAATCAAGTTCTTGAAATAATTAAGGCTATTCCTAAAGTTGTTGAAAAATGTGAAACAAGTTATGAAAAAGCTTGGTCAAGAAATACAGTTCATTTTTATTCTGACTTTGTAGATTATGTTGAAAAAAATGCAAAAGAATTTGGATATTCAACAAAAAGAATGTATAGTGGTCCGGGACATGATGCACAATTTATTACAGATATCATTCCAACTACAATGATCTTTGTTCCAAGTGAAAAGGGGCACAGTCATTGCGAAAAAGAATTTACACCACTTGAAAACTGTTTAAAGGGTGCAAATGTTTTGTTGAAGACAATATTAGATATTGATAATAATTAATTTTTATAACATTAAATAAAAACAATTTCATGGCATAAACATCATGAAATTGTTTTTATATTTACAATTAAAAAAAGTATAATTGTACTATTTTTTACTGATATAACATTTATATATGATTGTTTGTTCCAGGTTCTGAAATATTTTTAAGAGCAACCTCAGCATTATCCTGTAGATTTGGTTCTTGTGAAATATCACCAAGAGAAACGATACCGATAACACTGTTATTTTCTACAATAGGTAATCTTCTTATTTGATGTCTGCTCATTAGTCTTACTGCATCATGAACATCCATATCAGGACTTCCTGTAACAGGATTTGAAGTCATATAATCACATATCTTTTGTTGGTCTGCACTTGCACCTGATGCTACGCAATCCAAAGCAATATCTCTATCTGTAATCATTCCAACTAATTTGTTTGAGTTATCACAAACAGGTATTGCGCCCACGTCAAATTGTCTCATCATTTGAGCAGCTCTTTCAATAGAATCTTCTGAATTTAAACTCACTATATCTTTTGACATTACATCTTTTATTTGCATAATGATCACCTCCAAAAATATATTTCCCTATGAATATGTTTTTTATTATTAAAAGTTCTTAGCTAATAAAAATTTAGAATGAATAGATTTATCGAAATATTTATGTTAATTCTTGAAATAAAAAACGCAGAAAAAACATCTATTTTTTAAGAGAGATGAAATATTATTAAATTTTAATTAATAGGATAAAGTTAACATTTAAAATGTTATAATATTGTAGAGTAATATTACTTAATACTTTCACGCTATAAAAAGTGAAAAAGAGAAGTAGGAGGATAAAATGAATAAAATTGTGTTTCTTAATGCAAGCAGAATAAACTTTGATGGACAACTTGATTTTTCATCGCTAGATAATTTAGGTAAAGTGACTAAATATGAAGATAGCAGCAATGATAAAATCTTAGAACGGGTAAAAGAACAAAATATTGTAATTACAAAGGAACTTACAATTAACAAGGAGTTAATAGAAAAGTTTCCATCCAGTGTTAAATTAATTTGTGAGGCTGGTACTGGATATAATAATATTGACATTATAGCAGCAAGAGAAAAAGGTATATCTGTATGCAATGTACCAGGATACAGCAGCGAAGCGGTTGCACAACTAGTAATTACATTTATTCTAAATTTAAGTTCATCATTAGCGCAACAGCAAAGAATGATTGAAAATAAAAATTACAGTAATTTTACTAAATATCTTCAGGTTCCTCATATAGAAATACAAAATAAAACACTTGGAATTATAGGCGCTGGATCTATAGGAATACAAGTCATAAATGTGGCTAAAGCATTGGGGATGAAAATACTTGTATACAGTAGAAGCTATAAAGATTTAGGAGATTCAAATATCAAATTTGTCAGTCTTGAAGAACTTTTAAAAGAAAGTGATTTTGTTACAATACATTGTCCACTTACAACAGAAACAAGGTATCTTATTGATAAGTCTAGATTAGATCTTATGAAACCGTCATCATTTATTATAAATACATCTAGAGGAGCCATTATAAAGGAAACTGATTTAATTGAAGCTTTGAATAATAAAAAGATTGCAGGTGCAGCACTTGACGTTCAAGATCCAGAACCTCCAGAATTAAATAATCCACTTTTTAACATGGAAAATGTCATTCTTACTCCACATATAGGTTGGAAATGTTTTGAGTCTAGGCAAAGGCTTATAAATTTATTAGCAAATAATATAGAAGCTTTTATTAAGAACGAACCTGTTAATATTATTGTTTAAGATTAAGTATGAAGTAATAAGGATATTTTTGAATTTACAATAGATTCACTAGGTTTTATATGACAAAAAATTATATCCCAGCAATTAATTAATAATAATTGTTGGGATATATACTAATTGTTTATCGCTATTTAGAAAATTAGTGAGGCTATTTGCTCATCTATTTGCTTTACTTATTTTAACCATCTCACCATGGTCTCCAATCCAGCATTTAATTCCAGGATATTTTGCATTAAGATAATCATAGAACAATATAGGATTTTCGCTATTATCATCAAACATTTCATAGTGCCCTGGAACGACCCAATTCGGCCTAATAGTTCCAGCTAAATCAACTGCTTCTTGATAAGTTATATTTCCTATTAAATTTTCCCTATATCTTTTAGCATCTCGCCCATTGATAGGAAGAAACATAATGTCAAAGTTATCCCACTGCCTTAATTTTGAGAAGATACCATCATACATACAGGTATCACCAGAATGGTATACAGTACATCCATTTCCCTCAATTATATAACCTAAGTATGGATAATGCCCAGACGAATCTTGATCTAAGAACTCATGAGCTGAAGGAATTGCGGATATTTTTAAATCTTTTTCTGAAAAGGATAATCCATCATCCAGACCTATAAATCTATTTTTAGGTATTTTTAAGTCATCTGAAAGCTCAGTGATAAGAAGCTTTGGAACTACAAATTTTGCGCTGGGCGAACTAATAGATAATTGGTGCCATACATCTCGATCAATATGGTCAGAATGATCATGAGTGCCAATTATAAAATCTGCATTTACAATTTCCTCTGGCTTTAATAGTGGAGGAATATTTCTATTAGGCCAATCAGATAGAAATGCATCTAAATAGATAGTAGTTTCAGCTATCTTAATAGCATATCCCAACTGTCCAAGCCACCAGAACGCAACATCTCCCTTTTCTAAAATACATTCATCAATATCTTTTATCAATTCAATTCCAGTTTTCATAATAACACCATCCTTTTTGAAATAATTATATATTACCACAAGTGGTTCATATTGTAATTATTTTTTTGAATAGTAAGAATTTGAGAATAGAAAAAATATGTTATAATTAGAGAAATAGTTTTGAGAAAATAAGATAATGATAGGATGAACGAAAATGAATCTAAAAGAACTAAATAATGAAGATATTGAAATTATCTATAATGAACATATGATAAAAGATTTTCCGTATGGGGAATTAAAGCCTCTTGATGTAATACAGAAACTTAATAAAAGAAAAAATTACATATGTATAGGTTTGTATAATAATAATGAACTTCTAGCATACGCACTTTTAGCTTCATCAAAATCATATTTGTTAATTGATTACTATGCGGTATGTAAAGAACATAGAGATGAAGGAATTGGAAGTGAATTTTTAAATATACTACAGGAGCATTTTAGAAATTATGATGGAATTATAGTAGAAGTAGAGAGAGTAGAATGCGGACCTAATGAAAGCGAGAAAATTATTAGGAAAAGAAGAATTGACTTTTATAAAAGAAACGGGATGAGAATGACAGATATTTATTGTAAATTATTTGATATAGATTATTGCATTATGTGTTTATGTAATGTAGATCTTGATGATTTGGCAATTTATTCAGGATTAAAGGATATATATAAAGAAATAATTCCAGGAAGCTTATATTCAAGATATGTTGAATTGAGTTATGTATAGTTTAAATCCTTAAAATATAAAAGGTCTATTTTTACTAGATTAAATAATAGCAAAGGCTTATTGAAAAATGTAATTTTAAAATATATAATAATGTTATTAAATAGCTATCTAAATCAAAGCTGTAAAAAATAAAGATAAATTAATTCTTTCAAAATGGCTATGAAGTCTAATTTTTATACTAAAAAAGTATATGAATTAGGCTTTTTTTATTCCTTGAGAAAATTATATTCCAATAAAATTTGTGGATAATTTAAAAAAAGTTGATTGATTAGTTCTTGTATTTTAAAAAGAATAAAAAAGAAATCTTATTCGCCTGCCAAATTTTTCTCACATGCGTTCGAAAAGGCAGATGCGTGAAAAAATCTCAGGCTCCACAGTCGCCTGCGATTTTGTTCTTTCTGTTAATTAAAAAGATCAAATTCTTTTGTAACTAAAAATAAAATTTATTACAAAAGAATTTACAGAAATCAAGTTATAAATATGGAGGTATTTATGGTTAATGAAATAGCAGTTTGTGTAAATGATTTTGGAGAGGTTACTGAATATGAGAAAACCAAATTTATTAAGGTTTTTTCAAAGCATGGAAATGAATGGAGAGTGGTTAAAGAATTAGTATTTGAATTTTGTTATACAAAGGATAGTAAAGAAATTTATTTAGAAGTTTTAAATATTGCGCAGGAACTAGGAAAATGCAAAGTTTTCGTTGCTAAGAATTTTTCGGATTTAGTGCATACTACATTAGATAAAATGGGATTGAGTTTGTGGAATATGGATGGAAATCCAATATGTTTTTTGGAGTATATATTAGAACAGGAAAAAGAGGAGGAGAAAGTAAGTAAATTTATAAATCATTCAGATATAAGTAATAATAGGCAATTTATTATCTCATTAGGTAATGGGGAATGTGGGCGTTATATATTAAATCTTAAGAATTTGCAGAAGGATAATATAGGTATTACGTCTAAGCAAGCTTTGAAGCCATTTCTAAATAAAAGAAATTTTAATGAACTAATAATAGCCTGCAGTCATATTCCAAATTGGTTAGAGGAAGATTTAACAAAATTGAATCTTAATTTTCAGTTTTCAAAGATTGGAGAAAGTGATTATATTGTGGTAATAAATAATTATGATGGGTATTAGGATTTAGATTCTAGATTCAGTATTAAATGCAGGGGGAAAAAATAGTGGATATTGAAGTACGTAATAATAGAAAGATAAATGTAAATTCTTTTTCAAAAATTATTTCTGAACATTTAAATATTGATAGTAACATTATAAGAAATTATATATTTGCTAATATAAGTATAAGTCTAACGAGAAGCAAAGAAATGAGAAAAGATATTGATAAAATATATTATGAGGATAGATTGAAATATTATAATGCGGCTATAAATGACACTTGTATAAACTATACTACTATAAAGCAAGCAAATATTGAACAAGAAATATATTCACGTAGGATTGTTGGGGTACTTATAGAAGGGGAAACGGATAGTACAGTAAGAAGCAAAATTATTAAAGTTCTTAGAAAGCATTATCCAATTATATATAATGCTGTAAAAAAGCATGATAAGAAAATATTGAAAAATAGGTACATGAAAATGGATTTAATAACTAGAAATATAGAAGCAAAATTTGATGCGGCAGTATATCTATATTTTGCTATTTATATTTCACCAGAAATAGTAGATCAAGGGTTCGTAATTTCTATTCTAAACGATATTGAGGAGTTTGAATCTAAAAATTTTATAAATCGAAATATTGAAATGGAGATTGAAAATTATAAGAATAAAATAAAGGAAGTTAAGTTGCTAATAAAGCAAAAGTTTGGGAAGATATATAATTTTAAAGATATCTTGAGACATAATAATGAAGGTGTTAGAAAGTTAGGAGAAATTTTAGAGGATTTGTTTATAATGAATGGGATTAATATAGAGAGTATGTTTGAAGACTCGCAATTTATTTGTATTGAGAAAATTATACTGCCTTATGTGAGGATAGTAAAAAATGAAGACTCAGACATAATTTTATTTTCTATTATTAGTGGAATATTTATGCAATCACTTATTAATGAGTATAAGAAGGCAAGAAACTTATATTTTAATAATATGGAGGAGTCAAGTAGCTATAAATTAAGCATATTAGAGGAGCAGATGATTGAAGTTAAAAAAGAAAACATTAGCTTAAAAAATAAACTTGATTATTTTAACAAGGAAAAGTTAATGTATGAAAAGAGATTGAAGTCTGAATTAAGCAAGCTAGATAGCATATATAAATTAGAAATAAAGAAGAAGGAAGATCAAATTAGAATTCTTGAGAACAAATTAAATGAAGAAAAGATTTTAAAATTGGATTTAGAATATTTAAAAGAATATGAGTTTAATTCTGATACTAATCACAGAATTTCGGATTCTAACAAAAGATTAGAGAAATATACTATCAGCAAAAAAATTATTATAATTGGCGGAGATAAGGAATGGAGAAGGCGATTCAGAATAAAATATCCAGAAATAAGAATGTTAAATGGTTTCAACGAAAACTTTGATATAAGAATTTTAAATACAGCTGATTACATATTTTTTTATACCCAATATATGAATCATTCGACGTTTCATAGAGCTATGGATTTTATTAAGCTTAATAAATGTAAATTTGGATATATAGGAAAGACGAATATAGATCTTGTAGAGGGAGAAATTATCGAAAAAATAGTTACATGCGAAGGAAATAATGAAGAGTATATATACTAGAAATAATTAAATTTCTATGTAACAAAGAATTTATGGGTGAGTTATAAATTAATTCATAAAAAATGAATTAATTAATTTATGATATTTAGCAAGTGTTAAAGGATGTAGAAATTATTTTTATACTTATTAGGGGATAGGTTGGGTATGTAATCAGAAAATTTGAATTACAAAAAAAATATTGGGAAAAATAATTAGAACCAGATTGAAGGAGGATAGATGTATGGAAAAAAACACTAAGGAATGTCCAAATTGCAAGAAAAAAACTGCCAATAATTCAAAGTCTTGTAGTTCATGCGGACTAAATCTTGATAGTGATGAAAATTATATAAGAGCTAAAGAAGAAACTAATAATGGAAATGATAGTTTTTTGAGCGAGTTAAACAAAATAGCGGGAGGAAGCGGGAAAGTAGAATTAAGATTGAGAGATCTAGTTGTTAATGTATTTAAAAAGCACACACCAGAAGAGAGAGAAAATACATTTATTTGCGGAACAGCAAAAACATCTCCTAAGGAAGGCGAGATATGTTCAAAGTGGCCTAAGCCTTGGCTGTTTTCAAGAGTTTTTTTTCTATTTGCAATAACTTTTGCTGGATTAGTAGCGCTGTTAAAAATTTTCGAGAATATATTAGCTTATCCAGGAATTATATTTATAGGTGCTTTGATAATTCCGTTTTCATTACTTATTTTCTTTTGGGAGGTAAATGCTCCAAGAAATATTAATATATTTGATGTAGTAAAAATATTCTTTTTTGGAGGTGTTTTTTCTTTGTTAATAACAATGATTCTAAGTAGAGTAGTGTATGTTAGAAATGTAGATTACATTGGATCAATAATGATAGGAATTATTGAAGAATCTGCTAAATTCATTGTTGTTGCGTATTTTTTAAGAGGAAGTAAGGAAAAATATATTTTAAATGGGCTTTTGCTAGGTGCAGCAGTGGGGGCAGGATTTGCAGTTTTTGAAACGGCTGGATATGCGTTTGCTTATGGATTTCAAATACCTACAATGATGAGGATAATATATACTAGAGGAATTTTAGCATTTGGAGGTCATATTGTCTGGGCAGCAATGTATGGAGCTGCTTTAGTTATGGTAAAGGAAGATAATAGGCTAAAATTTAAATATATAACAAATATAAAATTTCTTAAATATTTTATTATCGCTGTTGCGTTACATGCGGTTTGGGATATGCCAATAAGTAATACGAGTAATCTTCCAATAATACAAGGAATTCTTACAATAATTGCGTGGATTGTTATATTAATATTAATCAGTACAGGGTTAAAACAAATTTCAAGTTTAAGTTATAGTAATAGAATCTAATTCCATCAGATCATAGTTTATGGAAATAAAATTTCAATATACTAGCTTTTAAAGTTGCAAGCGATGTTGTTTATAAACTAAAATGTTATTTGTTATATAATTTATGAAGACGTCTTTCAGGATATAAAGTTTAGTATGGCTATTTCAATCATGTAACAACTGAGACTAGTGTATCAATATAGGTAAAAATTAGTATACTCAAGTATGATAGCGAAAAGTATAAATAATTTTATAAAATTGGGGAATAATTTAAAAAGTAAGTTAAATTAAAGATGTTAAGATAAAACACGTCACTAAGACATATAAGCAAAAACAACTCAAGTTTATAAGATACTTGAATTGTAAAATTATAAGTTTTGTGAAAAATGTTGACAATATTAAATAGCGATGGTATGATTTAATTCGTTGCTGAAGATTATAAAATTCAATAACTTAAAGCTAATAAAACATCTAAGAAAAAATGTTTGAAAAGTTTTAAAAAGGGTTGTTGACAAAGTCTGAAAGCGATGATATACTGACTAAGCTGTCAGAAACGACAGAAACTTGTAAGTCTTATAATAACAGGATTTAGAAGGAAAAATTGGTCTTTGAAAATTGAACAGAATAACATAAATACATTTAAGTAAACCAGCAATTTTTATTTGAGTAAGCTAAGATTAAACTTTTTATTGAGAGTTTGAT
>NZ_JAKJJX010000034.1:0-58597 GCF_022320765.1 Clostridium sp. YIM B02569 | reverse complement strand
GCCTGTGCTCCCTTCATTTGATAATTTATTATATCATTCTAATGAAGTTTACACAGACTATTTTACACTCTCGGATAAGGCTTTCAGTTATTTGCTTTCAACCTTGAAATCTCTTAAGCAAGCGACAATATTTCCATTGCCTCGATGAAAATTTACACATTCGCAGCACTTACCATGTCTTTCACAATTAATATTAGAGCATGTACAATTCTTTTCGTTACAACCAGCCATTATGAATTCCCCCTACAATCTAGATAAAATATTTTAATTCATTAACAATTATAAACTAATTTCTAGGAAATATATAGAAAATTGAAGATGATTACTGAAATTTTAATGATTAGAATTTGTATGCATAAGTTGTCTTTAACTTAAAAAAGCTTATTAATTAAAGTTGTATTGTTCATTTTGTAGGAAGCAAAATAATAAATGGATTAACATGTGATAATAGTATATTATTATTTAAGTCGAAAACTTAAAATAAAGTCATAAAACACCCGTGAAGGTAGATTAAATTGAAAATACTTAATCTACCTTTTTATTTATTTGATTTTAAGACAATGTTTATGAAGAATAATCATAAAATTACAATATATGTTATAATTAAAGGCATGAATAAATTGATACTAGATAAGGTGGAGTTATTATTCATGGGAAGCTAGATGAAAAGGCAACAGATTACAATTTGAAAAATTGTCACTTGAATTTTTAGAAATAATTCTATTGGCCTCTATAAATACCTATGTAATAAGTTTATATCCAATAGAAGGAGTAATAAGATATGAAGAAAATAATTTTGGTAATGATATGTATTGTTACAATGTTTACATTAACATCATGTTATATTGCAATCAATCATCAAAATTATATATGCAAATAAAAGGAGAAGCAGTATGATGAATATTGATAAATTTAAATACTTTTCTTTAGATGCAGTAAAGAGTCTGAAACGAAATTCTACAACAACAATCTTTTCAGTAACTACTATATCTGCAACTTTCTTTATTAATGGATTATTTTTATTATTTTTGCTATCAATTGGCAGAAGCTTTGAAAGTATTTACACTAATAATCAGGCTATGAAAGAAATGATTATGATTCTAAGATGTTTTAAATTTGCAATTTTTATTGTAATACCATTAGTTTCAGTACTTTTAATTGTAAATGCGATTAAAATGGTTCTATTCTCCAGAAGGAGTGAAATAAGTATAATGAAACTTATTGGAGCTACTAATTGGTTTATTAGATGGCCATTTATTATTGAAGGAGGAATTATAGGAATTGCAGGTGCTTTTGTAGGATATTTATCTCTGTTTTTCGTATATAGCTTTATTTATACTAAAGCAATGGAGTATGCACCAGAATTTAGTCTTGTACAACCTACCTTTATAACCAATATAATGCTTTTTCCATTTGGAGGATCTGGTATCTTAATAGGGGTTATAGGAAGTATAATAGCTTTAAGAAAATTCTTAAATGTATAGATTGGATACTTAAGGGATTAATTGTTTGAAGATTTACTATTATATAAATTGGAAAAATGATATGATGATTTGCAGATAAATTAGTGTTATTTCTAAGAAATCCCACTACTTAATAGGAAAGAAATTTGTATGCAATGTTTTAATAATTAAGTTAACTGAAAGAAGGAAATAAGTATGGAATTTATTATTCGAAAAATGACAGAAGAAGATTGGGATAGTGTTGCTGATATTTATATGGAAGGAATAAAAACTAAAAAGGCTACATTTCAAGCAGAACTTCCTAGGTATGAAGATTGGGACAAGGGACATTTAAGTGTAGGTAGGTTTGTTGCTACTAATAGTGATAATAGAATTATTGGTTGGATAGCGCTAAGCCCAACAAGCAGTAGATGTGTGTATAAAGGTGTTGCAGAAGTCAGCATCTATATTAGTGAATCTTGTAGGAGGAATAATGTTGGATATGAACTTATGAATAGAGTAATAGAGGAAACTGAAAAAGAAAATATATGGACTCTGCAATCAGGAATATTTTCTATTAATGAAGCAAGTATTGAATTACATAAAAAATGTGGTTTTAGAGTTGTTGGGGTAAGAGAAAAAATTGGATGTGATGCTGATGGAATATGGCATGATACTATCCTTATGGAAAGACGAAGTAAAATAGTAGGTATATAGAAAAGATGACAGTGCTAAGAGTTAACAACTATTAATTATAAATGAGTCTATATTTTATTTATAGCGATGAATTAGAGAAGACAGTATTATTTAAGATAGACTTAAAATATCAATGAATAATACCATATTCTTGATATGTGATATAATAATTACAAGATAAAAAAAAGGATGAACACAAAAGGAGAGAAGTAATGGACAGTGCAGTTAATCACAATTATAAGAATCAAGGTATAAAATTTTTTAAGGAATGGGTAATTCCAATAGCAGTAGCACTTATAATAGCTATGTTAATAAAAAATTTCTTGTTTTTTAACATATATGTTCCTAGTGAATCAATGGTACCTACTATAAACGTCAATGATAAGATGGTTGTTACAAAAATATATAATATGGGCAATATTAAAAGAGGAGACATTATTGTATTCTATTCTGATGAATTAAAGGAAACACTTATTAAAAGAGTTATTGGATTGCCAGGAGATCATATTGTAATACATGATGGTATTGTTAATATAAATGGAAATGATATTAAAGAAGATTATGTAAAAAACAATGAAAAATATAATAGAACATTTGATGTTCCAGAAGACAAGTTTTTCTTTTTAGGCGATAATAGACCTGATTCTCGTGACTCAAGAAGATGGAAAAACCCATATATAGATAAAAGCAATATAAAAGGTAAGGCTGTATTTAGATTTTATCCATTTAGTAAAATAGGTTCGTTATCACAATAAAAAATAAGAGTAAATAACATATTAAAAATCGCAGTATTCATAAATAATATATTCTATTTAAAGTAGCAGAGTTTGATTTTTCTATCTATATACTTTAATAGAGAATAGATTGTAAGTGAATGTGTGATTTTTTATTATTTAGATGTAAAATTCTAAAAATAATTTGGAGTTTATTAACAAATAAAATTGTTGTAGATGAGACTAAAATATAGAAATCTAATCTAAGTATATATAGTAAATGATTAAAACTAATATAATAGAATAATTGGAGGAGAGAATGAACAGATTAAATTTAATTTTACCAACTTTAGAAGATAAGGAAAAACTCATGGATTATAAAAGAGAGTTTATTGAAAATAATGACAGCATGGATGGTACAGCTGGATTAGGTAGTGCTAAGACTTTTGAAGAATGGTATAGCGCATTTTGTGATAATTCAAAAGAAGAAACTGTAAGAGATGGCTTAGTTCCAGCAACTACATACATGGCTGTTTCTGTTAGCGATGGGCATTTAATTGGAATGATTGATATTAGACACCGATTAAATGACTATCTTTTAAACTTTGGTGGTCATATAGGCTATAGTGTTAGAAAATCAGAAAGACGACAAGGATATGCAACAGAGATGTTAGGACTAGCACTAAGGGAATGTGTAAAACTAGGAATTAAGAAAGTATTAATCACTTGCAACAAAAATAATATTGGCTCTGCAAAAACAATAGTAAATAATAATGGAATATTGGAAAATGAAGTGGATGAAGGAAATAGGATTACACAAAGGTATTGGGTTTATTTATAATATCTGTAGAGTTTCAAATATTACTAATTCTTATATAGAATAGAATTCTTATAATAGCTAAATATAAATATCATTTAGTTTTATATAGTTAGTATAATTTCTATAAAAGGAGCGAATTAGTGATGAGGAAAAAAATAAACAGATTAGTAGTACTAATAGTAGTTATATTATTAGCAATGACGAATTTAGCATATGCACAGCCAATACCTAAGCAGAATATACAATATGGGCCTAAAATATCAGAATTAAAGAATAAACAAGATATTATAAAAAATTTTCAAGATATCAAAACTATACGAACCAATATAGCCACCATAAATATAAGAGAAAATTCAACAAATGAACAATTAATTGCAGTAAATACGAGTATAAGAAATTATATTAATGAATATCAACAAGTTATTCGTAATTTAGAAGAACATAAAAGAACTTATAGTGATTCAATTTCAGATGTATTTTTTTCGGATCAAATATCATTTATAGCCCAAAGTTTTGTTATAAGTTTAAGGCATCAGCAAAATTTGATAAGAGCACTTCAAGGTACTGAAGAAGAGTCAAAAAGGCTATTTTATTCAAGTTATTTAATACCAGTATATTATTATCTAACTTTAGGAGATCAAATGACAGCGTATATTGATAACTATTTTACATTACCAGATTAAACTTAAAGAAAATTATAAACAAATTTATAATTTTATATTCAAGGATCGCATCACTTAGAATGATATGCGATCTTTTTATATTACAATACTTATAGAATGAAAGATATTACATTAAAACATGTAAAGAAAGTGGGGATTAATATGAAAGTAATAGATTTAACACATACCATTTCAGAGAATATGCCGGTATATCCAGGAACAGAGAAACCTAAATTAGAAGTCGCAAGTACCTATGAGAAAGATGGCTTTAAGGAAACATTGCTAACTATGTTTTCTCATACAGGAACGCATATGGATTCTCCGGCACACTTATTCTCTCAAAGAACAACTTTGGATTCATTTAGTGCAGAACAGTTTGTTGGAAAAGGCATAGTAATTGATTGCAGTAATTTAAAAGAAGGCCAAAAGATTACGATGAAGTATATTGAAGCTGTAAAAGAAAAAGCAGATATAGCACAGTATATTTTGTTTTATACAGGTTGGGATAAATACTGGGGGACAGACGCTTATTTTGGAAATTACCCATATATTACAGAAGAAGTAGCTGAATACTTAATAAAAAGTAAGAAGAAAGGGGTAGGGATAGATGTTATAGGAATTGATCCTATTAAAGATGAAAATTTAACTATTCATAAAAAGCTTTTTGCTGAAACAGACATAGTTGTAATAGAAAATCTGACATCTTTAGATAAAGTGGGAAATGACATTTTTACATTCTGTGCTCTTCCAATAAAATTTAAAGATTCAGATGGAGCGCCTGTTCGTGCTATTGCTATTCTAGAGGATTAATTATTTAAGCAGAAAAGAGGATTAAAATGAATTGTAGTATTAAATCGTTATACTTATGCGTTAAAGATATGAATAGGGCAATTGATTTTTATGTACAATTTGCCTCAATATGAATATATTTGGTGTTATTTAAAAATAAAATGTAACAATGATTTTGGTTAATATGACTATAAATGTTGAATAATTGCACAATAAATATTATAATGTAATTAATGGAATAATTAGGTTGATAAGGAAGTAAAGGGAATTTATTTGATAGTCTAACACAAGATAAAACTTGATAGATACACATTTCCAATTTTACATCTCTGATTTCTTAGATAGAATTATTTCTTTTCATATATCAATTTAATTATTCTAAATAAGTTAATTTAAATAATAATTAAGAGGTGGGTATTATGGGAATAAAAAAAATGATTGCAAATTTACTATTAAATCTTTCTAAATCTATGAATAAATCACCTATGGTATCATTTTGTTTCGCTGGTATTGAAGATATGCCAGAGTCAATGAAAAAGTTAAGATAATAAAACTTGTTTATATGATTATTTAACATTATAAAAGGAGATGTAAATTGGAAGTGCAATACATTGATGCATTAATTACTATTTTTCAAAGTATATTGTTTATTTATATAGTTAATTATTGCTTGGAAGAGGACAAAATAGTAAAAATAAAAGAATTGATATTAAGTGTTATACTTCTATCGGTAGATGGCTTTTATATAACATACTTACTCGGAAATTTATCAATATGTATATTTATAACACATGCTTTAGGAATATTAATTATATATTTTACTTTTAGAAAAAATGTGCTGAATCCAATAATAGCATACAGTTTAATATATTCAATAGTACTTATATGGGTGTCGACATTTGGTAACATACTATATGTAATGCTAGATGTTAATTCATTGGAAGATTATATAGCGAATATATACATTACACTTGTGTATCTCTCTCAGATACTCTTATTTATTTTATGCTTTTTATTTAAAAGCAAAATTAAGCAGATTTATAAGCTATTACTAGATGAAAGTAACTCTGTAAAATACATAATTATAATAAGTTTCTTTCCTGATTTTTTGATTTCTTTATATAATATTTCATACGATATTGAGCCGGTATTATCAAGAAATATTATAGTTATAGCTTTAATTGGATTTATAATATTTAATATAATAGATTTTAGAAAGATTAAAAAAGATTCGGATGAAATATATAAATTGAATGGAATTTTAACATCAAAAAATATTGAGCTTAAAAATATAAAAGATAATTACAATCTAAATATTTTAAGTTTATATGAACTCTGTGATATGAACATGTATCAAGATGCGTCCAACTTATTGAAAAGAATTATAAATACATATCAAAACAGCGGAAATGTTTATGAAAAAGATGCTGAAGGCTCTTCACTTCTATCACTAGCTACTAAGCATGTTATAAGAGATGATATAAAAGTTATTGTATCCGATAATGCCAATTTTAGGTTAACAACAATGAAAGAGATGGATTTATATCGAATAATAATTAATATAGTCAACAATGCGGTAAAGGCTATGAAGAATAAGGGGACTATAATTGCTGAATCATACGAGGATTTAAATAATATAGTTATAAATATAGCAAATGACGGGGAAAAGATTCCCGATAAAATAATTAATAAAATTTTTGATTCTGGATTTACTACTAAAAATAATAATAACAAGAATCATGGCTATGGTTTAAGTATAGTAAGAGAATTAATTGAAAAGAATAATGGAAGAATTAAAGTTGAAAGCAATGAATATATGACTGAATTTACAATTGTATTGCCAATAAATGTGGACGCATAATTACATGTATATTTGGAAAAGTTAGTTCATAGAAACTTATGCTAAATTTTATATATTCTAAAAGTTTAATTGATTAAAACCAAATTTAAAATGTAGTCATTAATACAACAAATAAAATGATTTAAGTAATTTAGAACCTATAGAATTTAGATAATAAAGGAATATCTTTTTAATAAAAACAGCTATTGGACTTTTCTGGTGTATCTGAAAGTGGAAATCCAATAGCTGCTTTTTTATTCTCTTTACGAATCGTAACCTTCTAAATCAGTCTTTTCCATGATTCATATCATCAAGGGGCAAAATGTTCACAGATTCTATCGGAATATAAATTCCTTAAGAATAAAAAAGGCAGCAACTTTCGTTGCCACCAAGTCCATTTTGCAAAATTAGTATAACTTAAGTCATCTATAGAAATCAAGGGGGAGCAGCTAAAATAATTTAGCATATTGAATTAAATAAATAGATTCAATATCATACTATAGCTCATAATTAAAGATTAGTTATGCCAGTATTTACAATTTATGATATAATTTATTTATATAAATTAGAAGAGGTAGATGATTTTGCAGTATGGGGGAAAAAATGAGTGATAAAAATAAGGGAAGAGTTACTTTATATTTGATGAGGCACGGGCAAACTATCTTAAATAAAGTAGGAAGGACTCAAGGATGGTGTGATGGAGTTCTAACTAAGGAAGGAATTGAAGTAGCCGTAAATACGGGATTAGGACTTAGTGATGTGAAGTTTAAAGCAGTTTACAGCAGTGATTTAGGAAGAGCAATAAAAACAGCTCAAATTGTCATAAAAGAGAATAAGGCAAGTGTGGACTTAGAACTAAAAGAATTTGAAGGCTTAAGAGAAGTATATTTTGGAAAATATGAAGGAGAGTTTGAGAAGATAAAGTTTAAGGCGATACTTGATTTCCTTAATGTAACTTCATTTGAAGAAATGGCAGAAAAATATGATTTTCAAAGGGCATATTGTGATTCATGTGCTGCATTAGATGAAACGCATGAGGCTGAAGATTATAATACAGCTTTAAAAAGATTTGTAACAACTATAAATAATATATGTATTGAAAATGAAGAAGATGGTGGAGGGAATATTCTAATAGTAGTTCATGGAGGAATGCTTAGAGTATTTATTGAACATTTAGATAAAAATTTCGACATAAGGAATATGGATAATTCAAGTATATCAAAAGTTGCATATGAAAACGGAAAATTTGAGGTTCAATCTGTAAATGATAGTAGTTATAGTGAAAAAGGTAAAGCTATGAGACAAATACTAAAATAGTGAGATGCTTAGTACTTATTTCGGCGAGCTATATGAATAAGTTCAGATCTTAGTTTATTTGGTATCTATAGATATCCAAATTTAAAACTAAACTTATGTGATAACTTACCGAAATCATAAATATTTTGTTCCGAAAAGCTATGAAAATATCGCTGAAGTTTCTAAGCGGCAGATTGTATCCAATTTAGCATGCTCCAACTTTCAGTTTGACAAGCTAAATTGGAACAACCTACAGCTAAGAACCTTTAACAGCCCATTTTCAAATGTTTTCTTCACAAATATATTTATGATTTCTAGTGAAGATATGAACTCGAAGTTTTAGAAAATTTGTAAATATGTTCATCTAATAAGTCTAATTCTTGAATTGTTTATCTATATAGTGGATAGTATTACAAACTCATACGTAGCATTGAAAATATAAGGACTGAACTTCATTAGTTCAGTCCTTATATGTATTGGATTTAAAATGGAATATTATAAATCACAATTGGTTGATAGAATTAGATTAATGAAAGCAAAGAAGCGAGCATTAGCATGTTGAGGAACTGTAAAGTCATGAATTAGGTGGCAAGTTGCGCCTAAATTAAACATTGTACCTTTAATATTCCCCTGGAAATATTCATTAAGTGCTTTGGTATAATAAGATATGCATTCTGATTTGGTATTTCAATATATTTATCTCTTAATTATTATAAACATAAGTAAAACTATTATCCGTAGAGTCGTATAGATGTTGGCAGATATATTGTGAAACATGGATTTAAAGAATATAATGTATATATAAGTAATTAAAGTTAAAATGTTGTTTAAATAGAGGTGTGAATTTTGAGTAAAATTAACAGAAAGGTATTGCTAGGAATAACTTCATTAATGTTGTTTGCTTTAGGAATATTATTTGGAATTTCATTGGGCGGAAATCCTAGTTACGGGGATCTTATATTAAAGTCTATAGGTTTAGGTCCATGGTCAAATATCGATACAGGACTACATTATACAGCAATTATATCTTTAATATTTTTAATACCGGCAGTTGTTTTTGGATATATGTTCTTAAAAGAAACTTTAGAATTAGAAAATATGAATGGTAAGAGAAGAATAGAGACTTTGGAATGTAAATTAAGTATATTTATAGTTTTAACAAGCACCTTTGTTTTGCCAGGGAAAATAGAACAGAATATGGGAAGCTTTTTTGAGTACGCGTTTGGCTTTCCTTTAAATTATTGGTCTGTATATCAAGGAGACGGAGGAAGTTCTTATTTATTCAGTAACTTATTTAATGGAAATATTGGAATGAACATTAATATAGTAAATTTATTCCTTGATATAGTGATTCTTTATTACGTTTTATTAATAATAAGAAAAGTATTTATAAAATTATATGCCGTATATAAAAAAAAATAATTTAGAGGATTACTTAAATATGGTAATATTCAGAAATGAATTTACCATATTTTTTGCTTTCATATAGAAATTCTATAAAATGTAGGTTTAGAATGTTAAATATGAAGTATTCTTTAAAATTAAAGTGAATATCAATTGATATATAAAAGAAGTATAAAAAACTTAAATATCATATTATAAGAACGTATTTATAATTATTAATATAGAATTTAGAATAATTTTCTTTTTAAAAGTAATCCTATAAATTAGATAGAATTACAGGAGGTTTTAGAATGAAGCTATTAAAAAAAATTATAATAATAATTACAGTAACAGTTATAGTAATGGAAACCTTAATTGAAGCAGTCCCACTAAATAGCCATAATGATTCAACAAATCCAGTAAATGTAGGAGTGGTTTTTTATAGATTCGATGATCCTTATGTTATTGATTTAAGGCATAGCCTAGAAGATATTGAATCACGAAATGAAGGAATAGTTAAATTTAATTTTTATAATAGTGAAAATAACAGAGATATACAAAATCAAACTATTAATAATCTTCTAGAAAGCGGAAATATTGATCTTCTCATATTAAGTTTAGTGGATTTAGTAAACGATCCCAAAGAACTAATTAATTCAATCAAAGAAAAAAATATTCCAGTAATTTTTGCTAGTAAAAGAATACTTAAGGTAGATGAAAATATAGTTAAATCATATGATAAAGCATATTATATACTTCCAGATTCAGAGCAGGCAGGAAGGCTACAAGGAAAATTGTTGGTTAATTTATGGAATGGTAATAAAAATACTATAGATACAAATAAAGATAATATTATGCAGTATATAGTATTGCAAGGTGGAATTAATAGTAATAGTAATAGTAATAGTAATAGTAATGAGTCAACAGATAGAACTAAATATTGCATTATGACAATCAGAGATGCTGGAATAAAAGTTGAACAACTTGCATCAGAATTTTGTAATTGGAGTGAAGATTTAGCTAGAGATGCGACAGATGCTTTATTAACTAGATATGGAAATAAAATTGAAGTAGTAATAGCTAATAACGATACTATGGCTGTTGGTGCTGTAAAAGCTTTACAAAAGCATGGATATAATAAAGGTGATGGTACAAAGAATATACCTGTTGTTGGAATTGATGCTATTCCAGAATCACTATATTTCATACAAAAAGGATATATGGCAGGTACTGTTTTCCAGGATCCAGATGTTATGGCAAATGCATTTTTTGACGTTGCAATGCATTTATCAGGCAAAATACGTTTTGAATGTCCTAAGGAGTATCGATGTGATGAAAGTGGAAGAATAATTCAATTGCCATTTAAAGAATATATGGCTTAGGCTAAAAGTATATTTATTGGATTTAAAAATGATGTCGTTTTGATAATGAATTTTATTTACCTCGAAGTTAATAATTATAAATTAGTGGTAAATAAAATTCATAGTTAAAAAATTAACAATGCATTAGTTATGAATTAGAATAAACATCATAATTAATTCTAGTATTATTTTAAAAGCTATAAGCAAAGTTTTATGGACAAAGAACAATAAGGAGCTTGTTTAATTTTTCATTAGAATCTACTTTAAATTATAAATGAATACAAACCAAATAATTCTATGCGAATGAATCAAGTTACTTAGCGTTCATATTTAATAATTTCAACATAGAATACTTGTAAAAAAATACATTTATAGTATAATGTGTACATGCAATATTAAAGGAGAATTGATCTATATATTGTAATTAAATTTCTATATTTGGGGTTTTTATTTAGCATGAGAGTTCTAGGATTTAAAATATTCAGCATATATATGGGGGAATGTACATGGGGATAACAGTATTGATAGCATTTTTTTAGTTATTGCAGTTGTAATATTTCAGACGGTTTTCACAATAATTGAAACAAGAGCTGAGAGTAGATGACTCTGAGCAAATATTTTATATATTTAAGTAGACGTGAAGAAGAATATTTGCAAATAATTGTACGCTAATAAGGAGTTGTGTTATGGGGTTAATTGGAATTTTACCTGTGTTTGCATTAATTATATCTGGAATTATATATTTTGCAGTGAAAGTATTGGAACGTTTATTAAATAAAAACATAATGGGATATGTAATTTTATTATTAATAATTGCTTTTATAGGTATTTATGGACTTTTATATTTTTCAGAAGATGATGGATGTGGTGGAGGAGTAATATTTTTACTTTTATCTACCTTTGCAATAGATTTCTTTATAATCACTTTTTTCATAATTGAAAAGTTATATAAGAAATTAAGAGCGCGGTTACGATAAATTTAGGTGAATTGTGGACAAGAAATACATTCATTAGAAAGGGAGTTAAATTAACGTGGATAGAAAGATAAAAATTTTTATTGCAGGTGATTCTACAGCTGCTAGAAAATTACCAGATGAAAAACCAGAAACAGGATGGGGAGAAAGAATTGGAGAATTTTTTACTAGTGATATAGAAATTTGTAATTTTGCTATCAATGGAAGAAGTTCTAAAAGCTTTATAAATGAAGGAATATTACAAAAGATATCTGAATTAATTAAGGCGGATGATTTTTTATTTATAGAATTTGGCCATAATGATAAAAAAGAAAATGAGGAATTATATACAGATCCATTTACTACATATAAAGCTTATTTAACTGAATATATTAAAGTTGCTAGAAATGCTGGTGCGCACCCAGTATTACTAACATCTATACATAGAAGAAATTTTGATGAAAATGGCATTATAAAAGACACACATGGAGATTATCTTGTAGCAGTAAGAGATCTTGCGGCTGAATTAAGCGTACCATTAATAGATATGGGTGAAAAAAGTAAGCGTTTATTTGAGCAAATAGGAATAGAGAAAACTAAAGAGATATTCTTATGGGTGAAACCAGGTGAAAATCTCAATCATCCCGATGGGATTCAAGACAATACTCACTTTTTGGAAAAAGGAGCAAAGGAGATAGCGAGATTAGTAGTAGAAGGAATAAAAGAAAATCACATAGAATTATTGATAGGATATATGAAATAATCAGGTGTATTACGATGCAGCCATTAATAATTATCATCATAATGTGTGTTACTTCTCTAAAGTTACTAAGTGAGATGATCTCTAAGGTATAGATGATATGTTTTATTTTATGTAATATATTGCAATTCACAATGCACAGTTCAAAATTACGGATAAAATTATTGCAATATTTTTAGAATTACTATGAAGAATTATTTTTACAACATATATATTTATTTTAGTATGAAAATTGCTATAATGATTTAAAAATTGGATGATATTCATTGGAAAAAATCAGAAAGTAGGAAAATAGGTATAAATTATAATGTGTGAGAGGTGTTAAAATTGAAAATTAACAATAAAGTATTTCTTATAGTAAGCATTATATTTAGCGGACTCACAATTATTTCAATATTTTTTATTCATAGTGATATTGCATTTATATTTCTGGGATTCTCTCTATTATTTGGTGGTTTAGATGAAGTTAACTTATTAAAAGGTATGGATTCAGAAGATACTAATAAAGGAAGTAAGACTGGCGGAATAATTGCGATAGTCGCAGGTTTATTTATAATAATTACTTATATTGTTAGATTGTTATCTTAGATGAGGAGTACTTCCAAGTTACGTAAGATATTTGCGATTAAGAGAGGAATATAATATAGACAAAGAATACTTTAGTAAATATCAGATTGTTTTAAGAAAACTAAGAATGATATTGTTTATAAGATTTGTTATAAGAAATTAAAAATAGTAAAAATAAAAGAACTAATGGGATTATATGATTAAATTCCATTAGTTTTTCTATTTGCAAATACAAAATTATTTCTTGATTGTTATTATTAATTATATTAAAGCTCTAAGCCATTATTGATTCGGTATCATCATTCATAGAAGTTGCTTTTTTGCTGTGTAGGCAATAATATAAGAAAATGCAGAGAACTGCAACTGCTGCCATCATCATATATAAGCCACGATATCCTATTAATGGGACAAAGTAACCTAATATAAATGGTCCAATGCCAACCCCTAAATCTTGAAATATAAAATTGGTAGAAGTAGCTAATCCTATACGATGTTTTGGTGAAACCTTTATTGCAATTGCTTGTACACTAGATGAAGTTGTACCATAACCAAGACCTAGTATAGCGGCAGCTAATAAAAGAGTTAAGCTTCCATGAGTTTGACTAAGGAAAAATAAAGATAAGGCGAACAATGCTATTGCTGGATACATAACAAAATTCTCACCTTTTTTATCAAACATTTGTCCAGTAAAAGGTCTTGAAAGTAAAACAAATACCGCATAAACGATAAAGAAGAGACTTCCAACGCTCATTAAATTAATTTCTTTAGAATAAGAGCTTATAAAAGTAAGGATGCTTGAATAACCAAGAGCAATTACTCCAGCAATAATTGAAATAGGAATAGCTTTTATTTCAAAGAAATTATGCAAAGAAAAATCTTTATTATTATTTGAATGTCCTTTTATAATTTCTAACTTTGGAATTTTTATAAAAAAGACAGCAAAAAAACTAAGTATTAAGAAAATAATACATACAACAAAATTCATATAAAAGTTTGAATGCTCAGTAATAAACATGCCTAAAAAAGGTCCAATTGCAGCAGCAATAGTAAGACTTAATGCATAATACCCAGTACCTTCTCCACGGCGTTCATTTGGAATTATCTTTGCTACAATAGTTCCAGTTGCTGTTGAAGCAATTCCCATTGCAGCACCATTTAAGAAACGATTAATGAATAAGAATACCATACTATTCACTAAAAAATATAAAAATGTAGTAGCTAAAAATAAAATAAATCCGATATAAAGCATTTTCTTCCATCCAACTTGATCAATATATCTTCCAGAGAAAATACGTGAAAGAAGTACTCCTATTACAAATATACCAGAAGCTAATCCAGCCTCACTTGGTGATGCATGAAATCTTTCTGTTGCAAATGTGGTTATAGTAACCATTAATAAATAAAATGTAAAATAAAGAAAAAAGTTTGCCGTCGAAACAATTAAGAAATTTTTTGTCCATAATTTAGGTTTATCCATTTTTTATATCTCCTTTTCATTCGTAATGTTTTTTTGTATTTTAGGAAGTGTCTCAAATGTTATGATTTGATCATCTTCTGAAATACCCTTTACCACGTCATTTTCTAATTGAGTTATTCTTTCACGGCATACATCATAAAGTTTTTCACCGATTTCAGTTAGCTCAATTATTTTTTCACGTCTATCTTTACCAGATATTGTTTTTACTATTATCCGTTCTTCTAAACGTTGAACTCTTCGTGTTATGCTAGGCTTTTCGATATTATAGTAGTTAGCAATATCTACTAGGGAAGATGGTTGGTTATTTTTTAGATATAGAATAACCTGCCATAATGAATAAGAAAGATCATATTCACCTAGTAATTCATTTAGCTTACTTATAAGAGGTCGATGTAGTGAAAAAAAGCGTTGAAATAGTCCTTGCATATTATACCCTCCCGAAAATATATAGTTACCATGGTTAACTATTACCCAGGGTAATTATACTATTTTTATTTATAATGTCAAGTTGATTATATAGAAATATTGGAAATCTAATCAAAATTTAATTGATAAACATGCCAAAATACACCATGCAGGCACATAATTTAGTTTTTTATCATGTTAATACATATTTAAAGAATAAGTTTAAATTTTTGATAATTAATTAAATTTATATTAAAAAAGTTATATTTGGTGAAGAGCGGCGGGATTTGGATACGATGAAGGAAGAATAAAAGTGGTGAAGGAATGAAAAAATATATTTTATTAAATAAGCAATAAAAAAGTGAAGAAGTGAGTGTTACTGAGAGTTTTGTATATATAATTTTAATTTGGATTTAAGTAGAATTCTTTTGTATGTCTGCAATATTACATTGACAGACAAAGTAATGTGTTATATATTGTATTCAAGGAGGTGAGTATATTGCTTAATTCTAAAATATCCTCTGATCTAGTGAGGGGACATATAGATACAATTATCCTAAAACTTTTGCTTGGAGGCGATAAGTATGGTTATGAAATATCTAGAACTGTGCATTCGGCTTCTAATGGTGAATATGAACTTAAAGAAGCAACCATGTATTCGAGTCTTAAAAGATTAGAATCAGAAGCATGTGTAACGTCTTATTGGGGTGAAGAAACGCAAGGTGGACGAAGAAAATATTATAAAATTACTGATAAAGGTAAAGAATTATATATTGAAAATAAGAAGAATTGGGAAAATGCAAAGAAGATATTAGATAATTTAATTTAAGAGGTGAAATTAAGATGAGTGAAAAATTAAGAAAGCACTTGGATTATATATTTACTCCATATAATGATTTAATGGCTGTTAAGGAAATAAAAGAAGAGTTATTTATTGATCTGCAAGAGAAATTAAATGACTTAAAGAATAATGGATATGATGAAGATGAAGCATATAATAAAACTATTGAATCTATTGGAGAGGTATCAGAAATTGTAGAAAGTATTACTTCAAAAACTAGAGAGTTACAACAACTTGTTGGTATTGATTTTTCCAAGAGCCCTTTGGAAGATTCAGATTTTAAAGGTGTAGAGATAGTTAAAGGAAAATTTAACTATAGTGCTCTTAAGAACGCCGATTTTAGTAATTCTAACTTAAGAGATAGTTCATTTAAATGTAGTGATTTAAGCAATGCCAAGTTTGATGGAGCTAATTTAAGCGGCGCAAAAATAAATAAAGCAAGCCTAAAAGGAGCGAGCTTTAAAGATACAATTTTAGATAATACAGATTTTAGTTATTCAGATCTATCAGGATTATGCTTTGATGGTCAAAAGCTAAATGGTACAATATTTGATTACTCAGGACTTAAAGGAACAAGTTTTAAGAATGCAATCTTAAGGAATGTTTCCTTTAAGACAGAAGTTAAGAAAGCTATTTTTGATGGTGCAACTATGGATAAACTTACTTATGCAATTTTAAAAGGCTTCAAGGCTAAGTTAGACAATGTAACTATAATATAGTGGAAGCGATGGTTACAATAAATATTTGTATATAAAGTAATAAAAAATAAACAGCAAAATCCCATTATTCAAGATGATGATGGGATTTTTTTGTTTTATAAGTCATAGGGTTTCGTTAATTAAAGTTAGATGAAATATAAAATTACTTGAAGATAAAGCTGTGTTTTTTGAATAATAGAATGATGTGTGCAACTAATTATCGAAATATTAAGGTATTTTTAATTTTATACTCATAAATGGTTAATGTTATAGCAATATACTAAAAGTAGTAAGTTATATATGCTGTAATAATAAACTTGCAGTTAATATTTCAGTAGAATAAGTGATTATTTAAATTTAGAATAAAAAAATTGAGCTTTAGCATTATCGGAATATTAATAATAATTTTTGTAAAAGCATTAAAGGGGGTGGGAAATACATATGGAAAATAAAAAAACAAAACAAGAGATACTAACAATTTGTTTACTACTAGTATATTTAGTAGTGTTAACATGGATTATATTATTTAAAATGCAATTCTCATTTAAAGAATTAGGATACTATCGAAGTATTAACATAGTTCCATTTCATGAATCTGTAATAGTAAATGGACGGATCGAGTTTTCGGAAATATATGATAACATACTTGTATTTGTGCCGTTAGGAATCTATATTGGTATGATAAAACGTAAATGGTCTTCCATGAAAAAAGCAGCTTTGATAGCAGGAGTAAGTCTGCTATACGAGGTATTACAGTTCATATTCGCAATAGGTGCATCAGATATAACTGATATTATAGGAAATACCTTTGGAGGAATCTTTGGAATCACAATTTATCTTATTTTTCTTAAATTATTTAAGACAGAGTTTAAAGCAAATAAAATTATAAATACTATTGCATTAGTTGGAACGATTTTAGCTATTTTATTGTTAGCATTTTTAGTTTTGGTTAATAATTAGAAATTTGGATTTTATAGAACTAAAGGTTTAAAGGAGTTAAAAACAAATATAATTGTTCTGTCATTTCTAAACAATAAAATATCATTAAATTTGTAAAATATAATTAGTACCTGTGAAAAAATTCCTAGGAACTATAGGACACTGCGGTTACAAAAATATGTTATAATTTACATATATTATGTGGAAAGATGTGAAGATATTATGAAAAGAAAAATTATTGCATTTTGTAGTGTTTTAGTTTGTTGCATTATAGCTTTTTTAATTTTTTATCACAATACACAATATAATAAATATACAATAAAGGGTGCCGCGTACATTACGGAAAAGAATAAGCACTTAGTTGGGGCGGAAGTTGCAGAGGGAAAAGGGCGGGTAGAAGAATATGATGAGCATAACATGCTGAAATATAGTAAAACTATAAAAAATATACCTGATGAAATGAATCTATTGGATTCAGTTTTGATTAGTGACTTTGTAACAGAAGAAAAAAACAATGAATATATAACTCCAGAGATAATAGAGACAAATGGCAGTATAGGTGTATTTACGAAGGATGATGGTAGCGGTTGGAAACTAAATAAAGGAGATTCATTAGTATTTAATTTTGATAAATATCAATCAAAAGCAACGAAGAATCAAACAGCAGTAATCGGCCATGTAGTAAATGGGAAAATGGTAAAAGGAGAAAATTTTAAAGATTTATCAGGAAGTTATGAAATAACAGCAGATGAGCCTGGAGAATATTATATCTACACAATCGATGCTAGTTCAGAATATCTTGCATTCAAAGAAGGAAGCATTAGTGTTCACGAGTGTTAATTTACCTGGAGTTTGAAATGTAAAGGCAAGAAGTGTATCGTAATCTTAAGGTAATTAAAAGATAAATAGTAACTTTGTTGGAGGAGACAATGTTTTCGTATGATAATATTCAAAGATTTAATGAAACTGAAATAAAGATATATAAGTATATTATTGAGAATGAAGAAAAAATACATTATATGACTATTCGAGAATTAGCTAGTGCAATTCAGGTATCAACATCGACGATTATTAGATTCTGCAATAAGTTAGATTGTGATGGGTATAAGGAATTCAAAGAAAGACTTGAAAAATATGTACATAGAATGCAGGAAATACCACCACAAAGTGATTTGACTGAGATGTTAAATTACTTTAAGAAAACTAACATTAATTCCTTTGAGCTGAAAATAGAGCAAGGTGCAGAGGTGATTAGAAAATCAGAAACAGTGTTATTTTTAGGTTCAGGTTCATCTGGTGCACTTGCGAAATATGGGGCAAGATATTTCTCTAACTTGGGGAAATTTTCAATGGGATTGGAAGATACATTTTATCCAATTACGAAGGATATGAAGACTACAGTGGTAATTGCACTTTCAGTTTCTGGAGAAACAAAGGGTGTTATAGACTTAATAAATCAATTCAAAGTTAGTAAATGTAACATTTTGAGTATAACGAATCAGTCCAATTCGACTATTGCTAAGATGTCAGACTGGAATATTTCATACAATATGGATATGCATCAAGCTAATGGTGGATATAATGCTACTACACAAGTACCAGTGTTATTTCTTATAGAAGCATTGGCAAGAAGAATATGAATTTTGAAACATCTTGTTACTAGATATGTAACAAGATGTTTCTTATACTATTGATAAACGCAATTACGAAAAAAGGAGCATTATAATATGAAAACAGAATTAGAAAAATGTATGGCAGGAGAGAATTATAACTGTCATGATGAAATTTTTTTAGGGTTTAAAAAGACAGCAAGAGTATCACTTTCAAAATATAATAGTCTTAGCTATGAGGATAAGGAAGAAAAAAGAGAAATTCTAAGGCACCTTTTTGGTAGAATAGGGAGTAATGTATCGGTCGGATCTCCATTTATATGTGATTATGGCCGCAATATCCATATTGGTAATAATGTATCTGTTAATATGAATTGTACTTTTGTAGATTGCAATAAAATCATTATAGGCAATAATGTACTAATTGCATCTAATGTGCAAATTTATACAGCAACTCATCCAATAGAGCTAGAGGACCGATTAGTAGAAAATTGGAATCCAGAAACTGGGGAATATTTTTGCCATACTTATGCACTTCCTATTACTATAGGTTATGGATGTTGGATTGGAGGCGGAGTTATTATTTTACCTGGAGTTAATATTGGAAATGGAAGTGTTATAGGGGCAGGTAGTGTAGTAACAAAGGATATTCCTGAAAATAGTGTAGCAGTTGGAAATCCATGTAGAGTGATTAGGAAAATTAATGGAGTACAATAACATTATAAAGATTCTAAAAAGATATTGTATTAATAAGGATGAATTTTGCTATGTGGGTGATGCACTTTCTGATGTAGTGGCCTGTAGAAAAGCAAGCGTAACGTGTTTATCAGTAGCGTGGTCAAATAGTGTTGACTTAGAAGAGTTGAAAAAAATTAATGCAAATCATATATTTAATGATGTTTGTAGTTTGAAGATATTTTTAGAAGGAACAATTTAAATTATTTTAAAGATATATACTGGAGGAGGATAAAAAATGATTACAGAAGGAGATATTAATATAAGAACTATTGAGGAACGTGATTTAAAAGTAATTTATAAATTTAATTCACAAAAGACACGTGGAAATTATCAAGAATTTCAATTTGAATCATTTCGAAAACTACAACTTGAATATGAGAAAGATGGTTTTTGCTCCTCTGAGTTTCAAATATTGAATGTAGAAAGAGAAGAGCAAACAATTGGATTGCTCTACTTAAGTTTTTATAGACAAGGAATTGTGAGAATTGGCTTAGTTCTAAGTTCCGATAATTGTAACAAAGGAAATGGAACAGTTATACTTAATTTAATAGTAAAGTATATATTCGAGAATTACCCAATAGTAAGGATAGAAGCTGATACTGACGAGGAGAATATCATTGCTCAAAAGGTATTGCAAAAAGCAGGATTTCTAAGAGAAGGTATATTGAGAAAATATCGTTATCATCATGGTACATATCATGATTCATATATTTATAGCATTATAAAGTAGTTATTTAGAAAAGATGTCCTTCTAAAATAAAGAATAGTGTTCTATTGAATATGTTATAATTATGTGTAAAATGTACTAAAATTCCATGAAGAGAGGGATTTATATAAATGATTAAAGAAATTGAAATGCGTAGAAGCATAAGAAAATATAGTAATAAACCAGTAGAAAACGAAAAAATAAATGAATTACTAGAAAGTGCAAGGCTTGCTCCATCAGGTAACAATACTCAGCCTTGGCATTACATAGTGGTTAAATCTGAAGAAATGAGACAAAAAATAGTAGAAGCTTCTCATAATCAAAAATGGATGTTTACAGCTCCAGTATTTATTGTATGTGTTGCAGATATACGTTGCAGAATTAAAGAAGGGGATGTGTATTTAGATGATAACAGTCCTCAGGATGAATTAAAAAGAATAATTAGAGATACTTCAATTTCAACAGGATATATGCTACTGGAAGCTAATAACTTGGGACTAGGCGTTTGCTGGGTTGCAGAATTCACACAGGAAGAAATTAGACCAGTATTAAATATACCGTCAGATAAATATGTAGTTGGAGTCTTAACTATTGGATATCCAGATGAAACTCCTAAAGCTCGCCCAAGAAAGAAGCTTGAAGATATGGTTCATTACGAAAGTTGGGAGCAATAAATATATTAACATTTAATATATTGAAATCTAGCCTTAATTAGGAACTTATTTTTCTAGAGCTTTAAATTTAAATCTATTAAAGAAATATGTATAATGATTTATAAGATATAAAAAGTAAATATTCTATTAAAGTATCACACTATTAAAATTTCGGGTTGGTAGTGTGATTATTTTTATTTAATGAAATAATTTTAATAAGAAGTAATTTATAACTAAGTTTTTTATGCAGTTTATTGGCAATGCAAATACAAGTTGCGGGTTTGCAATTACAGGTTGGTGTTATTTTAGTGTAAAACTCATTATAATTTACACATAATAATAAAGAAAAGAGGTATGGAGTCATGAGTTTTTCAGATAATTTAAAATTAATTAGGCAAGAAAGAAATATTTCACAAGAGAAACTAGCAGAAATAGTTGGAGTAAGCCGCCAGGCAGTTTCTAAATGGGAGCAGGGAAGTGGATATCCAGAAATGGAGAAATTGCTTATCTTATCTAAAGAATTTAATGTATCTTTAGATTATTTGATGTTGAGTGAGATAAGGTCTAGTGAAAATAATAAGCCTTTATCTAATAATGTAATTCTGCCAACTGGAAAAATTACTATTAAATCATATGACGGAAAATCAATTGTTAACTGCTATAAAGTTTCAGCGTCAAGTGTAATGTATAAAGCAAAAAAAGATGAGCCTAAATATTGGTTAATCGGTATTAATAGCGGAGCACTTTGGGGAGAAAAATCAACTGTACTTGGATGGTATGCTGATGAAGAAAATATTAAAAAAGAAATGGATGAAATTGCAGATGCAATTAATAAAGGCATACCAGTATATGAATTAAAATATGCAGTAAAAGTTAAGAATAGAATGCTGAGAGTAAAAATAGATGAAGATTAATAAAAGGTAGAGGCTGTTTTAGATGTAACGGCCTCTATTTGCTGTAGATAACTAGTGTATTCTAATATTCTTTACCATAAATATTGTGAAGAATATATATTCTAAGCCATATTTATTCTGAAGAATATTAGAATATATATTCTTCAGAATATGCTGGAATAATGCGGTCTTAGGGGATGTTGGCTAAAAAACTTTGTTTCTTTTATAGATGAGAGTATTAAACATATCCACCATTAATTCGAAGAGTTTGACCTGTTATCCATTGAGCCTTATCACTAACTAAAAATTCAATAGCATTTGCTATATCATCTGGTTCACCAATACGTCCAAAAGAATTCATTTGTCTAATTGCTTCTATCTGCTCATCTGTCTTTCCAATGTTGAAAAGTTCAGTATTTATTGGACCGGGTGCTACAGCATTAATTGTAATTTTTTTAGGACCAAATTCCTTTGCTAATTGACGTGTTATTTGTTCAACTGCTCCTTTTGTAGCTGCATAAACGCTATAAGTAGGAAACATACTTCCAACCACTGAGGTAGAAAAATTAATGATTCTTCCGTTATTCTCCATATGTTTCATAGCTTGTTGGCATGCAAAATAAGTACCTTTTACATTTATATTAAAAAGCTTATCAAATTCTTCTTCTGTTACATCAGAAAGTAATTTATAAAGTATTACGCCTGCATTATTTACTAATATATCTACCTTTCCAAATTTAGTTATTGTTTCTGAAAATAATCTTTCAACCTCTTTTATATTACTAACATCAGCTTTAATTGCAACAGCTTGCTCACCTGATTTAGTTATTTCTTCTACAACTTCTTCTGCTTTTACTGCATTATTAGAATAATTGACAACTACTTTAGCTCCAAGTGCAGATAATTGTCTAGCTATAGCACTTCCTATTCCTCTAGATGCACCTGTTATTATTGCAACTTTACCTTCTAAGTTTCTCATTGATATAAACCTCCATTAAAATAATTTACTTATAATTAAAGATATATGAGAGTATTTACATTGAGTAAATATTCTTGTCTTGCATATTCTTTATTTATTGATTTGATTATAGGATAATTTAGATATGAATAGGTAGCCTATTTATTCCTAATCATTGCACAATCCTGCAAAAGAAATTATAATTTTTTTATGAGGAGATATTATTATGGAAAAAAGGATTTACAATATAAAAAATTATAAATTATGTAATCAGCAAAGGCGTCTGGCATCTCTAGTTGAGAAATTTACTTATAGAGATGGATTTCAATCAACTGATATACCATCATTGGATTTAATACGTGCCTCTAATATTTCAGAACCACTGCATTCGATTTACATCCCATCCATATGCGTAATTGTACAAGGTGCGAAAACTGTAATTCTAGGAAAAGAAAGTTATAGATATGATGCAAGCTCTTATTTAGTTGCATCTGTTAATTTGCCTATTATAGGTAAAATAATTGAAGCTACTCCTGAGAAGCCATATTTATGTGTCAGGCTTAGTTTTAATTCAGATCAAATTCTTGATATCATTAAAGAATCAAAACAAGATTTTGAAGAAAAGCCTGGCTTGGAAAGAGGATTAACTGTAACAAAAGGTAATGCATCACTTCTTGATGCATTGCTAAGACTTGTAAGCCTTTTAGAAACGCCAGAGGAAATTCCAGTTCTTGCTCCTCTATTTATTAGAGAAATACTTTATAGAGTTTTACAAGATAAACATGGATACATATTGAAGCAATTTGCTGTGATAGGCAGCCATGCACGGGCTATCTCAAAAGCTATTAACTTGATTAATAATAATTTTGAGAAACCACTGCGGATTGATGAATTAGCAAGGAAAATTAATATGAGTTCTTCATCGTTGCACCATTGCTTTAAGAAGGTTACTGCAATGAGTCCGCTACAATATCAAAAGCAGATTAGATTACAAGAAGCAAGGAGACTGCTGCTTTCAGAAGTGCTAGAAGCAGCGGAGGCAGGTTATAAGGTTGGTTATGAAAGCCCATCTCAATTTAGTCGTGAGTATGCGCGAATGTTTGGATTACCACCTATAAGTGATATAAAACGGCTTAAGGACTCTATTTATATCAATTTTTGAGAGTGGTAAATTAATAATATAAATGGTGAGAGAGGTATAATAAAAAAGCTTGACTCTTTACTTATGATACGGTGAACTGTATCATAAGTAAATGCGGTTTATAGCCTTAGGCAATGATATAACTTGCCTAAGGCTATTTTTATAAACAAAAATATCGTATCACAAGTAATAATTAAATTCAACTTATAATTATAAAAGAGAAAAAACCCTCAAGGGTTAACTCAAGAAAAAGTTGCTGATTATCTGAGTATATCAACACCAGCAGTTAATAAATGGGAAAATGGTAGTTACTATTCATATATAACTATATTAACAGCACTAGCAAGACTTTTAAGAGTAGATTTAAATATATTACTGGTATTTAAGCACAGTTTTTAAAATATAAACAAATATTAAAAATGTTTAGTTATATATAGACAAAAATGGAATTGTTATATAAAATATAACTAGAAAGTTTTGGGATTGGAGTGAGAGTAATGAAGGGGAATGAAATTTTATGGGAGTCATCTATAGATGAGATTAAAAAAGGTTACATTGAAGGAGCAGAAGAGTTTACTTGTATATTTTGCAATAGTAGCTTTGAAAAAGGGAGAATATTTAAGAAAGAAGAGGATTTTTATGATGCAAAAAAAATAACTGAAATCCATATTAAAGAAGTGCATAATTCTTCCTTAGGTTATTTATTAAATATGAATTCAGACTTTACAGGAATATCTGAGATTCATAGAGAACTAATAAAATTAATGGCTCAAGGGTTTTCAGACAAGGAGATAGCAACAAAGCTTGGCATAGCCCAATCAACTATTAGAAACCACAGATTTAAGCTAAGGGAAAAGGAAAAGCAAGCTAGGCTATTTTTAGCTGTAATGGAGCTTTTAAGTGATACAGCATCAAAGGAGATAAATGTTTTAGATAAGGAAGTTATAACAGATCCTCACAAAACTGCTACAACCTTAGATGATAGATATAATATTACTGATAAGGAAAGAGAAGTAACTATTAAGGCATATATGGATGAAACAAATGCTTTAAAATCCTACCCAGCTAAGGAAAAGAAGAAGATTATAGTTTTAGGGGAAATAGTGAAAAACTTCTCTACAGGTGGGATTTATACTGAGAAGGAAATAAATAGAGTATTAAAAAGGATTTTTGAGGACTATGCAACCATAAGAAGAGCTTTAATTGAGTATGGATTTATAGATAGAAGCAATGATTGTACTAAGTACTGGGTTAAGGAATAGGAGTGGGCTGAGATGATAAAAGAGTTTAGAAATTTAAATGGGGATGAAATAAGAGAGGTACAATTATATTTAAATAGCTTAGAAAAAAATGATAAATCTATACCACAAATAAAAGAGGAATTTAATACAAAGGTTTATAATTTTGGTGAGGGAATATTATTTTTTTTTAGGGATAATAAGGTAGTAGGTTCAGTAAAAGTTATCCTAGAAGCTATAAAGTATTTAAGAGTGGTATATATTCATTTCTTAACTGTAGCTAATAATGTAGAGAATGAGGTTCATATTGTAAGTGAGCTTCTTACATCTGCCATTAATATTGGTAAATGTAAAGGGGGCAGCAAAATCTTATTAGGGGTAAGGAATGAGAAAATCTTAAAGTTACTTAATGAGTGGGGATATATTTCAAGTTATAATTCCTATAAAATGAAACTTGAAAATAGGAAAACAACTAGTGAACCCTTAGAGTTAATTAATCTATCAGAGAAAAATAAGGAAGAGTATCTTAATGTTTTTAATAAATCATTTAGTGATATGCCCCATGGTTGCTATTACGAAATGGAGGATATAGAGAAATATTTAAATGATAATAGTGAAAATAGATATTATTTAGTTAGAGATAAAAACAAATTAATAGGATTTATGAATATAGAGATAGAGAATAAGGTTGGGAGCTTTGATATTGGCTTGTGTAATGAGTTTAGAGGTGTAGGTTATGGCAAGAGATTATTAGAAACTGCTATATACACTTTAAATGGAGTTAATGTAGATAAGGTTACATTAACTGTTATTGAAAAAAACTCAATTGCTTTAAATATGTATTTAAAAAGAGGCTTTGTAATAGATAATATCTTAAGTCACTGGATAGAAATTGCATGAGAATGAAATGGAAAAACCTCACTTGAAGTAGTTACGGAGAATCATATCACAAATAAATGACGATAAGTAAGTTTAAGTAAAAATAACTGTTTTCTTATTAAAAATAGTAGCCATACAAATTGCAAATAGGGGCTACTATTTTTTGGAGCTTAAAATCTGGATAATATATTGTCTTATGATGATAGAATTAAAGGTATAATATTAGAATTTTTGCAGCTTGGATAGAAATAATATAAATTTTTAAATATCTCTTGGAATTATAATGAATGTATGCAATTTCCATAGAGATATTGGGAGTTATCAATTAATAGATTTATTTTTATTATGAAAGTACTTATATATAAGGTACAAAGAAATAAAAAATTTTATTCATTGATAGAATTAGGATTACCCTATCCGTAATAGTAAGTGTAAGGCATTGTCAGAAAGGGGGATTTTGCTATGGATAAAGAAATCTATTCATTAATAAAAAAAAGAAGTGAAAAAGGCATGGAGTTACTTATTAATGAATATGCACCATTAATAAAAGCTATAGTAAAGAAACATTTATACAATTTTCCACAGTATCATGAGGAATGCATTAATGATGTATATCTTAAAATATGGAGTAATATCACAAGCTTTGATAAAGAAAAGAATATTTTAAAAAATTGGATAGCCGCAATAGCAAAGTACAGAGCTATAGATTATAAGAGAAAATATTTAAAAACTCTTGAGCATATGGATATATCTGAACTAGATATAGAAAGTGACTTCACAATAGAAAAAGAGGCTTTAAAAAATGAATTAGAATATGAAACAGAGGAAATTTTAAAATACCTTAGTTTATTTGATAAGCAACTTTTTATTAAGCTTTTCGTAAAAGAAGAATCTGTAAAGGAAGTTAGTGAAGAGTTTAATATTAAACCCTCTGTGTTATATAACAGAATTTCTAGAGGAAAGAGTAAGCTTAGAAGTATATTTTCTAAACCATAAGGAGGGATAAGCCATGAAAGATGAATATAGTTTATTAAATAATGTAGAAATAGATTTTTCACAGTATGTAATAGAAGAGGTTGATGAATTAGAAAAGAAGAAACTCATGAGACAATTTACAACGTCTAAAAAGAAAACATTGTTTTGGAATAAAAAGAAGGCCTTAGCAGCTATAGTAGCCTTGCTTTTGATTGTAAATTTAGGAATTCATGGAGATGAGGTTTTAGCAGGAGCAGCAAGCTTTAAAGATAGTATTAATAAATGGTTAGGCATTAATACTACTGGAGAAAACTATTCAACTGAGATAGGGAAAACTTTGGAGAGTAAAGATGTTAAGCTTACTTTAAATGAGTTTTTTACTGATAATTCAAGAATCATTATTAATTTTAATATTAATAAGAAAAAAAATGACCTTGTTGATATTAACCATAAATTAGTTCCAGATATTTATATTAACGGAAAAAAAATTGAGAGAAGTTCTGATTATGTTGGATATAGTATTGCAGGATATAAGGATTTTGTTGGATACGATAAGGTAGAAAATAATGAACTTGAGAAAGAAACTAATGTGATTCTTGAGGTAGAAATGATGGAATTACCATTAACTGATAAGGAAGATGTAAAGTTAGTATTTTCTTCTTTAGCTGAAGAATATGGTATTAGTTCTTCAGATTTTACTTATAGCTTTGTCTATGATTCTACGAATTATAAAAAAGATACTAAAGATGTCAAGGTAGATAAAAATATTATAATTGGTGATAATGAACTTTCTTTGGGCAATATTACTATTACACCAGATAAAGTGTTTATTTCTGGTGATTCAAAGGGTTTTAGTGCGCATGAAAATAATAAAGATGCAAATTACTATTATGATATTGTTGATGCAAATGGTGATTCAGTGCCTTTACGAGCAGAAATAGGGAATGGAGCATATTTTTATAGAAATTATGTACATGAGTTACCTGAAAAACATTTTAATATAAATTCCATAAAAATTATTCCATATACTTTTAACAAAATAAATACAAATACTACATCTGTTTCTAATGATGGTAGAATAAAATATATAATTGAAGATAAGATTGTTACAGTTAATTTAAAATAAAGTATAAATAAGAAAGGTAATTAAAATATAATTCTAAATATGATGTCTCAAAACCAGATATTCTATTCTTATAAAAGCATTATTACTTGCTAATGATACCATGAATCATATCGCAAATAAATGATGATAAGTAAGTTTAAGCAAAAATAACTGTTTTTTATTAAAAATGGTAGCTATCCAAATTGCAAATGGGGCTACTATTTTTTTTGAGATTTTTTATATAAGAATCACAGTAATATTAATAGTGACATTAAGAATAACCAACTTGGAGTAGAAGCATAAAACTTCTTGTTTTATTTAAAGAAGAAAATTCATAATAAGCCCTGTAAATATAATACTATTACTTAGACAATATACCAATAATAGTATTTATATTAAAAATATACTATATCATTTATTGACATATATATCTTTTAATGATATAGTTTATTTAATGATATATCGTTAAATGATATAGTGGAGGTGTATGAGATCTGGCTAGAAATAATTCTTTAGATATGGGCGAACTTACGGATGCGTATTACTATATTTTATTATCTTTAATAAGGCCTAAGCATGGTTATTTAATTATGAAATCAGTTGAGGAAATGTCAGAAGGGGAGTTCTCAATAGGTCCTGCATCATTATATACGAGCATAAAAAAACTTCTTGATGCAGAATTTATAGAACTTACGCAAGAATCAGAAAAGAAAAAAGTTTATGTAATTACTGATAAAGGGATCGAATCTTTAAAAAATGAGCTTGAAAGAAAGCGTAAAATGGTTAAAATTGCTGAGAATGCATTTAATGATAGGGAGATGTTATAATAGATGTTTGGTACAAAATATATTATGAGTAAGGGATTATCATATGCTGAGTACGAGGAAATGCAGATGCTATCTGAATATGCTAGTAGCGGATGGAAATTAGAGAAATTTGCATTTATGGGATATAAATTAAAAAAAGCTGAGCCTGAAAAACTGCAATATGCTTTAGATTATAGAATAAATCCAGATGAAGAATATTTTTCATATTTTAATGAAGTAGGATGGACTAATGTGTGTTCGATAGGAAATATAATTCATATATTTAGTGCTCCTGAAGGAATAAAAAAAATTTATACTGATAATGATACTGAAATAGAAAAGCATATAAGCATGTATCAATCGCTAAAAAAGGTGGCAATACCATTTTCTATTTGTTTTAGTATACTTTTTATTTTAATGGCTTTTGTTAAATATAGCTATTTGCCTGATATATATAATACAGTGCTTTTAATTATTTCTATACCAATAATGGCAGTTTCTATTTTTACAACAATACCATGTTTAGAGCATTATAGTAAAATAAGCGAACTTCAAAAAATGTCTGATTTAGATAAGAAACATAAAATAAGTAGATTTTTAATACTAAATTTAATAATATTTATATTGTTACTTGTTCTAATGGTTTCAAAAGTTATAAGTATGCATACGGGAATATATTTAATTGTTTTTAACATTATTATATTAATGTCTGTATATAGACGAAAATTTATAAAATAGAAGTAAGAGACTTATATATTTTAAGTGCTATTTGATGTAGATACTTCTAAACTTTTAATTTGTTAACAATATGGAGCATGCGGAGATTTTAGTATTTTATACTGATACGATGAATTTATATCATAAATATGATTTATAGCTTTAGGCATTTATATATTGTCTAAGGCTATTTTTATAAGTGAAAGCAAGGTGTCATAAGTGATGATGTATTTACAAAATATGTTATAATTTAAAGAAGTGAGAGATGTTTTAAATATAAAATAAATATGAAAATAATGATTGGAAAAGCTTGTATTTTCTATTTAATGTTGTTATTGAAAATCAGCATTTCAGTAATATTTCTTTATAATGAAAGTAAACTTTTATCAAAACAAAATTTTTAGTCTATATAAAAAGTATTTGGGAGAGGGCCTTAAAGTGATAATTAAAAAATCTTTGATAAATAAAAGCATTGAATACATTTTGCAGCATATAGATGAGGAAATTTCTATTGAAGATGTTGCTAATTACTGTAACTTTTCAAAATATCATTTTAGTAGAATGTTTAAAGCAGAAACAGGAATAAGTGTATATTCTTTTATCAAACGTATAAAAATTGATCAAAGTGCAGTAAGTCTTAAGGTTGAAAAAGATAAAACTATTACTGATATTGGAATTAATTATGGATACAGTTCTTCCAATTATAGTTCAGCCTTTAGTAAGCAATATAGTATTTGTCCAAAGGGGGTTATATGGTAATAGAGAAGAAATATCATATTAATAATGATTATTTAACTATGTTATAATTACCACATGAAGGTAACACTAAACAAAGTACACGGAATGCTAGTGGAGGAAAAAGTAATGAATGCAAATGAAATAAATATTTTAACGGAAAGATTAGAATTAAGGTGTATTAAGCCTTTAGATGCTGAATCAATTTTTGAATATCGGTCAAGTGAAAAAATAGGTAAATTTCAAACTTGGAGGCCTAAGTTGCTTAAAGAAGTAGAAGAATTTATTTCTGAAAAAATATCAAGAATTCCCAATATACCAGATACATGGTACCAGCTTGGAATTATAATTAAAGAAACTAATGAGTTCATAGGAGATGTTGGTATTCACTTTTGTGATGAAGATAATTTGCAAGTTGAAATTGGATATACATTATCTGAAAAATATCAAGGAAAAGGATATGCTACTGAAGCAGTAACAGGCGTGATAGATTACTTGTTTAATGTTTTAAATAAACATAGAATAACGGCGTCGGTTGATCCTCAAAATAAAAAATCTATTACTTTGCTTGAGAGAATTGGAATGAGAAAAGAGGCACATTTTAAAAAAAATTTTTGGTTTAATAATGAGTGGGTTGATGATGTAATATATGCGATTTTAAAAGAAGAATGGAATATTCAGTGAAATTGAATTTGGTACAAATAAAGGATAAAGAGAGATATGTATGACAGAACTCTTGGAAGAGGGCTTTTAACTATTTAAAGTTCTTATTAAGAATACTATATAATTTAGCACATAAGCCAGTTTTCCATATAAAAATTATATTTAATGTATAACCTATTTAAATATATAAAAATGGATGGATATTTTGCGATCTATCCATTTTTTATTTTGGTATGATATTTAAATAAATATTAATCTAGTTGATTTAGATACTTACGAAAGAGTTTTTCATTTTCCTGTAAAATACCAAAAAAATTATCATCTATTTTTTCAACGGCAGGAAGAGCGAGTTTTACTATTTCTTGTCCTTTTGGCAGTAGTATAATTGCATTTGCTCTACTATCTTTCGGATTTATAGTTTTTCTTATAAATTCCTTCTTTTCTAATCCCTTAACGATTTGGGATACTGACATGACATCCATATCTGCCATCTTAGAGATACTCACTTGCGTCACATTATCGTCAGATTGACTGAGAAAGTTTAAGGTAGTAAGCACTACAAATTGAGGATGAGTGATCCCTAATTTACGTAATTCTTGATTTATAATAGAGTGCCATTTATTATATACGCGAATAAAAAGAAGTCCAGTTGACGATTCAGCATCCTCTTTAAAACGATTTGATGGAAAATCCAATTTATTTTTCAACCTCCTTTTTGATTATCATAGTGGATTTAGGGACATCAGAAAATACATTGCAAAGAAAATTTAAATCATCTTCTGTTGGATTTTCTTTATCTAATCTCACAGTATGTTGAATAAAAGTTTTACCATCTTTTTGCAATATGTCATGTCCAAAATATATGCCTCCAACCCCAGGGACATCAGTTCTGTCCCAATAAGAACAATTAGGAACGATATTAGTAAGAGTAAAAGACATCTCTGGCATTCCCTCTAGTTTCATTGTTCCAGTAGTTCCTGTTTTTAATTCTCCATTAAATTTAATGCTTTCTAAATCTTCTTCCCAAATATTTCTTTTTTCAAGATCAGCATAATAAGACCAAATAGCTTCCTTAGGTGCATTTACTTCTAATTTGAATGTTAACTCCATTTTAACATCTCCTTTAATATATACATTTATTATAAGTACATTTATTATATATATATTTATAATATTAATTCCTTTTTTTGTCAAGTTATATAAAGGAATTTATTTGAGATTTTAGTTAAGAAGTTTGGAAAATATATTTAGAGCGGTATATCTTTAAAAAGCAATTAGCTCTCATCTAAAGCAAGATAATAATTGAGAAATAGTTATGTAGACTTATTTTGAAAATTATAATATGGAGAAAGTGAATGAAAAACAAAATTATTGTATTTTAGAATTTATGGAGGGATAATATACCAGATATAAAGAACTGGATATAATCGCTCCGTTGTTTTTTAGTTCTTTAGAGTTTAATACAAAAATGCGTTAAGTTAATAAATATCTTCAGAATGAATAAATCCATTTTGAATTTTAGATGTTAGTGCTGAAGTTATTTCAGGAGTTATTTCATCAAATTCTATTTCTTCAAGAACACCAAAAAGTCCAAATACAATAAAGGATATGCTACTCTTATTTACAAGTCTTGATTTTTCATCATTTTGAGTTTTTTCTAAAAGCTTTTTTATTATAAGTTGTTTTGTCTTATACATAGAAAAAGAGTGCCTTGGTGAATTAAAAAATGGAACATAAAGATCCCTATTTTCTCTAAATATATCTAATGTTTTTTCTATTATTTCTGGCATGTGATTTATTAATTCGGTAAAGTTATAAGGTTCTATGACTTTAATGGTTTTATCGACAGCATCATTCATAAAACTATCTGCACAGTCATAAATATCCCTGTAGTGTAAATAAAATGTGCTCTTATTAATGTCTGCTTCTTCGCATAATTCTTTTATAGTAATATCTTTTATATCTTTATTTGATAGTAATTTGGCAAAAGCAGTTTGAACAGCTTGTTGTGTTTTTCTTTTACGCCTATCTGTCATTTGTAATCCCCCATTTAATAGACAAATTTATCATTTTAGTTTATTAACAGACTTATCCATTAATATTGATTATTGAATAAGAATCCACATATTTCTATAATAGACTTGTGTCTATATAAAGGATAATTCATAAAAAATATAATGTCAATATATGTATTAATTCTAATTAAGTTAACAATAAATATACAACTTATGAGGTTTAAAGTTTAGAAAATAAAGTTTTCTAAATTATATTTTAGGAGGAATTTTATGAAAGTAAAAAATGTAGCATTAGTAGTATTTTCAATGGTTGTAGCTAATATATTTACAGGATGCACGCCAGTATCTACATTAACTGGGGACAAACTAGTAAAGCAGGCTCAGAGTAATTTAATAGTGCAGTCTAATGTTGACATGACAGATGTTAATGTAAATACATTAATTCCTGGAAAGGTCAAAGAAATTAAAGTTAAGGAAGGTGATAATGTAAAGAAAGGAGATGTTTTACTTATAGTTGATAGTGATACATTGGCAGCTCAACAAGCTCAAGTAGAGGCTCAGATTGAAACAGCAAAATCTCAGCTAAATGCTGCACAGGCAGCTAGGGATGCTGCAAGTGCAAAGCTTGAGTTAGCTCAAAATGGTGCAAGACCAGAAGAAATTGACCAAGCTAAGTCTGCTTATGATCTTGCAAAGATAACTGTAGATAGATTAAAAGTTTTATATGATCAAGGTTCAATTCCTAAGTCAGATTTTGATAATGCTGAAACTCAAATGCAGGTAGCAAAAGATAAGTATGATATAGCACAAAGTGGTGCAAGACCAGAAGATATAAAGGCTGCTCAGGCACAAGTGGATCAGGCAAATGCATCAGTTGAAGCAGTTGAAGGCCAAATAAAACAGGCAGAAGCAGCACTTCAAGGAGTTAATGTAAATCTTAATTATGCTACAGTTACTGCACCAGAAGATGGGACAATAACACAAGTAAATGTTGAAGCAGGAGAAGTTATATCAACAGGAATGCAGCTTATTGTAGTTACTAAGACCGATGAACCATCAATATTGTGTAATGTTAGGGAAACAGATTTATCTAAAGTAGACTTAGAACAAGAAGTTTCTGTAAAGATTCCAGCATATAAAGACGAGGAATTTAAGGGGAAAGTAGTTAGAATTAATAAAGATGCTGATTTTGCAGTTAAAAGAGCAACAAATGATAATGGTGAATTTGATGTACTATCTTATGGTGTTAAAGTTGAATTGACTGATAACGATAAGCCACTCCGTTCTGGAATGACTGCTTTTGTTGATTTTGGAAAGTGATGTGAGAATGGGTATGAAGGAAATAGTATTGAAGCTTAAAGAAAGATTTATAAAGTCTAAGGAGATTATAGTTTCTGTTATGTTACTTTTGATAATACCAGCTATTTCTAGTTATGCTTTAGGTTATACATATAGTGAACATGTAGTAAAAAATGTTCCTACAATGATAGTTGATCATGATGATTCTACTTTGAGTAAAAATTTTATTACTCAAATAAATACAAATGAAGTATTTAATGTAGTTAATTATAGTGAGAATGATAATGATATTAAAAATTTAATGGATGAAGGGAAAGTCGTGGTTGGTATTATCATTCCTGCAAATTTTAATAAAGACTTAAACGATGGAAAAGCGCCTAAAATCATGATTTGTTATGATGGTTCTCAGATGTCAGCAGTAAGTGCAGGTAAGACTAGAATAGCTGAAATTTTGGGGACTATTAAAGTTAGTTATTTAATGAAGATTGGGGAAGGTAAACTTGGGATAATGCCTCAGGAAGTTAAAAATAATATTATTCCCATACAAACTGATTCTATATTTTTAGGGAATTCAGCAAGAAGCACAGCTAATTTTTTGCTTCAAGGAATGTTAATTGGAATTGCCCAGATAGGAATTATTTCACTTGGTGTATTAGTAGTAAAGGAAAAGGAGAATTATTTTTTCTTACTAGTTAAAAGTATCATTTTTGGATTAATAGGTTCAATGTCAATTTTTCTACTAATGTTTATACAATATAAATATTTTCAAATGCCTTATAGAGGATCAGTTAAAGCTGGGATTGCACTAACTATAACTTTTAGTATTACTATGATAAATTTAGGGATTTTATTTAGATTAATTATAAAAAATAAACTGGAAGCAGTGAGTAGTTCTAGTCTTATGGCTTCATCTTTTGTTTTACTGTCAGGGTATACATTTCCACTAATGGCTGCACCTGAGGTGTTTAAAAAATTATCTAAAATCATTCCTTTCTTATATTATGGAATTCCAATGAGAGACCTATCTCTTTTAGGATTAAATTTTAATGATGTCGTGCCTAATATATATTATTTGATAAAATATATGATTTTTACATGGATTATTATGTTAGTTATACTGCTAATTAAAAGTATTTCAAAGAAAAGAACTAATATTAAAGAGAAAATTTTAAATAAAGTTATTAGGAGGAGGAAAAAAGATGAGGTTTCTGAAGTTTCTAGCTAGAGATAAAAAAAGTATTATTTCACTTAGTTTACTTCACATTAGTATAGTGATTTTTGTGGCTTGCATTTTCAGCAAAGTCTATATTGAAAATATCCCTTTCGGAATAGTAGATATGGATAACTCATCTTTATCCAGAACTATAATAGAAGAACTTAAAAAGAGTCCAGGTGTGAATATTAGTTATTATGCTGATTCACAAGAGGAATTACAACAGGCAATTAAGGAGAAAAAGGTTAGTGGGGGAATGGTGATTCCTAAAGATTTTAACAAAGATGTTGTCAAAAAGAAATCCCCTAGTGTTGCACTATTAATAGATGAAACAAATGTTGTTGTTGGAAGTAATTTATATGCATATTGTAATGGAGTCACAGGAACTATAAATGCTGGAATTCAACTTAAAGTATTTGAAGGCAAAAATATGATGCCATATAATGCAAAGAAAGCTATTACGACTTTTTCATATAGTGAACGTGTTCTTTATGAACCACAGCTTAGCTATATAAGGTACTTGATGTATTCTCTTGTACCATATTTATTACAAGGAACCTTTCTTATGACATTTTTAGTGCCTGCATTAATAAAAAATAGAGAAAAGTTAACTTCAATAAATTTTAAATCAAAAGATACTGTGAAAAACATACTTATTCTCTTAGCAAGAGTTTTAATGATTATTCTCATATCAGTAATTTCAAGTTTAATTGCATTATGCATTTTAGGAAAATATTTTGATTTGCCTCTTCGTGGAAATATCTTAGAATACTTGACGTTGACTTCAATATTTCTTATTGATCTTACAGCTATTGGAGTTTTATTTGCAGCGTTATTTAATAATTTAATATATTTCACTCAATTTTTTACCATGATAAATATAGTAACCTTTTTAGCTAGTGGAATTCCATTCCCAGAGTATGCAATGCCTAGCGGACTTCCTAGAATAATTAAAAATATTTGGCCATTTATGAATGTAGCACTTCCATTAAAATTCATAAACTTAAAAGCTGTTGGATGGGATGTTATATTACCGTATATAAAAAGTGGAATAATGTATGCAGTAGAATGGTTTTTAATGGGAATTGCATTATATTCTGCTAGAATTGCACTGAGTAAATATAGAAATAGGAAAATATCAGGGGAAGAAGATGAAAAAATATCGATAGAAACTTATGATAGACCTGAACTTATGCAATAGCTCGCCGAAATAAGGATTATGCTGTTGTTCCAGTTTCTAATAATTGAAAATATTTAATACAAGGGGGAAGAATAAATGAAGAAGAATATAAAAAAGATAGTTGCGATTGGAATTGGATTAAGTATAGTGAGCGGAAGTATAAATCCAGTCTTAGCAATAGAGAATCAGAAAAATAATGAAATAGTAAGTGCTCAAATAATAAATGATGAAAGTAATTTAATAATAAATGGACAATCATCTAACGGTAAACCAATTCTTACTTTAGATCAGGTTATAAATGCAGCTATAACTAATAGTGAAGATTTAAATTTAAAGTCACAGCAAATTTCTATGTACAGAAAGAAAGAAGATATTCAGGATAAAACTAATGATTTTTATGAGAGCCTTGGTGAAAAAATATATGATTTTCCATATGATAAGCTTGAGCTTCTAGAAAAACAAACAAATCAGTCGAAAGATTTTTTACAAGATCAAATATCAAGTGACATCACTAATAAGTATAATGCAATTATTATAAAGCAAATAGATATAAGTCAAGCTAAGACAAATTTAGATATAAAAAATAAAGACTTAGAAACTATTAAAACAAAAGTGCAAATAGGCATGGCAACATCAAATCAATTAACAGATAAGCAGATTGAAATTAATTCTTTAAAAAATGATATAATTGCAAAAGAAAATTCATTAAAGGATAGTATGGATTATTTGAGAGTTTTAACTAATTTGAATTTATCAAATTATACTTTAGACCCAAATATAGAATATAATTTATTTAAAATTGATGGTTCAAGTGATGAATATATAAATGATAAAATTGAAAATTATTTAAAATATAATCAGAAATTAATTAATCTTACAAAGGATTATTTAGATGACTTAAAGGATGATGGCGTAAAAGATATTATGAATAAAGATATTCCAAGCATGCCATCTGGTGGAATTCCATCTCCAGCTTCATATATGAAAAAAGATGATGCTACAGGAGCAGTTGAATTAGACGAAGGTGCCTATTCTATTGGACTTAGTTCTTATGCTCTTCAACTTATAAATTATGAAAAAAATGCATTGAAGTATTATATGGACCTTACTAAGTATGGAGCATATGTAGATGGTAAGTATGGAGTGGAGGAAGCACAAGTTAAGCTTGATGATTCAAAAAAGAGTTTAAAAAATGGATTAAAGCAAGCTTATTCAACGTTGCTTGATTTGGAAAATAAAATAAATGACTTAAATGATACAATAAAGTCAACTAACACAAAACTTAAATATGCAAAGACACAAGTAGATGTAGGACTGATGACAGAAAACAATTATAATGCATTAGTTCTAAAAAGTGAGCAGCTAGATTCATCACTAAGAACACTCATTAATGCTTATAATAATTTAAAGACTACGATTCAGGAGCCTTGGGTGCTAGGGGCTAATTAGTTATTGAAATATTGCTTTTAATAATTATTCAAAGAGAATATTAAATTGAAATACTATGTATTTTATCACACATACAAGGGACCCTATAAAGATGGACTTTTATTAAATTGTCTATCTTTATAGGGTGTTTTTAATTGGCTAACAGTTGATTTTATTAAATAAGTTTCCAGTAGATTCCCTAAACTTAGGTGAAGTACGAACATGGATTGTTCTAAATGGAATGGATGGATTATCTATTCTTGAAAGTAACAAATCTGCGGCAATATCTCCCATCTCATAACTTGGGATACTAACAGTAGTGAGATGAGGTTCAATTATTTTTGATTCCATTGAATCATCAAATCCACATACTAAAATATCATCAGGTACAGAAATATTTTTATGTTTTAGAGCTCTTATGACATTAATTGCAATAAAATCGTTTGCGCATACAAGAACTTGAGGAAGAACTGAAAGGTTCATTATCTTGTTCCCAAGCCATTCAGGATCAGCATAAGGTTCTTTGTCGTTTTCGATAATAGAATTATTAATATCAAATGAGAGTTTTGAATCTAATAGAGCAGAGCAATAACCCTTCCAACGTTCGTAAAAACTCTCACAATGATATATATCTCCTACAAACCCTATATTTGTTTTATTATTATTAATTAGGGTTTTAATAATATTATAAGTACTATGGAAATTTTCCATTAAAAGAATATCAGCATTTACAGGTTTACTGTTGTGCGTGCTAGGTGAATCGATAAATAGTGTAGGAATGTCTAATCCACATATAAGCTCACTATAATTTTTATCAAACATTTCTATGCATATTATGCCATCAACCAACTCAGGTTTAAAGTTCGATGGTAAGCTTGAGGAATTTAATTCATTATCACGAACAACATACATAGATAATCTATAGCCAAGAGTGCTCATCTTTTCTTCAAAACCTGATAAAAGATGAGATCCAAAATGGGAACTGTTTGGCATACTGCTTGTTAATAGTGCAATTTCTTTATTTAAAGATGAATTGGGAGAAATGGATGATACATTGTTTACATATGCAAATTGTTTGTAACCCATTTCAATTGCCTTTTGAATAATTTTAGATTTTGTAGCTTCTGCTAATGTTCCAGTATTATTTAAAGCTTTAGAAACTGTATTCCTTGAAATCCCCAATTCATCGGCTATATCTTGAACCGTTATTTTCTTATTTAGCATTATTAAAGGCTCCTTTCTTTGTCATATAAAATCTATATCAATATTTTAAGTATTGTTATTGACATTAGTATAACAAATGAAGTGACAAATGTAAAATAAAATAATTATATATACATAAATGCTAGCAAATAAAAAGAGATATAATATATTTTGTGTGCAAATGTAAAAATATAATGATGATAAAATGTAATATTTATATTGACAAATGTAATGGGAATCTGGTAATATCTATTTATAAATTAAAGATAAGGTTTACAAAAAAGACTTAACAAGCAGAGTGGATTTGTAAAGGTAAATTGAGTTTTTGTTACAAATGTAAAAAACTAAATAATAAAATGAAAGGGGAAATAAGTTTGAATGGGGTAAAAAGTACAAGATTTAATTTTAACAGATTAGATGGTGGAGATCCTATTATTAATAAAAAGAACTCTAAAATATATAGTAAGTTAAAGTATATCAAAAAGAATTATCAATTATATCTGTTCTTCACGCTACCGCCACTAATACTGTTAATTATTTTTAAGTATATTCCTATGGGAGGAGTACTAATTGCATTTGAAGATTATAGTGCTATTTTGGGAGTTTTCCATAGTCAGTGGGTAGGATTAAAACATTTTGAAAGATTTTTATCTTCCCCAGATTTTATGACATTGTTAATGAATACTTTAAAGGTAAGTTTATATGGAATATTGTGGGGATTCCCGTTACCGATTATACTTGCTTTACTTTTAGCAAGAATAAAGAGTGAGGGAATTAAGAAAAAGATTCAATTAATTTTGTATGCTCCTAATTTTATTTCTGTAATAGTAATTTCAGGTATGATTATCGTTTTCTTATCACCGATTGGGCCAGTTAATCAATTTTTTGGAACTGCTACAAACTTTATGGCAATGCCTAGTGCATTTCGGACTATATATGTAGCTAGTTCAGTTTGGCAGGCAACTGGTTGGGCATCAATTATTTATACAGCAGCTCTTTCAAATGCAAGTCAAGAATTAACAGAAGCAGCTGTTATAGATGGAGCGAATATTTTTCAACAAATTTTGAATGTTGATTTACCAGCAATTAAGCCAATTATGGTTATTCAATTTATTTTATCAGCAGGAAATATTATGAGCGTAGGTTTTGAAAAAGCATTAGCTTTGCAAACAGATTTGAATTTACCAACTTCAGAAATTTTACCAACATATGTTTATAAAATGGGTCTTCTAAATGGAGATTATAGTTTTTCAACAGCCGTAGGTTTGTTTAATTCAGTTATTAATATAGTTCTATTAATAGTTGTGAATTCAATTGTTAAAAAATTAAACGAGGGAGAAGGAATATAAGATGAATATGAAAATGAAAATGAAAAAATTCAAAAAATTATCATTTTCTGATAAATCTATTACAATAAGTGGTTATGTAGGTGTAATACTTTTTGTATTAGCTATTATTATACCACTTATATATATAGTTGTCGCTTCTTTTATGGATCCCAATACATTAAACAATCAAGGAATAACATTTGATTTTAGTAAATGGTCAATAGAAGGATATACAAGAGTATTTAAAGACGATATGCTTTTAAGAGGATTTTTGAATTCCGTATTCTATTCTACTGCTTATGCGGTAATTTCAGTTGGAGCCACACTTTTAGCTGCATACCCATTATCTAGACCAGATTTTGTGGGGAAAAAAATTATTACTACTTTATATATTATTACTATGTTTTTTGGCGGAGGGTTGATGCCAACATATCTTTTGGTTGACAATCTAAAGCTTCTTAACACAGTGTGGGCGATTTTACTTCCAGGTGCAATTAATGTATGGAATATTATACTCGCAAGAACTTATTTTCAAAGCTTACCAAAAGAGTTAAGAGAAGCATCTGCTATAGATGGTGCAAGTGATATTACACATTTCTTTAAAATAATGATTCCAGTATGTAAACCAATTATTGCAGTATTACTTTTATATCAATTTGTAGCTCAATGGAATAGTTACTTTGATGCTATGATTTATTTAGATGATACTAAATTGCAACCTCTGCAATTAGTAATTAGATCAATCTTAATTCAAAATACACCAAGACCTGGTATGATTGCAGATGTTCAAAGTGCAGCAGCAATGGCTAAAATGGCACAATTGCTAAAATACTCCACTATTGTTGTTTCAAGTTTACCTTTACTAGTTATGTATCCATTTTTCCAAAAGTATTTTGATAAGGGAATAATGGCAGGATCAGTGAAGGGATAAAAAAATATATATAGAAAAAGGATGGGGAAATAATATGAGGAAAAATAAAATTAGAAAGTTGGTTAGTATTTCTTTAGCTATGTTAACAGTATTATCATTTACAGCATGTGGTAGCTCAAGCAAGAAAACAGATACAGCTACATTAAAGGATGTTTCATTTCCATTAAAAGAAACAGCTACTTTAAAAATGCTTACAAGTGCGCCATCAATTTCGACTCAAGACCCAAATGAAAGAATTATTTTTCAAAGATTAGAGAAAGAAACAAATGTGCATATCGATTGGACGTGCTATACAGATGATCAATTTCCTGATAAAAAGAATTTAGCATTATCAAAAAAAGATACACTTCCAGATGTAGTATTTAATGCTGGTATGAACAATAATGATTTACTTCGTTATTCAAAACAAGGAGTTATTATTCCAGTTGAAGATTTAATAACAAAGGATATGCCAAATTTATCAAAAGTTCTAGAAGAAAAACCAGAGTATAAGAAAATGATTACTGCACCTGATGGCCATATTTATTCATTCCCATGGATAGAGGAATTAGGAAGTGGAAAGGAAGCTATTCAAGCTGTTGGAGATATTCCATGGATAAATAAAAAATGGCTTGATGAATTAGGGCTTCAAGTACCAAAAACAACTGATGAATTAGTTACAGTTTTAAAAGCATTTAAAGATAAACACCCTGAAGGGAAAACAGATGTAATTCCAATGTCATTTATTATTAATGCTGTTGGCGGAAATGAAGATCCAGGATTTATACTTGGGGCTTTTGGATTGGGAGACAATGGAGATCATTATATGGTAAATAATGATAAAAAAGTTGTTTATTCAACAGTTCAAGATGGATATAAAGAAGGCATAAAATGGCTTCATAAACTTCAAGAAGAAGGTCTTATAGATCCAGAAGCATTTACTCAAAAGTGGGATACTTTTGTAGCAAAAGGAAAAAATGATCGTTACGGTATGTTTTTCACATGGGATAGAGCTAATGTAGCTGTGAATAAAGATGATTATATTCCACTTCCAGCACTTGCAGGTCCTAATGGAACTGTTAATGCTACTAGATCAAATGGATATGGGTTTGATTTAGGAAGATGTGTTGTAACATCGGCAAATAAAAATTTAGAATTAACAGCAAAATGGATAGATAAGTTATATGATCCTCTTCAATCAATACAAGATAACTGGGGAACATATGGTGATGAGAAAAATCAAAATGTATTTGAGTTAACAGAAAATAAAACTTTAAAGCATTTACAATTAGGTACAGCATCACCATGGGAAGTTCGTGCAAATCAATTTGTTTCAGGACCATTAGCAGTTCTTGATAGTTATTATGGAAAGTATACAACATCTCCAGATGATGCCCAAGAAAGATTAGATATACTTCATAAAACTTATGTTAAAGATATGAAAGCTGATTACAATTATCCACCTGTATTTATGTCTCAAGAAGATATAGAAAAACTTACTCAATATGAAACAGCAGTAAAGGCATATACAGAACGTAAGAAAGCTGAATGGATTTTAAATGGTGGTATAGATGAAGAATGGGACTCTTATTTAAAAGAAATGGATAATCAAGGTTTATCAAAAATATTAGAAATTAAACAAAAATATTTAGATTCATACTTTGCAAAATAAAAAACTTATATAAGCGACTTGAATGGTCGCTTATATAATATTTAAGGCGATTGAAAGGAAATGATTATGAATAATATAGTGAGAAATAGTAGTGAAATTTTAAATAAAGCAAGGGTTTTTGAAGAAGAAGCTATAAAGCATATTCCGGAGGGACAGAAACCATCATTTCATCTATGTTCACCAATAGGCTGGATTAATGATCCAAATGGATTTTCAAAGTTCGAAGGACAATATCATCTTTTCTATCAATATCATCCATATGATACTAAATGGGGACCAATGCATTGGGGGCATAGTAAGACAAAGGACTTTATAAAGTGGGAGCAGTTACCAACAGCTCTTGCGCCAGATCAGGAATATGATATGGGAGGATGTTTTTCTGGAAGTGCAGTAGAGTCAGATGGAAAGCAAATACTTATGTATACTGGTGTGTTGGACAAAGTTCAAGAAGATGGGGCTCATATAATTAGGCAAACTCAATGTATTGCAATTGGAGATGGAGTAAATTATGAAAAGCTAACTTGTAATCCTGTGATAACAAGTTATTCTTTACCAGAAGGTAGCAATTTAGAAGATTTCAGAGACCCTAAGATATGGAAAGAAGATGATGGGTTTTATTCTGTAGTAGCTAGCAGGCATGCTGATGGAAGTGGACAAATTCTTTTATATAAATCAAATGATTTAAAAGAATGGAACTTTGTTGGCATTCTTGATAGAAGTGAAAATGAGATAGGAAGCATGTGGGAATGTCCAGACTTTTTTAAGATTGATGGAAATAATATTATGATTATTTCACCAATGGAAGTAAAGGCAGATGGGCTAAGATTCCATAATGGACATAATACGGTGTACTTAATTGGGAAATATGATAAGGAAAATCATAAGTTTAATAGAGAGAATTATGGGACTATAGATTTTGGCTTAGATTTTTATGCCCCTCAAACTCTAGAAGCAGAAGATGGAAGAAGAATTATGATAGGATGGATGCAATCATGGGAAAATAATATTGTTCCAAGTGACTTTAAGTGGTGCGGAATGATGAGCATTCCTAGAGAACTAACAATAAAAGATGGACAATTAATCCAAAATCCAATTAGAGAAATTAGAAATTACTATAAGAATTCTGTTAAATACGAGAATGTATTAATTAAAGATAATGTGGAATTAGAAGGAATATCAGGCCGAGAATTAGATATGACTATAGAAATTGATGGTGCAAACTGTGAAGAGTTTATAATTAAAATCGCTAAAAATAAAGACTATGAAACATTAATTACTTTTGATCCAAGAAAAGATATCGTTTCATTTGACAGAAGCTATTCAGGGAAACTTGGTGATACACTGCATAAGAGAGAAATGAATATAAGAAATCAAAATGGAAAGATTAAGCTAAGATTAATTATAGATAAATATTCTGTTGAAATATTTGCAAATGATGGTGAACAAGTAATGACATCTACTTTTTATACTAACTTAGATGCAACAGATATCTCGTTTTGTGCTAAGGGGGAGGCAGAAGTAAGTATTGAAAAGCATAGTATTGTTTTAAATTAGGGATTATATTTAGAGGTGTTTAAAAAAGTGACTAAATTAGGCTTTATAATTTAGCCACTTTTAAATACATAGATAAGTGGAAAATTTCAAATAAATATTAGTTTCCAAAGCAAATTTCTATAGTTTAATAAAGATAAACTAAGATATATGGAGGATTAAGATGAGTAAAAACATTTTTTGTATAGGAGAGCTTTTAATTGACATGGTTTGTGTTGATAATAAAGGATTAAAAGATGGAGAAAAGTTTGAGAAAAAAGCAGGTGGAGCGCCAGCAAATGTTGCAGCATGTATTTCTAAATTAGATGGAAATGCTTATTTTTTAGGACAAGTTGGCGACGATTACTTTGGAAAACATTTAATAGAATTGTTAAAAGATTTAAATATAAATACTGAAATGGCGGTAGAAAAAGGTAGTACAACAATAGCACTAGTCGGCATAGATGCAAATGGTGAGCGTAATTTTGATTTTCTAAGAGGCAGTGATGGAGAATATTCATTTAATAATATTGACTTATCAAAAATAACTAACTCGGATATCCTTCATTTTGGTTCTGCTACAGGATTTTTAGAGGGTGAATTAAAGAAAACATATTTTAAATTATTAGAATATGCAAAATCGAATAATATATATGTATCTTTTGATCCAAATTATCGTGATGCATTAATAACACCAGATAAATTAGAAATGTTTATTGAAGATAGTGTTGAGTTCATAAGAAAAAGTGATTTTGCTAAGCTAAGTGATGAAGAGCTATTTCTATTAACTAAAGAAAAAGATATAACAGCAGGAGTTAATAAATTGCATGAATTAGGCGTTAAGGTTGTAACTATTACGCTAGGATCTGAAGGAACATACTTAAGTGTTGATGGACAACATGAAATAATTCCATCCATTGAAATTAAGCAAGTAGATTCAACTGGTGCTGGAGATGCATTTGTTGGAGCAGTATTAAAACAAGTATCTGATATTGAAAATAAACAAAATATAAGTTCTGAAGAATGGAAAGACACAATTTTATTTGCAAATAAAGTAGGTGCTATTACATGTACAAATTATGGAGCAATAGCATCAATGCCTATTTTAAGTGAAGTAAGAAATTTATTTTAATGAAAATCTGTATTGTGTAAATTAAAAAAAGAGTGTAAAGAGTAAATATTTTTATTAAGTGAAGCTGGTTTAAGCTTAAATTTATTATAATATGCTTTATTTACACTCTTGTTTGGCACAATAATTGCTTTAAATAAGAAATTAAGTAAGTACTTAGTTGGAAAATTGAATAGAAGTGTTATTTATAGCTTTGGATATATAAGGATAAGTACTAAAAATTAAAACTAGGGATTAGAGGAAAGTGATAATGCTATGAAGCAAATTGATAAGATTTATAAGTATATATTATCAAATTCTAGGGAATTTACTAAAGAAAAATTATTTAAAATCAAGGGATTTAGTGCTCAGCAAGTTGCTGAACACTTGGGAATATTAAGAAGCAATGCTTCTAGAGATCTTAATGTTCTTTGTAGGGAAAGGAAAATAATTAAAATTAGGAATAGACCTGTTCTATATTTTGATAGAGAACAGTTTATTAGAATATTAAATGTGAACTTAAATGATGAATGTGAAGAGGGGATAGAAATTAATGATTTTATCAATTTGTTAGAGGATAAAGAAGATAAATCACCTTTCGACTCGTTAATAGGATTTAATACAAGTTTGAAAAATCAAATAGAACAAGCAAAGGCTGCTTTATTATATCCACCGAATGGGTTGCATACTCTAATAATCGGTAGTACTGGTGTTGGTAAAAGTTTATTTGCTAATATGATGTACAAATACTATAGAAATATAAAACAGTCACAAGAGGATTCGCCATTTATAATATTTAATTGTGCTGACTATTCTAATAATCCTCAACTTCTTCTATCACATATATTTGGACATGTCAAAGGAGCTTTTACAGGAGCTGAAAAAGAAAAGGAAGGAATAGTTGAAAAAGCTGATGGAGGTATATTGTTTCTAGATGAGATACATAGATTACCTCCAGAAGGGCAAGAAATGGTATTTTATTTTATGGATACGGGAACCTATAACAAATTAGGCGAAACAGATAGACAGCATAAAGCAAATGTGCTATTAATTGGAGCTACAACAGAGGATCCAAATTCTACGCTGCTTAAGACTTTTATTAGAAGAATCCCTATAACAATAACTATTCCACCTTTTGATGAAAGACCTATTAATGAAAAATTGGAGCTTGTACAATATTTACTTTCCAAAGAAGCACAGAGAGTGAACAAAACTATTAAGATTTCTTCGGAAGCAATTAAAGCTCTCATAGGCAGCACTAATTACGGAAATGTCGGACAGCTAAAATCTAATATACAATTGGTTTGTGCAAAGGGATTTTTTAATTGTATTAACACAAATAAGGATATTGAAATAAATTTAAGTACATTACCTCCAAATATAAAAAGTGGAATATTAGCTTTTGGAAATCAAACTAAAGATAAAACGACTATATGGAATATGATTCCTAATAATATTACTATTCAGCCAGATGGAAATAGAAAATTTTTAGAAACAGATGATTATGAAACACCATTTAATATTTATAGAATAATAGAGAGTAAAACTTCTGTGCTTCAAGAAGAGGGCATGAATGATGAAGAAATAAAGAGATTTATTACTACAGATATTAGCATTCACTTAAAACAATTCTATGATCGATTCAACAATGATATAAGTCGTAGAGAAGGCCTATTAAAGATTGTTGATAAAAATATTGTGGAATTTTCAGAAAAGATAAAAATACTAGCAGAAAACAGATTGAATAGAAAATTAAATGAAAGATTTATTTATGCAACAAGCCTTCATTTTAGTGCACTATTTAATAGGATTAAGAAGAATACTGTTTCTTATGAGTCCAATATTGATTTATCGATATCAATTGAAAGTAAAGAATATGAGGTTGCTAAAGAAATTCATGCACTCATTGAGAAGAACTTTAATCTAAGTATACCTAATGTTGAGATTGAATATTTAGCATTATTATTAAATTCAATACGAGAATCATCTCGTCAAGAAAGAGTTGGAATTGTAGTAGCATCACATGGGTCAGGAATTGCAACTAGCATGGTTAGTGTAGCTAAAAAGCTATTTGAAGCTGATAATATTCTTGCTGTTGATATGCCTCTTGAAAGATCACCATCGGATGTTTTAGAAAATGTTATAGAAAAAGTTAAGCAAGTTGATGAGGGAAAAGGCGTATTGCTTTTAGTAGATATGGGATCGTTAAACAGTTTTGCAGATGTTATTACAGAAAAAACAGGGATAAACATAAAAAGTATTGATATGGTTTCAACTCCACTAGTTCTAGAAGCTGTTAGAAAGTGTTCGGTTTGTGACGTTGATTTAAATTCAGTATATTCGTATTTACTTACTGATTTTAGGGGATACACTAATAATATTAACACGCAGGCAATTCAAGAAACTAAGGAAAAAAATAAGGTTATAATTACTGTATGTTCTACTGGAAAAGGGGCAGCTATAAAGCTTAAGGAGTTGGTAGAAATGGTTACAAATAATATAGGTGTTAAGAATGTTAATATTATTTCACTTGGACTTAAGAACTTAACTAAGTCAATTAAGAAGATTCAGGAAGAAAATAATATTTTGGCTATTATAGGTATTGCAAATCCTAATCTTGGAATTCCATTTATATCTATAGAACAATTAATCGATGGAACAGGGGAGAATATATTAATAAGTATTATCAAAGGCAAAAAGATAGAAACTATAAAAAATACGGGAGATAAGCAAATAATATTTGAAAATCTCTGTACGCAAACTATTGCTGAATTTATAACATTTCTTAATCCAAAAAAAATTTATTCTCTATTAGATGAATTTTTGAATATTACTGAAAGGTTATTGAGTGTAAACTTTGAAAATCCAGTTAAATTACGAATCATGTTTCATGTTGCATGCGCATTAGAAAGAATGGTACTGAATAATGGATTAGTATATGATGATGACAAAATAAATTTTCACAAAGAAACTATAGAAGCATTGAAGGAAGCGAGTTTGATTTTCAAAAATGCATTATCAATAAATCTAACAGATGATGAAATTTATTATATTGCTGATATTATTAAATGAAATTTGGTTTAGCATAGGACTTTGACTAAAACTTAAAATTAAATTTAAATTAGTATATATGTTGTGATAATAATTTTAAGCTTAAAACTCCATTAAGCTGAGTGCTCGATTAAAACTAGGATTTACAAACTTAATCGTAATATATAAAAAAAATATGACTTAAAAATACGAAATATAAAAGTTAACTGCCATTAATACATGGATCTAAAAGGATCGTGTGTTAGTGGCAGTTAATTTTTATATACATGTGTGTTAATTCTACAAAATTATTTAATAAACTGTGTTAAATGTGATTTGAAGTATGTAAATCTTAAATTCATAGTGTAATTAAAAATATTTAAGTATCAGAAAAGGTAGTTATAGCCTTATTTATGGATGATTTTTTTATTTACATCCTTGATTGGCATGGGAATTGCTAAGTATATAAGTATGAAAATAATATATGTAGCAAGAAAGGATGATAGAGTAATGATCTCAGTAATTATAGGTACCCATGGTATATTTTCAGAGGAAATTCTTAAATCAGCAGAAATGATTTTTGGAGATCAAGAAAATGTAGGTGCCGTTACATTTAAACCAGGTGAAGGAATTGAATCACTTGTAGAAAAATATAACACTCTTATAAAAGAGTTAGATTCAACAGACGGAGTACTATTTATGGTAGACCTGTTTGGAGGAAGTCCATTTAATGCGGCAAGTATAATTGCAATGCAACATGAGAATATGGAAATTGTAGCAGGTGTTAATCTGCCAATGATTTTAGAGGTTCTAGGAAGTAGAGATTTTTCAAGCATAACAGAATTGTTAAGAGTAGCAGAAAACTCTGGAAAAGAGGCTATAAAGGTTTTAACTAAAAATATCAATATAGATGAAGATGAAGAAATTATATAAATTGTTTGTAAAATATTATGATAATCGCAATTTAAGTAAATATAAAAATTGAAAGATAGGAGATAAAAAATGGAAATTAGCTTTATAAGAATAGACGACAGATTAATACATGGACAAGTAGCGACAGTTTGGACTAAGGAGAGTGGGTGTAACAGAATATTTGCCTGCAGTGATGAAGTTGCAGCGGATGACTTAAGAAAACAATTAGTGATTCAAGTAGCACCTCCAGGAATAAAAGCATATGTGCTTCCAATAGCAAAAGCAATTGAAGCATATAATAATCCTAAATTTGACAGTTTTAAAACTTTATTTTTATTTACAAACCCTACAGATGTATTAAGGATGGTTGAAGGCGGAGTACCTATTAAATCTGTAAACGTTGGAGGGATGTGCTATAAGGCTGGTGATAAACAGGTTACAAATGCATTATGCATGAATGATATTGATATTGAGGCGTTTAAAAAGCTTAATGAAAAAGGTATCGAATTAGAGGTAAGGAAACTAGCAAAAGATACTAAGATAAACTTAATGGACAGATTAAAAGAATTACAATTTATATAAGTATATAAAAACTTTTTTATATAAATTAAAAAAAGAAAGAGAGGAATTATAAATGAGCACTTTACAATTAATTTTATTAGTAATAGTTGCAGCAATTACTGGTATGGCAAGTGTACTTGATGAGGCACAATTTCATAGACCAATAATTGCGTGTACATTGGTTGGATTTGTACTAGGGGATATTAAAACAGGAATTATACTAGGTGGAACACTTGAAATGTTAGCATTAGGATGGATGAATGTTGGTGCAGCTATGGCACCAGATGCGGCGCTTGCAAGTGTAATTTCAGCAATACTTGTTATAATCGGTAAACAATCAATTGGAGCAGGTATAGCAGTAGCGGTACCAATAGCAGCAGCAGGACAAGTTCTTACTATATTTGTGAGAACAATAACTGTATTTTTCCAACACTTAGCTGATAAATATGCTGAAAAGGGTAACACAAGAGGGATAGAAATGTGTCATATACTAGGGTTATCACTTCAAGCAATACGTGTAGCTATACCAGCAGCCATAGTAGGAGTACTTGCAGGAACAGATGCAGTAAATGCAGCGCTTGCAGCTATACCACAAGTTATTACAAGAGGGCTTCAAGTGTCAGGTGGATTTATAGTAGTTGTTGGTTATGCAATGGTAATGAATATGATGAATAGTAAATCATTACTACCATTCTTCTTTATCGGATTCTTGTTAGCAGCATTTACAAACTTCAATTTAATTGGTTTTGGTGCTGTAGGTGTTATTGCAGCAATATTCCATATCAAATCAATAGCTAATGAAGGTAAAGTAGCAGTAGCTGGAACTGGAAGTATTGATGATATCGATGATTCAGACTTAATGTAATTACAGAAAGGAGATAAAATAATGAGTGAAAAGAAATTAAATAAAAGTGATATAGTAAAAATGTTTATTCGTTCAAATTTCTTATTGGGATCATTTAATTTTGAAAGAATGCAAGCAATAGGTTTTTGTGTTACATTAATTCCAGCTTTGAAGAAATTATATAAAGGTGACGAATTAAGTGCAGCACTTAAAAGACATTTAGAATTCTTTAATACACAACCATTTATGGCAACGCCAATCATGGGAATAACAGCAGCCATGGAAGAACAAAAGGCAAATGGGGCAGATATAGATGAGGGATCAATAAGTGGTGTTAAGATTGGTCTTATGGGACCACTTGCTGGAGTTGGAGATCCAATATTCTGGGGAACACTAAGACCTGTACTTGCAGCATTAGGGGCAGGACTTGCACTTACAGGAAGCATAATTGGACCATTAATTTTCTTCATAGGATTCAATGCAATAAGACTTGCAACAAACTGGTATGGAATGTTCTATGGATATGAAAAAGGAACTCAATTAGTTGCTGATATGGGAGGAAATAAGCTTAGATATCTTACAGAAGGTGCTTCAGTACTTGGATTACTTGTTATAGGTGGTCTTGTTTCAAAATGGACAACTGTTAATATACCTTTTGTTCTCTCTAAATATACACAAGCTGATGGAAAAGAAGTAGTTACAACTATTCAAAGTGTACTAGACAGCTTAATGCCAGGATTAGTTCCACTTTTACTAACATTTTTATGTATGTATCTATTAAAGAAGAACGTGAATCCATTATTAATAATCTTTGGATTGTTCGCAGTAGGGATTTTAGGAGTTGCGTCTGGAATATTACAATAAACATTAATTCATAATCTTATTTTAAGTAAACCATTTTAAATTGAAATTTATTATAGCAGTATAGATTACCTAATTAATATTATAGATTAAAAGTCTAACATTAATTAAATTAGTAGGGTAGTCTATACTTGTATTAACAACAATATTCTCATGATTATATAGTGAATTTAATCGTAAAGTAAACGTTGCCTAAAGTAGAGGAGTTCATATAGTATAGTAAATTCTTATGAAGTACAAATTTAACATTACTAAAATAATTATATTTATAGAATCAAAGGATAAACACTTCTAAAAAATAATGATAAAAGGGGTAAAAAAATGAAAAAATTAAAGTTAAAGTTAATAGCGATAACAGTTGCAACCATGACAACAGCAACATTTACTTCAGTAAGTGCATCAGCAGCTTGGATACAAAATAAAGGGAATTGGAACTATTTAAGTGATTCGGGAGAAATGAAGACAGGTTGGGTTAACGATAATGGCGCGTGGTACTATCTAGATAATTCAGGAACAATGAAAATAGGCTGGGTAAATGATAGTGGTACATGGTACTATATGCAACCATCAGGAGAAATGAAGACAGGTTGGGTTAACGATAATGGCGCGTGGTACTATTTAGATAATTCAGGAACAATGAAAACAGGCTGGGTAAATGATAGTGGTACATGGTACTATATGCAACCATCAGGAGAAATGAAGACAGGTTGGGTTAACGATAATGGCGCGTGGTACTATTTAGATAATTCAGGAACAATGAAAACAGGCTGGGTAAATGATAGTGGTACATGGTATTATATGCAGCCATCAGGAGCAATGAAGACAGGCTGGATTAGTGATAATAGTACGTGGTATTTTTCAGATACATCAGGAACAATGCAAACTGGAGTAGTAAAAATAGATGGAAAAACTTATTATTTAGATGAAGCTACAGGAGCTATGAGGGTTGGAGACATAACAATAAATGGAACAACTCATACATTTGCACAGAGTGGAGAAGCAATAGGTTCAGATTTAGTACCAACTAAGACATTTAATTCAAATGGAGTTAAAGTAGCTGAAACAAGTACTCAAGGTAACAGCGATAAAACATCAGATAATAATAAATCAAATACAACAACAGCTAGCGACCAAAGCAACTCAACAAGTACTACAAGTAGTGGAAAGTCTCACCATAGTAGCAGCGGTAGCAGCAGCACTCAAGTTAATAAAGAAGCGCTAATAAATGCAATAACAATTGCAAAAACAAAATATGAAGCGGCAGTAGAAGGAACTGATGTAGGGCAATATTCAGTGGGATCAAAGGTCATATTTAAAGCAGCTATTGATGCAGCACAAGCAGTTTCAGATAATACAGGTTCTACGCAAAAAGATATAGATTCAGCATTAATGGCACTTGCATCGGCTACGACTATATTTAATCAGAGTATTAATAAAGATGTTGATTCGAGTACTTCAACTAATTATTTAGAAAATTATCGTGAACAGTATCACTATTCCCCGGCTAAAGCTTGGGCAAATGACCCAAATGGAATGGTTTACTTTAATGGAGAATATCATTTATTTTATCAGTATAATCCAGATGCCTCAGTATGGGGGCCAATGCATTGGGGACATGCTGTCAGTAAAGATTTGATTCATTGGACAGAGTTACCTATTGCTTTAGCACCAGACGATGGTGGAACAATTTACTCAGGATCAGCAGTTATAGATAAGGATAATACTACTGGTTTCTTTGATGGAATTGCAGGCGGAGGATTAGTCGCGATTTATACTCAAGATTATATGGATAATGGTGCAGAAAGACAAAAACAAAGTATTGCTTATAGTAAGGATAATGGAAGAACATGGATTAAGTATGAAGGTAATCCTGTTATTGCAGCAGAAAGTGATCCATTAAATAATTCTGCATTTAGAGATCCTAAAGTATTCTATAATGAAGAAGCTAGAAAATGGTTTATGGTAGTAGCAGGAGGTCCATTAAGATTTTTCTCATCAGATAATTTAAAAGATTGGCATCCAGAAGGAATGCAAGATGAAATTCAAACAGAGTGTCCAGATATATATAAATTAGAAGTTGGAGATACTGGAACATATAAATGGGTATTAAGTGAAGGTGGCAGATATTATCGAGTTGGAGATTTCAAAGAAGTAGATGGCGTATGGAAATTCGTTACTGATAATGATGAACATTTACCTATGAATTTTGCTAAAGACTCATATGCTGCCCAAACTTATTATGGTACGAATGAAAACGGTACACCAGATGGACGAAGAATTATGATTAATTGGATGAATAACTGGGATTACTGTAATAATGTTGCTCCTATAACAAAGACTTTTAATGGATCTTTTGATTTACAAACTGAATTAAAATTAGTTAACACAGATGCAGGAATTCGTTTAATACAACAACCAATAGACGAATATAAAACTTTACGTAAATCAACTACGACTTTTAATAATGTTACAATTTCTCCAGATCAGCCTAATGTTATGAGTAATTTATCAGGTAGCCAATATGAAATTGTAGCAGAGTTTGCACCAGATGAAAATACAACAGAAGTTGGATTTAAATTAAGAGTTGGAAAATCTGCAGATCAGGAAACTATAGTTAAATATAATACTCAAACTGAAGAAGTAACACTTGACCGTTCAAAATCAGGAAAGTCACCAAGTGCAGATAAATTTTTACAAGCTTATAGTCAAAAGATGGGTAAAACATCTGATGGCAAGATCCAATTACACATTTTTGTAGATGCAGCGTCAGTAGAAGTGTATGGAAACAATGGTGAAGTAACTGGTTCAGCTCAAATTTTCCCTAATCGTTCTAGTGATGGCGTTGAAGTATATTCAGTTGGTGGAAGTTCAATAGCTACAATTCAATATTACCCATTAAGTAGTATTTGGAATAATGAGGTTGCTGGTAAAGATTCTGCATTAGTATCATTGAGTGAAGGTGATCTAGGCAAAAAAGTAGGTGATGAATTTACTATTTATACAGCTACGGTTCCAGAAACAGCAGAGCAAGGTGTTACTTGGGAATTTAATCATGATGTCTTAGAAATTGTAAGTCAAGATGATGAAAAAACAACATTTAGAACAAGAAGTGTAGGAAGCACAACTTTAACTGCTGTGTCTAAGGATCAAAAGTCAAGGAAAACAATTAATATAAACGTATATGATAGTAACCCAAGTAGTATAATTGCAAGTTTAACTAATTTTGCTACTGTTGGAGACTGGTATGTAAAGGATGATAGCTATATAGGAAATAGTTCAGGCGATGGATTTGCGGTAGCAGAGCAAACTTATAATAGTGAAGTAGCATCCACATTAGAAGTTAATGCAGATGTATCAGATGGAAATACTGCAGGTCTTGTGCTATTATCTCAAACTGCAAATCCAAAAGAAGGATCTATTATAGCAAATGTAAATAAAAATGGAGAATATAGAGTATTTGAATTCACAGGACTTGATGCAAATGGCAATCCAACAGTTAAAGATTTAAATAGCGGTATAGTTCCAAAAACAGAAGATAATATATATAAATTAAGAGCCGAAGTAAATGGTACACATATTAAGTATTGGATTAATAACGAATTAGTTTGCGATACTAATCAAGATTTTACAACAGGAAGATTTGGATTAAATGTTTATGGAGGATCTACATCATTTAAAAATGTAACCCTTAAAAACAATACTCCAAGCACTGAAACAAGTGTTTCAGGTTCAGGTTTAACTTTTGATAATACACCAGAAGACTTACATGTTTCTGATGATAGTTATGTAGTAGATGGTGGCAAGAACAACAATGGTTTTGCAATTTCAGACCAGAATATAGATACAAGCCAAGGAACTTATATTTTAGATACAGATTCTAAAATTTTAGGTGACTGGCATAATCAAAATCCAGCAAATGGTGATGTAGCAGGAGTTGTATTACTTGCTCAAGGCGATAATTACTTTAGAGATGGAGGAATTATAGCTAATGTTGGAAAATGGGGTCATTATAGATTGTTTGGACAAGTTCCGGATGGAACTGGCGGCATGAAAGAGGTTACATTTGCAGAGGGTGATGTTCCAGAAGCACAATATAATAGATATCATTTAAAAGTTGAGCTAAATGGAGATCATATTATTTATTGGATAAATAGTAAAAAGGTATGTGATATAACTCAAGATTATTATACAACAGGGAAATTTGGATTAAATGTATGGAATGGAGCATCCGAGTTCAGGAATATAGTACTTAATAGCAATTCTATAGGAAGTGAAATAGCGAAAACTGAGACAACAACAGGAGCGGCAGTAACAGTAGATGAAACAGCAGGAATAGAGAAAACGGAAATCGCGATGACAGGAGATAAAACTACATCGGCTGAAATAGTAGCAACAGATGTAGCTGGAACTGATACTTCAGGAGATAAAACAACAGGAGCAGATGCAACTGAATCCGGCGTGACAGAAACAGCAGAAAAAGTAAATGAAAATATAAAAAAGTAAAGTTTTGATTGTGTGGAAGTAGAGAAATTTAAGCCTAATTATATTTAAATTACTGTAAGAAAATGAGACAATACTATCTCAAACTGAAAGGTAGTATTGTCTTTGTAATGAAGAAAAGAAACATATAGTTTGTAGTTTTTATTGAATTTGTTTCTATAAAAAAAATTCTAATTAAACTATTCCGTAGTTAAAACAGCTCTAAAGTAAACCTTAGCAGTCATCATTTTTTCATACGCTGAATTTATTTGTTCTAGTGGAAAAGTTTCGAACATTGAGTGTACATTTCTTAGAATACTAAAATTTATAGTATCTTTTCTAGCATTAGCATCTGTGGCTAACCATCCTTGTATACTTCAAGTAGTTTGATGCTATTACTCTGTGAGGGTTATTGAACCTGGACCTAATATTACAAGTTTATCATCATATTTGAAAGGACCAATGTTGTATTTAGCTGAGTTTGCTGGCAAGCGACGTGATTCTATTATCTGCTCGTTATCATCTATTATGATCATAAAAATGGTTGCGGAAGAGCCATTTTGAATATTGTATATAATATTTTCCATTAAGTCTAAGTCTTTCATTCTATAGATACCTTCAGACAAGGTTTTATTTAAAGGTTGTGCCATAACAATTGGACTTTTTATATTAAATGACAAAAATAGAAAAATAGAAAATATAGCAATAAATTTTTTCATTAGATTATCCACCTTTCAAGTTCCTTATAATAAATAACATATTAACTCATTTAATTCTTATTATGTGAAACTTAAAAAAAACTATTCGAAAATATAAGATGTCAAGTAAATTATTGCACAATGTTAAAGTATTAGGGATTATAAAGAAAAATACATATATAATGGGTGAGCTCAAAAAGGAAGGTACAAATACGAAAGGTGATTTGGTCTAGCTATTCTTATAAAAAATCCGTGCATCAAATAGTGATGCACGGATAAATTACGTTATGTTTCAAGAAATTATGCTACGCTATAAATCTTTACATCTGGGTCAGCGCTCCAAAGTGGCTTTAAGTCAACGAATACGTCATTTGGGAACATTGAGCTTGATAGGTAAGAGTAAATTTATTTTAATCAATTATTTAAAATTTGTACCACTCCATGACCGCCGTCAACTATAACTTTATCTCCTGTCTTAAGCCTTGTAGTCGCATTGCCACATCCTACAACAGCTGGAATACCAAGCTCTCTGGCTACTATAGCAGCATGGGATAACGGTGCTCCAATGTCAGTAATTATTGCTGAAGCCTTAGGAAAAAGAGGTGTCCATCCAACATTAGTAGTTGACGCAACCAAGATTTCGCCTTTTTTAAGGTTTTCTCCTTCCTCAGGATTTGTTAAAATACGCACAACTCCTTCGATTTTTCCTGATGCTCCTGCAAAACCTTTAAGAGTTTCAGAATCTTGTGTAGTAATAGGCATAGATTCATCATAGTAATCAACTCTTCTATTAGCTATAATAGTGCAAAAATACTTGAATAATTTTACAACTAAATAAAATAAAAAAACATCTATGATAAATCCTTG
>NZ_JAKJJX010000033.1:0-64674 GCF_022320765.1 Clostridium sp. YIM B02569 | reverse complement strand
ATGGATTCGAACCATCGAAACGAAACGTAACAGATTTACAGTCTGCCCCCTTTGGCCACTCGGGAATTCCTCCGTATTTATTTTTTATACCTTGTTGCCTCATTTGCCGGTCAACAATGATTAGTATATCGGTAAAGCGATTTTATTTCAACTCCAATATACACCCATATAGATAATTTAAATTCATATTACTCTCTATTTCTACAATATGCTCTCATTTAATATGTTAATCCTAATTATTTTTTATTCTTTTGTTAATCTCTTGTATATCTAAAAAAGAAGATGATATTTCTTGAATTTTCTTATAATCTTCTGTTGTTAATCTCCTTTTTAAGATTTTAAATATTTCTATTAGGCTTTCATTATCATTCGTATCTTCATAATTTTCTTTTATTTTACCTATATCAAATGCAGATAATTTTTTTATTATTTTTTCAAGTTCCTTTTTATTATCTGTAGATAATTGACTTAACGCTTTTTCTTTATTTATTTTATATAATGGCTTCGAATACGAAACAGTTTCTTGTACAACAACTTCTTTTGCAGAATTTTCATCTTGCGGTTGCCAATATAACAGAAAATACATGTTTATTATTATTGTAGGAACTAAAACCAAATACATTAAAACTTTTTTCATATGCACCTCCTTATTTACTATTAATTTCCAAAAAACATTTTTTTATACTATCTTCTGTTAATTACTCATATATATATTTTATAAAGGAGGTATATGTCCCTTGAGCAAGCCAGATATTAAACTTGATCCTAAATTTTATTATAATTTAGCTTTAGAAGTTAAAAAATTTATATCAAAAGACACCATAATAGTTTGTATTGGTACTGACAAATGTATTGGGGATTGCTTAGGTCCTCTAGTTGGATCTATACTCACAGAAAACTTTTTCCCTTTACCTGTTTATGGAACTTTATCTTCTCCAATTCATGCTTTGAACATAGATGAACGCTTAAATGAAATATATAGTAATCACCCTAATGCATCAATAATTGGTGTTGATGCCTGCTTAGGTGACGAAGATGATATTGGTGAAATTCGTATAAGGGACTATGCAATACATCCTGGTAAAGGAGTCGGAAAAGAACTTCCCGAGGTAGGAATTGCATCAGTTATAGGTATTGTGGACTCTAGTGATAATGCTGAATTCTTTTTTTCGCGAAGCATAAGACTCTCATTCATTATGGATATGGCTAAAATTATATCCAAAATATTTATTGATGCCTATAGTTTAAGTCACGGGAAATATCCTAAAATTTAGGTATTTTATATTTAACTAAATAAATAGCAGTCAATAGTAAAATTACTAATGACTGCTATTTATAAAGCTATTCTATAAGAACTATTTGCTGAGAATTAACTTGACTATCTAATTTATCTATATAATTAAGCACTTTGCCTGTACCGTTCGCAACACATTCAACTGAGTTCTCGGCTATAGTTGCTACTACGCCAGTCTTAAACTCTATAAGTTTATCTAACCCATGTATTAAAGCTCCCCCACCAGTCATTAATATTCCTCTTTCTATTATATCCGAGGCTAATTCAGGCGGTGTTCTTTCTAATACCTTTTTTACAGTATCAACTATTATTTCCACAGGTTCCTTTATTGCATTTCGTATTTCTTCTGTTGTAATTTCTATTTCATCTGGTAATCCTGTAATGAGGTTTCTACCTTTCATCATACAAGTTAGATTTCTAGAGTTTTTAAATGCTGATCCAATATTTATTTTTAAATCTTCAGCTGTTTTCTCACCTATCATTAATTTATATTCACTACGTACATATTTTATTATGGCTTCATCGAACTTGTCTCCCGCTACTTTTATTGACTCTCTTTCTACCACTCCACCTAATGAGATAACAGCGATATCACAAGTACCTCCGCCAATATCCACTACCATACATCCATTCGGCTTAGTAATATCTAATCCTGCTCCAATGGCTGCTGCTAGCGGCTCCTCAATTAAATGGACCGTTTTTGCTCCTGAATTCATAGCTGCATCAATAACAGCTCTCTTTTCTACTTCTGTAGCTTGAGATGGTACACAAACAATTACTTTAGGTGCACTTATACTTCTTTTCCCGCACGCTTTTTTTATAAATTCCTTTAGCATTTTTTGTGTTATATCGTAATCAGAAATCACTCCATCTCTTAATGGCCTTACTGCAACAATATTTCCTGGGGTTCTTCCTATCATTTTTCTTGCTTCTTCCCCTATAGCCAACAATTTATTATTATTTTTATTTATGGCTACAACAGAAGGTTCTTTTAATATTACCCCTTTACCTTTTACGTAAACTAGTACAGTTGCCGTTCCTAAGTCAATTGCGAGGTCTATCCCCGTTCTCCAAAAGCACATTTTTTATTCACTCCTATAATACATATTAATACCTATATTTACATAATTCTACTAATAATATATTATAGACTTAATCCTACTAAGATTCAATAATTTTATACTTCATTTGTGTAGCTTTTCCACCTCTAATATGTCGTTCAGCTTTATTTAATTCTAAAATAGAATGAGTTTCTTGAGCAATTTCTGGGTTAATTTTTAACAATCTCTCTGTCATATCTTTATGAATTGTGCTCTTGCTAACACCAAAAACCTTAGCTGTTTTTCTTATTGTAGCTTTTGAATCTATGATATATCTTGCAACATCTAAAACTCTTTCTTCAATATAGTCTTTCAAAATACCACTTCCTTGATTTTATCATTTTATTATCATTTATTTTTTGATTTATTAGTCATTTATTTTAATGAAAAAAACAAATGACTAATATATATTTCCATAAAATTTTATTTAGATTTTAAATTAAAATATTTTTCTGGATTAACTTGTTCTCCATTAGCATTAATTACTTGTAAATTTAAAAATTCACCAAATACATCTTTACTAAATACCTTTGCGCTATCTCCTACTTTTGCAATAACTTGATTTGCTTTAACCTTATCTCCTTTTTTTACTGATAAGTTTGCATCAAGATTTCCGTATCTTGTCTTTAGGCCATTAGCATGTTTAATTTCTACTACAACCCCTTCTTCAACACCAGTATTTTCTGCAACTTCCACAACACCATCTGCTGCTGCCTTTACTTCTGATCCTACTGTTGATTGTAGATTAATACCTCTAATAGTTCTAAAAACTCCTTCTTCCATCTTAACTGGCGCAGGATAAGTATATTTTCTACTTTCTACTCCATCTATAGGATTTACAAATGTTACCGTATTATTTGTGGATACTGATGCAGCCTTTTCTGTTTTTGTTTTATCTGCATTGTCTTTATTACTATTATTTTGAGCATTCTCTACTCTTTCAGCATTTTGAACTGAATTATTAGAATTTCCTTCATTTCCAGAATTCATTGTTAGATCTTTATTTACGTCTTCTGTTTTATTAACTTGGTTTTTGCTGTTGAGCATTTTATAAGAGATAGTTCCAACAGTTACTACAATACAGAGACATAGGAATAAGGCGATATAAAATCCCTCCTTCCTAAATAAGTTTTTAAGTTTTTCTTTTAAATTTTTGTCCAATATGAACACCTCCAATTGTTATAGTTCCCTTTTTATGAAAAATAATACATAAATTTGCTTTTTTATCATGTATTATTTACATTTAAAGGTATTTTAAAATTATTTTTATAAGTGTATATCTAGTGTTAAAAAGTACATATAATTTAATTATTAAACAATAGATATATCCATCAGGGATTTAGCCCCTAATTTAAGAAGTTCTACTTTATAATTTCTGTTTTAAGTAGTGATGTTCTAAATTATGTCCATCTCCACTTTTTTTAAACATACATATACAAAAATTCAATTAATTGGAGGATATACCCCATGCTAATTTATAGTCAAAAATAGAAAAGGATACTTGCTATAAAAAAATAAACAAGTATCCTCTTTAAATTTATTCAATTATTTATATGAAGTTATGCCAACCCTATGTCTAAGTTAACGTAAATACTCTCTCCTTAGTTGTAATTTATTTCTTGGATTTCGACTCCGCTATAGTAATGTTTAAGAATTTCATCATACTTCGATCCACTCTTTGCCATCGCATTAGCCCCCCATTGGCTCATCCCTACACCGTGGCCATAACCCTTACAGTTAACTTCTACAGAATCTTGTTGAAAGTCTAATGTGAAATTGGTCGAATTCAAATTGAACAATGTCCTAAATTCAGTTCCTTTAACAATCTCATTGCCTATTTTTATTTCTTTTACACTTCCAGCTTCTGTAAAACTTAATATCTTAATTAGTGATGATAAATTACTTTTATTAGCATTAACACCTTTATATTTAGAATTAATTTTATTTATAAAATCGTTTATAGGAATTTGTGTGCTCGTCTTATATTTAGGTGCAATTTCTTCACCCTTACTGTCTTCTGATTTTAAATATGGTACATCCATAGAAAATACATCTTTTGCATCCTCTGTTTTTCCAGAGCTGGTTGCAAAAAATTGAGGATATTCCAACACTGAACCGTCATAAGTAAGAACTTGCCCTTTTGTATCTAGAACTGCCTTTTGTATCTTCTCCCAATTACTTTCAGCTTCACTTTTACTCCATTTAGAGATTCTCTCATCCTTACTCATATATACTTGGCAGTGGGTTGTATCACAAATTTCAGCTCCTTTCTCTTTTTCCTCTTTATTAGGGTTATTTCTTTTACTCATATAAAATGTTCTTGCTGCAACAGCTTGAGCTTTCAAAGCTTCCTCCTCAAAATTAGCTGGTACTTCACTCGCAACTACTCCCATTACATACTCTTCCAAATCTATTTCCTCAACTCTATCTTCTGACCTATGATATAGCTTAACTTTACCATTAGACGGAAATGTTATTTTTGAACTCTTCATTATATCTTTGTCACTCAAGTTAAACGAATCAATTTTCCCTTTACCATTTTCTAAGAAAGCTATTGGTAATGCTATTAATATAGTAAAAATGATCAAAGTCATAGCTGCAATTATTTTCACATTATTGCTAATCTTTATACTTGTAGTCCTAGCATTAATTATCTTCATACTCTACCTCCTAAAGCCTGCACTCTAAAGTATATTGTCTTAGCCTAATAATTATGTTAATTATGTTAACTTTAAGCTACCCAAATTTAGATAAACCATAACTTTCTTAATTGGTCTCTCCTATAACTTACGCATAGATTTAACTTAAATATAAGCTATTAGAGATAAAAAAATCCCAGGCGACTGTGGTTAAGTTCCGTATTGTGCTTCGCACTCTTTTCATTTAAGTTCCGTATTGTGCTTCGCACTCTTTTCATATGTGTAGATTTTTTTCACGCATCTAGCTTTTCGAACGCATGTGAGAAAAGTCAGGTGAATAAGATTTCTTTTTTATTCTTTTTAAAATACCCAAACTATTTAATCAACCTTTTTTAATTTATCCCCTCAAGGAGTACCTCGTCCACAGATTTTACTGAAATATAAATTCCCAAAGAATAAAAAAGCATAATTAGGGATAGGTAATTAAATTTCATGTAAATTCCTTTATAAAACTTACATGAAAAATTTGTATACCTTGTTCATAACTATGAACCCTAATTATGCATACACACAATTCATATCTTAATCTACATATTTATTCTATATATTTCTGCTCCTAAATTCCTAAACTTTTCTTCAATTCTTACATATCCTCTATCAATATGATAAACATCATTTACCACTGTTTCACCATCTGCTACTAATCCACTTAGTATCATTGCTGCCCCAGCCCTTAAATCAGTTGCTTTAACTTCGCAGCCTGTGAGTCTTGGCTTGCCTTCAATTATAGCAGTTCTTCCATCAATCTTGATGTTGGCTCCCATCCTTTGCAATTCAGCAACATGCATAAATCTATTTTCGAAAACTGTTTCTGTAATAACACTAACACCTTCAACAATAGATAATAAACTCATCATTTGAGCTTGCATATCGGTTGGAAATCCTGGATAAGGAAGTGTTTTGATATCCAATGGCCTCTTACTTCCCCGTCCATCTACTACAATGGAATGATCTTTGTAATTGCTAAAACCTATTCCACATTCTCTTAACTTTTCTATTACAGGTCTTAAATGCTCTTCATTCACTCCATTTATCTTTATTTTACTATTTGTAATAGCTGCTGCTATCATAAATGTCCCTGCTTCTATTCTATCATATATAGGTGTATAACTAATTCCTTTTAGATTTTTAACACCAGTTATAGTTATCTTTCCAAATCCTGCTCCTTCTATTTTAGCCCCCATCTTATTTAAGAATTGCGCTAAATCCCAGATCTCTGGTTCTTCTGCTGCATTCTCTATTATAGTTGTTCCTTCAGCAAAGACAGATGCCATCATAATATTTTCAGTAGCGCCAACAGATGGAAAATCAAGGTAAATTCTGTTGCCCACTATTTTCTTTGCTCTCACCTCTACAAACCCATGACCTATTACAACCTCTGCTCCAAGTAATTTAAATCCTTTAAGATGCAAATCAATTGGTCTACTTCCTATGTTACATCCGCCTGGTAATGATAATTTACAATATCCAAATCTAGCAAGCATAGGTCCCATAATTAAAAATGATGCTCTCATTTTCCTCATAAGCTCTTCATTAGCATCCATTTCTACTATATTTTTCGTATTTATTGTTAATCTATCGTTTACGTTTGAAATATTAACGTCACAGTTTAGTTCGCTTAATAACTTACAAATAACCTCAACATCTTCTAACCTAGGTGCATTATCAATAATTATAGGCTCTGGGCACAATATAGTTGCTGCAATTATTGGTAAAATTGAATTTTTTGCACAACTTATATTAACTTCCCCTCTCAGTTCTTTTACACCTTTAACCACTATTTTCTCCATATTATCCTCCATAATGAATTGTTAAGCATATGAAAAATAACTGTCCAAAATATTACATATACTCTACTTTAGATAAATCCAATAAGGCTTTGCTAATAAGCAAATCTATACTCTACCCAAAGCAAAATAAAGGTTATATTGAAAAGCTTTTTCAATATGTCTTAATATGTTGTAAATATTATTGGCGTACCAATTATTATATGTGAACCAGTATCATAATCAACTAATGCAAAATTAATTTTTTCTCCATCGTTCAAATAACCTGTTCCTGAGTATCCATTACTGATTTTCATAAGTTGTGCCTTCCTTATGCTATATTCACTGACTAATCCATTTGTAAAATAATCACTATCTAATCCTTTTTCTTTACCTTCATAGTAAAGAAAATATTGCATATTTTCTAATTTTGAATTTTCAATATTCTTAAGTATGTTTTTCAAATACTTTGTCCCATATTTAGGATTCTTGTTCGTTAATATAATTTCAACATAACTATATTCATCTTCACGCCATATTTTTATATCAATATTAAAATCACTATTAAACGCTTCAAACTCATCATTTCCACCATCTTTATAAGAAAGAGCCATATTTCCAGGTAAATTTTCCTTTATTCTATAAGCTTCATTTGCAATATTATTTTTCGTCCTATACTGAAGTTTTACACCATTTTCTTGAAACTCACTTATATCTTTCACTTTCATTTCTAAAGTATTGAATGAATTTTGAGCGCTGACTATATCGCTGGAAATAGCACCTATATTAAAAAAAGATAATAATATAAAAATTACTATACTCATTTTTATATTCATATTAAGACCCCCTTAATTTATCTTCTTAATTATGGCCATCTCCTTTAACTTTTATTCTCTTTTCTATCCAGCTATATAATATATAATATAAATTTCTTAAAATTTTGTGATAGATTGTCAATATCTAGAATAAAAAATAATAAAAAATAAAGTGTAGCATCTTTATACGGATATTTCCTATATAAAAGATGGTACACTTTAATTTATAGTAACATTATCTATTAGATTTTTTTAGAGCTAATCTTTGCTTTGCCCTAAAGAATGCTGCCTCTGCTCTTCCTCTATTGTAGTTTTCGGAGTTTTTTAATCTATCTTCTGCTCTTCTAAAAGCTCGTTCTGCTCTTTCTTCATCAATATCTTCTTCAAACTCAGCAGCATCACTACTTATAACCATTTCGTTATTATTAATCTGAACAAGTGACTTAGAAATAAATAACTCTTCATCATTTCCCTTAGCATCTTTGAATTTCGCGATGCAAGGTATAGTAGTAGATATTAGACTTTGATGATTTGCAAGTACTTGAAATTCTCCATCTGCACTTTTTAAAGTTACTTTTTCTACTTGATCATTATACACTTCACGACCAGGTGTTATAATTTTTAGTAAAAAGGTATTAGCCATAATTGCTCATCCCCTTTATCCTAATTTTTTTGCTTTTTCTATAACATCATCTATAGTTCCTGCAAATAAGAAAGCTGATTCTGGCAATTCATCGTATTTACCTTCAAGAATTTCTTTAAATCCTCTTACTGTTTCTTTTACTGGAACATACTTACCTTTTAATCCTGTAAATTGTTCACCAACTGTAAATGGTTGAGATAAGAATCTTTGAATTCTTCTTGCTCTAGCCACGACAGCCTTATCTTCATCTCCTAATTCGTCAACACCTAAGATAGCGATGATATCTTGTAATTGCTTATATTTTTCAAGAACGTGTTTAACATCAGCTGCTACTTTATAGTGCTCTTCTCCAACAATTCTTGGATCAAGGATTCTTGAAGTTGATTCTAATGGATCAACAGCTGGATATATACCAAGTTCCGCAATACCTCTAGATAGAACTGTTGTTGCATCTAAATGTGCAAATGTTGTTGCTGGAGCTGGGTCTGTTAAGTCATCGGCTGGAACATATACAGCTTGAACTGACGTAATAGAACCATTAACTGTTGATGTAATTCTTTCCTGAAGTGCACCCATTTCAGTTGCAAGTGTTGGCTGATATCCAACCGCTGAAGGTGTTCTTCCAAGTAATGCTGAAACCTCTGAACCTGCTTGAGTATATCTGAATATGTTATCTATGAATAGTAACACATCTTGACCTTTATCTCTAAAATACTCTGCCATAGTAAGACCTGTTAATGCAACTCTCATTCTGGCACCCGGTGGCTCATTCATTTGTCCAAATACTAATGCTGTCTTATCAATAACTCCTGACTCTCTCATTTCATGATATAAGTCATTACCTTCTCTTGATCTTTCACCAACTCCAGTAAATACTGATAAACCACCATGTTGTTTAGCTATGTTGTTTATTAATTCTTGGATTAAAACTGTTTTACCAACTCCAGCTCCTCCAAATAAACCTATCTTACCACCTCTTTGATATGGTGCAAGTAAGTCTACTACCTTGATTCCTGTTTCAAACATTTCAGGCTCAACTGATTGATCTTTAAAGCTTGGTGCTGGTCTATGAATCGGATATTCTTGTTTTACTTCAATATCCCCGCACTTATCAATAGGCTTTCCTAAAACATTAAATAATCTTCCTAATACTTCTTCTCCTACTGGAACAGAAATAGGTGCTCCTGTGTCAACAGCATCCATTCCCCTCTTTAATCCTTCTGTAGCTGACATAGCTATTGTTCTAACTATATCATCTCCAACGTGTTGTTCAACTTCTGCTACTAATTCATAATCTCCCGCCTTAATAACAATGGCATTATATAAATCTGGGAGAGAATCTGAATCAAACTTTATATCTATTACCGGTCCAATTACTTGAACTACTTTTCCCATCTTTCCAGGCATAAGATACCTCCTTACTAATTTTGAGCTGCTGCTCCTCCAACAATTTCAGATATTTCTTGCGTAATCGCACCTTGCCTAATTCTATTAAATTTAAGCTTTAATTTGTCTAATAGATCATCTGCATTCTTTGTTGCTCCGTCCATAGCTGTCATTCTTGTACTTTGTTCACTACATTTCGAACTTAATAAAATGCTTCTGATTTTTCCTTTTAGATAAATATTAAGAGCATCTTCTAATACTATATCTAAATCCGGCTCAATAAGAAATGATCCTGTTGTGCCTTCAGATTTACTTATAGGCAAAATCTTAACTGACTTTGTTTCTTGTTTAACTGATGATATAAAGTCAGAGTATACAATATTAACCTCTGATACATCACCATTTAAATACATTTCAAGAGCTTTATCAAATATTTCTTTTGCTTCGCTTACTGTTGGCACATCTTCAATACCAACATATTCTCCTACTGGTTCTATCTTAATTCTCTTTAAATAACCAAGACCTTTGCTTCCAACTAAAACAATCTTTGCAGTATCCTTTTTATCTTTAATTTGACTTACTAATTGAGATACTACACTACTGTTAAACCCACCGCACAATCCTGAATCTGATGTTATTACTACATATAGTTTATTTTGACTATCATTCCCTTCAAAATAAACATTGCTTCCTTCTTCACCAGCTGTAGTTGCAAGATTTCTTACGACAGGTTCAGTTATATCAATAAACTTATTGTTTACTGCTAACTCATTTTTAGTTTTTCTTAACTTAGAAGTGGCAACAAGTCCCATTGCATTAGTGATTTTTCTTGTATTTTCAACTGATTTAATTCTCTTTTTAATTTCAAGAAGTCCAGCTGCGCCCATTATCTCCACCTCCTAAGAAGGGCATAGCTTAAGAATTTAAGCTATGCTTCTTGTAAAAATATCTTTTTAAACTCAACTATTGCTTCCTCTAACATAGATTTTATTTCATCAGTTAAAGTTTTTCCTGTAATAATTGATTTTTCAATTTCTCTATGATGAGTATCAACATACTCTAAGAATTCTTTTTCGAATCTCTTTATATCGCTAACTTTAATGTCCGATAAGAAATCATTAACAGCTGCATATAATATTATGATTTGCTTTCCAACTTCAAGTGGACTATATTGATCTTGTTTTAATACTTCAACTAATCTCTTACCTTTTTCAAGTCTTCTACTAGAATCGGCATCTAAGTCAGATCCAAATTGTGAAAAGGCTTCTAGCTCTCTATATTGTGCTAGTTCCAATCTTAAAGTACCACTTACCTGTTTCATAGCTTTAATTTGTGCACTACCACCAACTCTTGATACTGATATACCTGCATTTACTGCTGGTCTTTGTCCTGCATTAAATAAATCAGATTCTAAGAATATTTGACCATCAGTGATTGATATAACATTAGTTGGTATGTACGCAGTAACATCTCCGGCTTGAGTTTCTATAATTGGAAGTGCTGTAATTGATCCACCACCTAATTCTTTAGATAGCTTCGCAGCTCTTTCAAGTAATCTTGAATGTATATAGAAAACATCTCCTGGGTAAGCTTCTCTTCCTGGTGGTCTCTTAAGTAATAATGACATTGCTCTATATGCAGTTGCATGTTTTGAAAGATCATCATATATTATTAATACATCTTTACCTTGATGCATAAAATATTCTCCTATAGTACATCCAGAATATGGAGCCATATATTGAAGTGGAGCTGATTCTGAAGCTGTAGCACTTACAACTATACTATAATCCATAGCCCCCATTTCAGTTAATGTATTAAATATATGAGCAACTGTAGATTGCTTTTGACCGATAGCAACATATATACATATAACATCTTTACCCTTTTGGTTTAATATTGTATCTATAGCTATAGCTGTTTTACCTGTTTGTCTGTCTCCAATGATAAGTTCTCTTTGTCCTCTACCTATTGGAATCATTGAATCTATAGCTTTAATTCCAGTTTGTAATGGCTCATTAACAGAACTTCTATCAATTATACCTGCTGCTGGAATTTCGATTGGTCTAGTTTGGCTTGTGCTTATAGGACCCTTACCATCGATTGGTTCTCCTAATGCATTAACAACTCTTCCAACCATTGCTTCGCCTACAGGAACTTCAACAACTCTTCCTGTTCCTTTAACTGTATCGCCTTCTTTTATTCCTTTTTCTTCTCCTAAAAGAACACAACCAACATTATCCTGTTCAAGATTTAAAACCATCCCATATACATTGTTAGGAAATTCTAATAATTCCCCTTGCATACAATTATCTAATCCATAAACTCTTGAAACACCATCTCCAATTTGGATTATAGTACCAGAATCTACTGTTTTAATATCTTTTTCGTATTTCTCTATTTCCTTCTTTATAATAGAAGTTATTTCTTCTGGTTTAATATTCATGGATTCACCTCTATTCTTTCTTAAGCATTAATTCTTTCATTTCTTCTATCTTTGATTTTATAGTTCCATCAATAATATCATTTCCAACTTTAACATAAACTCCGCCTAGAAGACTTTTGTCTATTTTAGTATCAAATATAATATTTTTTTCGTACTTTTTCTCAAATATAGATTTTAATTTTTCTAATTCTTCATCTAAAAGTGGTACAACTGTTTTAACTATACCTCTTATAGTATTTCTTCTTTCTAGATCGATCTTTTCCATTTGATCTAGTATTTCTCTTAACTGAAGAATTCTATCCTTTTCAATCAATATCATCATGAAAGCAAGTAACTCTTCATCAATTTTTCCTTTAAACAAATCAGTAAATAACTGTTTCTTTTTTGCTGTGTTTATTTTAGGATGATTAATTACTTCATAAAACTCTTTATTTTCATCAAATATATCACATATATCTGTTAAGTCACGTAAATATTCATCCACTTTATTATTCTTTTCAGCAATTTCATACAGAGCTAACGCATATCTTTTCTCTAAATACTCCTGCATACTTACATACCTACCTTAGCAATAAAATCGCCAATAAGTTTTCTATGTGTTGCTTCATCTACTTGCTGCTCTAATGCTTTAACTGAAAGCTCTACCGCTAAATCTACTGCTTGTTTTTTAATCTCATATTCTGCTTTTTCTTTTTCTCTTTCAATTTCTAAGTTAGCTCTTTCTTTTATTGAATTTGCTTCAACTTTTGCATTTTGAACAATTTCCTCGTAAAGTTTATCACCTTTTGCTCTTTGAGCTTCAGTGATTTTCTTGCCTTCTTCTTTAGCTGATTGTAAAATTTGTTCATTTTTTACCAAATACATTCTAGCTTTTTCAGCATCTTCATCTGCTTTACTTATCGTTTGATTAACGAGATTTTGTCTTTCTTCAATTATTCCTTTGATTTTATCCCAAAAGAAATGTTTTAAAATCAAGATTATCAGACCAAAATTAATCCAATTGAATATAACCGTTGATACATTTACTTCCATCTTTACTTATATCCTCCCTTCGGAGTCAATGCAATTAACTCATACAAATTTATTATCTGTTCATTAACATAAATGCCATTACTAATCCATATATTGCTGTAGTTTCACAAAGTGCTGCACCTAATATGAAAAATGTCATTACTCTTCCTGATGCTTCTGGTTGTCTTCCTACTGCTTCAACTGCCTTACCAGCTGCAATTCCAATACCTACTCCTGCTCCAATACCAGATAATACAGCTATACCAGCTGCTAGAACTCCTAAACTCATTATGATTCCTCCTAAGATATTAATTAATTTTAATTTTTTAATAATTTTTAAACTTATTCTTCTGCTATTTGTTTAATATTAATCATAGTTAGCATTGTAAATACTATCATTTGAATTAATCCATCAAATAAATCGAAATATGCGTGTAATATTACCGGTATACCAAACTGTGCAAAAATTGATATTGAACTCAATCCACGATACACCAATTCTAATAATATTACTGCCGCAACCATGTTACCAAAAAGTCTTAGCGCCAAAGACATTGGCAAAATAATTCTTTCTATTATGTTTAATGGCAGCATAGGGATAAATGGATGTAACAATCCCTTTCCAAACCCAAGTATTCCATTCTTTCTAATAGCATTTAAATTCACTACTAAAAATGTGGTTATTGCGAAGGATGCTGTTATACTCAAATCACTTGTAGGTGGCTTAAATCCTAATAATCCAAATAGATTTAGTATTAGCAAATAGATCATTAATGTTCCTATATAAGGCAGAAATGATTCATATTCTTCACCCATAGTACCAACCATAAAGTCCCTTATTGTTTGATAGACTTTTTCCGAAGCCGCTTGGGTCTTGCCAGGTTTTAACTTCAAGTTTTTTGTTAATAGAAAAGCACCTATCCCTAAAATTGCGATAACAATCCATTCAATTATTATCCCTGCAGTAATATCTACTGTAACGCCAAAAATTTCAGGTGAAAATATAGGTATCACGGGCTCCACTCTAAACACTTCCTTTCCTATTTTCTTTAATACGAAAAACTATAAGCAGTACATAATGTGAAACAAAGCCTATCATATAATATATTACGTATTTCATATTTCCTAGAAACGGAAATACTGTAGCAATTATAAATGCCATCCTAATAAAATACGTAGGAATTATAATCCACGCTCTATCTTTATCCAAAAACTTTCCAACAATATAACCACTAGCTAGAAAATTTATTAAAGAAACACACATGCCTATCATATAGATTCCTGCATTTATAAAGGTGGAAATTAAGACTATTACTAAAGATATCAATAATCCGCTCCCCAAATCATATTTTACCGTTTGTAGAAGCAGTTTATTCACTTCTTTATTCATACATAACCCCCTTAACCTCAATATCAGTAATTATATCTTTATATTTATCTTTAATAAAACACTATTTTAAAGTAAAATCAGCTTATTTTTACTTTATAATGAATTTATACTGCATATACTCTTAAATGCTCAGCTAATATTGGTTATTTCTTTATTTTTCTCATTTAATGATTTTTTAAAACTTGTTCAATTCACTTTTCTGAATATTCTGTAACATTTATCTACAAAATATTATTTTTGTTAACATTTTCATTACAAATTTTGTCATCAATTTTCAAAAATTTGGTGAAATTTATACTATTTTTAAGTTTTATAAAGCTATACTTACTATTATGTATTTCATATTATTGAATATAGAAATTAATCCTTATTCAATATTTATTTTTTTTCAATCTACAATTACCAAATTTATATGTATTATTTTTTAGCAAATCCTCGCATTAACTATGTTATGAAGTATGTAAAACACCTTAATGAAATATATGATTAAAAATTCTTTCATTTTTTCCACCGGTTTATATATAGTAATTATTTTGATAATATTTTTACCCCTTGTATCAGATAATGAATATACATAATAATTTCATTTTCCACTGGCTCTATCTAATTTAATACATGCATTTCTATTTTCTTCTTTTAACTTTATTTTATACTCTTATTTAATAAAAAAAGGTTACCATGAGAATTATCATAGTAACCTTTTTAAATCTTAATTTATATTAAATTCTTTCAACGATAAGAGCTGTTCCCATTCCGCCACCTATACAAAGTGTAGCTAATCCTTTTTTAGCATCTCTCTTTTCCATTTCATGAAGAAGAGTTACTAATATTCTTGCACCTGATGCTCCAACTGGATGACCTAAAGCAATTGCTCCACCATTTACATTAACTTTTGACATATCGAATTTTAAATCTTTAGCAACTGCTAAGCTTTGAGCAGCAAAAGCTTCATTAGCTTCGATTAAATCTAAATCTTCTACTGTTAAGTTAGCTTTTTCTAAAGCTTTCTTAGTTGCATGGAATGGTCCATATCCCATGATAGCTGGATCTAATCCTTTTGAACCATAAGAAAGTATTTTAGCCATTGGCTTAAGTCCTAATTCTTCTGCTTTTTCTGCACTCATAACAACAAAAGCTGCTGCTCCATCATTAATACCTGATGCATTACCTGCTGTAACAGTACCATCTTTAATAAATGCTGGCTTTAATTTAGCTAAAGCTTCTGCTGTTGTTCCGAATCTTGGGAATTCATCTGTATCAAATACTTTTGGTTCTCCCTTTCTTTGTGGAATAACAACTGGAACTATTTCATCTTTAAATCTTCCAGATTTAATTGCTGCTTCAGCTTTTTGTTGAGATGCAGCTGAGAAAGCATCTTGCTCTTCTCTAGTTAATCCCCATTGTTTAGCAATATTTTCAGCTGTAACTCCCATATGGTAGTTGTTAAAAGCATCCCATAATGCGTCTTTTATCATTGTATCAACTAATTTACCATCGCCCATTCTTTGTCCCCATCTTGCTTTGTCCAATGCATATGGGGCAGCTGACATATTTTCCATACCTCCAGCAACAACAACATCAGCATCTCCTGCTTTAATCATTTGTGCTGCTAAACTAACTGCTCTAAGACCTGATCCACAAACCTTATTAATAGTCATAGCTGAAACTTCTTGTGGTAATCCAGCTTTTATTGTTGATTGTCTTGCGGTATTTTGACCAAGACCAGCTTGAATTACATTACCCATAATAACTTCTTCAATTAATTCAGGTTTTACTCCAGCTCTATTTACGGCTTCTTTAATTACTAAAGCTCCTAAATCTACTGCTGAGACATCTTTTAATGCTCCACCAAAACTACCTAATGCTGTTCTTACTGCACTTACAATAACTACCTCTCTCATGTTTGACCTCCTAAAATTTTATAGATTATTTTATTAACTTTCGTTAAATTATTAACATAACTAAATTATACCTTTTATTATTTCTTTTATCAAGCATAAATTGTTAAAATTTAAACAAACTTTATCTTTTAAATTCTTCTACTTCTCTTGTTGTCAAACCAAAATATTTTAATATAGCATCTGCTATTCTTCTAGATGCAATTCCATCTCCATAAGGATTTATAGATTTACTCATTTTACAATAAGCATCAGGGTTTCTAAGTAACTCGTTTGCCTCTGATACTATTTGATCTATATTAGTTCCAACCAACTTAACGGTGCCTGCCTCTACAGCTTCTGGTCTTTCAGTAACGTCTCTCAACACAAGTACAGGCTTTGCTAAATGTGGCGCTTCCTCTTGCAATCCCCCTGAATCTGTCATAACCATAAACGATTTATTCATCAAATTATGCGTTTCCTTAGTATCTAATGGTGACAGCAAGTGAATTCTTTCTTTTCCTCCAAGTCTCTCATAAACTACATCTTTAACTACAGGATTCAAATGAACTAAGTACACTAATTCTACGTCTTCATTCTGTTCAACTATTTTGTTTAATGCTATACATATATTTTGGATTCCTTCTCCCCAGTTTTCTCTTCTATGAGCAGTGATCATTATTACTTTCTTACTAAAATCAATATTATTTAACTCTTCGTTTTCAAAGATGTAATCATCTTCAACTGTATGTTTCATAGCATCGATTACAGTATTTCCTGTAACATATATATCATTCGCATTTATTCCTTCCCTTAGTAAGTTTTCCTTCGAACCTTTAGTTGGTGCAAAATGTAGATCAGCTAGACTTCCTGTAAGTTTTCTATTCATTTCCTCTGGAAAAGGAAAATACTTATTAAAAGTCCTTAGACCTGCTTCAACATGCCCAACTTTAATTTGCTGATAGAATGCAGCTAAAGAACCTGCAAATGTAGTTGTAGTATCTCCATGAACTAATATCATATCTGGCTTTTCTTCTTTAAAAACTTCCTCTAACCCTTCTAAAACTCTACTCGTAATTCCTGTTAAAGTCTGTTTTGTCTTCATTATATTTAAATCAAAATCAGGTTTTATATCAAATAATTCCAAAACTTGATCTAACATTTCTCTGTGTTGAGCTGTCACGCAAACTTTCGATTCAATCTCTTCTCTTCTTTCTAATTCCTTTACTAAAGGTGCCATTTTTATAGCCTCAGGTCTAGTTCCAAAAATCGTAATAATTTTCTTTGTACTCAAATTATTTCCTCCTATATTTAAGCAATTATAGATTTTTCTCATTCTATTTCTAAGTACTGTCTTTATGTATATTTAAAATCAAGTTAAACTTAATTCAGGCGTAGTTTAGTCTCCATCTGAATCTTAGTTGAAACTTATCCAGCGCCGTGCAGTCGTTATCTCCTCATTAAAGAAAAAAGCGTATTACGCATACTATCTATCTGGTAAAGTTTATACTTTAAAAATAAATCCAACTCGCAATGCTTGTTGGATTTATTCAAATATGCAAATTCTAAAAAATTAATACCCTGCGTCTTTTACTATTCTTAGAGAGTCATCGTCTTCTATCCATGAATCTACACTTATTTCTCTATACTCCTGCTTTGAATCCCTTATAATAACATTAGAAATTCCGGCATTAATTATCAATCTCTTACACATGGAGCAAGAGTTTGCATCCCTTACATATTCTCTTGTTTTTGCATCTCGTCCTACCAAATATAATGTAGCTCCAATCATATCTCTTCTAGAAGCGCTTATTATTGCATTAGCTTCACTATGTACACTCCTGCACAACTCATAATGAGTACCTCTTGGAACTTTCAACTTTTCTCTTATGCAACTATTCAAGTCCATGCAATTTTTTCTACCTCTAGGTGCTCCTGTGTATCCAGTAGAAATTATTTCATCATTTTTAACAATTATAGAACCATAGTTTCTCCTTAGACAAGTTCCTCTCTCTAAAACTGTTTCAGCAATATCCAAGTAATAATTTTTCTTATCTCGTCTCTCCATTTTCTATATTCCCCCCAGTAAAATTATCTTGGGTCATTCAGAAACTTATGTAGATAGCTTTTAATTCTAATAAATTACTAATTACTTAGTACCAAATAATCTATCTCCAGCATCACCAAGACCTGGAACAATATATCCATGTTCATTTAATTTTTCATCAATTGATGCTAAGTATATATCAACATCATCATGTGCTTTTTTAATAGCTTCTATACCTTCTGGTGCTCCAACCAAGCACATTAATTTTAAATTTTTTGCCCCTCTATTTTTTAACATAGTTAAAGCATCTATTGCAGATCCACCTGTAGCAAGCATTGGATCAACTACTATAATATCTCTTTCTGCAATATCTTGTGGCATTTTACAAAAATATTCAACTGGTTGAAGTGTTTTCTCATCTCTATATAATCCAATATGTCCAACCTTAGCTGCCGGTATTAAATTAAGTACTCCATCAACCATTCCAAGACCAGCTCTTAAAATAGGAACTACAGCCATTTTCTTTCCTGAAAGCATTTTACATTTAGTAACTGCTACTGGTGTTTTCACTTCTACTTCTTCCGTATTTAAATCTCGTGTGACTTCATACGCCATTAACATTGAGATTTCTTCTACTAATTTTCTAAAATCCTTTGAACCTGTTTTTTCATCTCTTAAGATTGCCAACTTATGTAATATTAGTGGATGATTTATTTCTATAACTTTGCTCATTATTATTCCTCCAAGTTTGCTTTTAGTATTTATAGCCCTTTATATTTATATACCCCATTTAGCTTTCTAATAATATAAATTAATATTGTTGCAGCATAGCTGCTTTTTTCTAATCTAAATGATCTTGGTTGCAACATAGCTGCTTTTTTCTAATTTAAATGATCTTGGTTGCAGCATAGCTGCTTTTTTCTAATGTGTATACTTTTTTTCAATATCTGAAATCTTATCTATTCTTTTTTGGTGCCTATCTCCTTCAAATTTAGCCGATATAAATGTTTTTACTATATCTAAAGCAAGACCTGCTCCAACAACTCTTTGCCCCATAGTTAATATATTAGCATTATTGTGTTCTCTTGTTGCATGGGCACTAAATGTATCTGAACATAGTGCTGCTCTAATCCCTGGTACCTTATTGGCCGCAATACCAATTCCTATTCCTGTACCACATATTAATATACCAAACTCATATTCCTTTGCAGCAACCGCTTCTGCTACTGGTAATGCAATATCCGGATAATCGCAAGAACCTGTTGAATATGTACCAAAATCCTTAACCTCATACTTTTCACTTTCCAAAAACTTTATGATTTCATTTTTAAGTTCAAATCCACCATGATCGCATCCAATTGCAATTTTCATAATTAAATCATCTCCTAATTTATTTTGTGATTTTTCAACATGTATAATTATTATACATTTATAATATCAAATCCAGCAGCTTTATTTAATCTATTCATAATAGCTACCCCTACACCTTTTTCTTCATATCCTTCTGCAAAAACCAAATCCGCTCCTAGGTCATCACACTTTCTCAATGCTTCAAATAAACTTCTAGCAACTGTTGATAAATTACTTAGACTACCTAATACTATACTAGTTCCTTCTGTATATTCATCAACATTTTCTTCAACAGTGAGGATACATATTTTTTTACCTTTTTCTATATTATAGTGTACCATTTCACGGATTTTTTCAATAGTTTTTTTTCTTTCCCCAGAAATTATTGTAACTTTAGCATTTGGTGCATAATGCTTATATTTCATTCCAGGAGCCTTTGGCTTTAAGTTTTCACTTGGTTTTTCCATTATAGCTTTATCTATTTCAATTCTTGGGTCAACTTCTCTAAGCATCTCTAATGTAATACCACCTGGTCGTAAGACTATAGGTGGTACTACTGTGCAATCCACTATAGTAGATTCAACACCTATGTCACTCTGATCTCCTCCAAGAATATAATCAACCTTCCCATCAAGATCCTCTATGCACCTCTGAAAATCTGTTGGACTTGGTCTCCCACTTATATTAGCAGAAGGCGCTGCTATAGCTGTCTGAGATAATTCAATGAGTTTTCTAGCTATTTCATTATCAGGCATTCTTATTCCGATAGAGTTTAAATTAGCACTTGTTACATTAGGTATTATATCTTTCTTACTCAAAATTATTGTGAGTGGTCCTGGCCAAAATCTATTTATAAGTTCATCAGCTACTTTTGGTATTTCTTTTGCATATAGATCAAGCTTCTTCGACGAAACATGAATTATGAGTGGATTATCTTGCGGTCTTCCTTTGGCCTTAAATATTTTTTCTACCGCTTCTTCATTAAGTGCATCTGCACCCAATCCATAAACTGTCTCCGTAGGAAAAACTACAGTACCGCCATTTTTTATACATTCAGCAGCTTCCCTGATTTTCTCTTCATCCTCACTAACATTTTTGATCATACTAATTTTAGTTTTCAAACATATTACCTTCTTCCCCTAATTCTAAACTTATTGTTTATAAAAAATTCCTGATTAAACTATAAGCTGGCCTCTTGATATTTTTATATTTTGTATACTTTCATCAGTGTAAATAGCTTTAACACAATTTCTATATATTGAATCTAATAATAAATACTTCTTTAGTCCACCTCTTTTTATTACTTGAAAATAATACTCTTTCTGAGAATTTAATTGTTTTATAGAATTATAATCTTCGATAATTTGTGGATACCTTCTTAAGAACCCATCATCAACAGGTCTCAATCCCTTATTTTTAAAAACAACATTTGTTATTAAAACTATTTCTAAATCATAGTCAGATTTATTTGTATGTACCAGTACAACTTTATCACATATAATTAAATATTCTTTAATGGAAATACCGACCTTGAAAATCAACCTATTATTTAAGCACCTATATTCAACAATATAGGCATTCATCTTAATTATAATAGCTATAACTATTAAAAATTCTATAAAAATCACATAACTAATATAAAAAATAGTAGTTAATCCGGTTACTATTAGAACTGTTGGAAGAAAAAACGCAATAATAACCATGGTAATTAAGAAAATTTTTAAATGTAATCGCTCTTTTTTTACAGCCTTATATATATCCATAATCAATCTCCAATGTACTTTTAAAGCCCTACATATATAAAATGCAAGGCTTTGCTTTATAGTTATTACATTTGTGTGTTTCCCATTAATTTCATCTTTTCAGCTTGGTCAGCTGTAATAAGCGCATTTATCATTTCATCAATATCTCCACCCAAAAATGTATCTAACTTATATAAAGTTAGTCCTATTCTGTGGTCTGTAATTCTTCCTTGAGGATAATTATATGTTCTAATTCTTTCACTTCTATCCCCAGTTCCAACTTGGCTCTTTCTGTCTTCTGCTATTCCTTGTGCTCTTTCTCTTTCTGCCTGCTCATATAATCTTGATTTTAAAACTTTCATAGCTTTTTCTTTATTTTTTAATTGTGACTTTTCATCTTGACATGAAACTACAAGCCCTGTAGGCAAGTGAGTAATTCTTACAGCCGAGTCTGTAGTATTAACGCACTGTCCTCCATTTCCTGAAGCTCTAAATACGTCTATTCTAACATCTTTATCTGCAACTTCTATTTCAACATCATCAACTTCTGGTAGCACTGCTACTGTAGCTGTTGACGTATGAATCCTTCCACTTGATTCAGTATCTGGTACTCTTTGAACTCTATGAACTCCACTTTCATATTTTAATTTAGAATAAGCTCCATTACCTTTTATCATAAAAACAACTTCTTTAAAACCACCAAGATCTGTTTCATTCAAACTCATGATTTCTACGCCCCATCGTTGAGTTTCAGCATATCTTGTATACATTCTAAATAAATTGTATGCAAATAGTGCAGCTTCTTCGCCACCTGCACCCCCTCTGATTTCAACAAATACGTTCTTATCATCATTAGGATCTTTTGGTAATAATAAAATTTGTATTTCTGTTTCTAGTTGTTCTTCTCTATTTGTGAGATCAGTTATTTCTTCATTTAACATTTCTCTCATCTCTTTATCGCTTTCACCGCTTAACATTTCTTTGTTAGCTTTTAAATCTTCAACTACTTTCTTATATTCCCTATAGCTATTAACTATAACTTCTAAGTCAGCATGTTCCTTACATAGTTTTCTCCATTCATTCTGATTCTGCATAATTGATGGATCACTTATTTTTACTGATAATTCATCATATTTGTTTTCTATAAATTCTAATTTATCTAATAACATTTGATCACTCCGTACTTCTTTTTTCACATTTCTACATTATATCATATTTTAATTACTTAACCAACTAACCTCATTTATAAACTATACATCCTATGACTTCTTAACTCGTTCTTATATCTAAAAGATCTGTTTCAATTAAATTTTAATTCCAACTGCCACCCTATCAAGGCTAGCAAAATCTTTAACAATTTTCACATTAGTAAAACCGTTATTTTCCATTAATAGTTTCACCGCTTCTCCTTGATTATATCCTATTTCAAATGCTAATATCCCACTTTCTCTCAATGTATATTGGCTTTGGTCAATTATTTTTCTATAAAAATCTAATCCGTCATTTCCACCATTTAATGCAGTGTGCGGTTCATAATTCTTTACATCCTCCATTAATTTCCCAATTTCACATTCCTCAATATACGGAGGATTTGATACTATAATGTCATATATTTTATTATTTTTTATCGACTCTTCTAGCAAATCACTTTTTATAAAGAAAACTCTATCTTCTAACTTATTTTTCTCTATATTAATTAGTGATACTTTTTCCGGAATAGGATAATAGTCTATTAAATCAACTTTTATATTTTGCCTAAAATGTGCTAATGATATACCAACTGCACCAGATCCAGAACACAAATCGCATATTTGCATTTCTTGATTTTCTTCTATAATTTTAAGAACTTCATCTACAAGTATCTCTGTATCCCCTCTTGGTATTAAAACACCTTCTTCAACATAAAATTCGATACCCATAAATTCACATTTATTTAGAATATATTTTACTGGCATTTTATTTCTACGTTTTTCAATCAAATCAAAATATTTTTCAGCATCTTCCTTACTTACTTCATCTTCTTTATGTGTAATTAAGTAAACCCTATCTTTCTCAATAATATTTCCTAACAATAGCTCTGCATCTAACCTAGCAGTATCTATGCCATTTTCTTTTAATGTAAATGTACCTGTTTTTATCAGCTCTTCAATATTTTTATTTGGATCTTTTATTCCTTCTGCTGCTTTCAACGATGCAATAGCCACTTCAATTTGGGAATCATCTGGTTCTTTAGTTGTTAACAGTTGTAACTTAAGACCAGGATACGCTATTATTTGAGCTAGCATACTGTCATTTTTACCAAGCCATTTTATTATCTCATAACTAATCCCTGTAACTACTGGTATAAGAATAATTCTAAGAGCTAACCTTTCTATGATTCCACCCCACCCAGTGAAAGAAAACACTATAATACTAACAAACATTACCAAAAACAAAAAGTTAGTACCACATCTTGGATGTAATCTTGATTGTTTTCTAACGTTCTCTACAGTTAATTCTTCCATAGCTTCATAACAGAATATAGTCTTATGTTCAGCTCCGTGGTATTGAAACACTCTATATATATCGTTAAGTTTGCTTATAGAAAACATATAAAGCAAGAGAATCACTATTCTTATAAGAGCTTCGACCAGGTTCAGCATTACATTTGAAATACCTGCACCTTTGAAAACTGATGCTATGCCTGTTGGCAATGCAACAAAAAGTCCTATGGCAAAAAGAAAAGAAATAAACATAGTTATTGCCATTAATACACTATTAGCCTTTTCTCCCAGTTTGTCATCTAACCATTTTTCAAATTTAGAAGGTTCTTCATTATCTTCTTCCAAAAATGATGCTGAGTAGTTTAATGATTCCATTCCAACCTTCATTGATTCTACTAGTACGAAAAAACCTCTAAGAAAAGGTATATTTAAAATCGGATATTTTTTTGTCACTGGTCTATTATCTTTAAAATCTATTTCTATATTACCTTTGGGAGTTCTAACAGCAGTCGCAAGATTTTTACTTCCTCTCATCATAACACCTTCTATGACAGCTTGCCCTCCAACATCACGTCTTTCCATTTATAAAAATCACTTACTCTCCTAATTAATTTTCTTTGTATTTATAGTAGCACTCTCCACACAATGACTCATATTCAACATTATCTTCATCATCAATTGCGATTTGTTCTCCCTCAAATACAAATTTATTATTTATTTTTCTTCCATTAAACACAGCTTTCCTACCGCATGCACAGATTGTTTTCATTTCTTCAATACTATGAGCCAACAATAACAATCTTGTACTACCTTCAAATCCATTTCTTTTAAAATCAGTTCTTAGACCATAACATATTATAGGTATATTAATCTTTACAGCAATTTCAAACAACTGATCTATTTGTGACTCTCTTAAAAATTGAACTTCGTCTACTAGTATACAGTCTATTTTATTATTTTCTTTTATATAGTTACTGATTATTTGAAAGATATCATCCTGATCTGAAACTAATAAATCTACCCGCCTATTTACTCCTAACCTAGATACAAGTGTGTCTCCACCTTTATTATCAATTCTAGGTTTAATAATTACCACCTTCATACCACGTTCTTCATAATTATAAGCAACTTGCATTAAATGAGTTGATTTTCCAGAATTCATGGCCCCATATCTAAAATATAATTTACTCATCTGTAAAATACTCTCCTTATTTAAGGTATCATAATCGATTATATCATTTAATAGTGATCATAAAAAGACATTTTTATATTATTTACATGCATAGATTTATTATTGACGCTAAAATTGTACTATGATATAATATGGTGGTTGTTATTGAATAATTAACATAGTTTATATAATTGAAAGAGGTGAAAAATAATGAGAGAAGGCATACATCCAGAATACCACCACAATACAGTGGTTAAGTGTGCATGTGGAAACACTTTCACTACTGGTTCTGTTAAAGAAGAACTAAAAGTTGAAATATGCTCTAAATGCCACCCATTCTTCACTGGTAAACAAAAAATTGTTGACGTTGGTGGAAGAGTTGATAAATTCAACAAGAGATTCAACATTGGCAGCAAGTAATAACTTTATGAGGAAAGACGATGTCTTTCCTTTTTTATTCATATTTCTAATATATTAGAAATATATATTTTACTGCAATTGTTTGCAAACTTATACATACTTAAAATTTAAATAACTAAATTTTAATATATTAGCGTATATAATTTAATATTTAAATTATATACTATACATGGTAAACTATGTAATATAATAATGTTGAAATGAGTGACTTTCATGAAAAAAGTTTTAATCTTAACAACATCTACAGGACAGGGACATAATCAAGCTGCTGCTTCGGTAGAGGAATCATTTAATAATTCTGGTTATGAGATTACAAAGCTTGATTTTTTAGCCAAGAATAGCAAGCTTCTTAACGATATAATTGTAATTGGATATGAGTTTTCGGCATCGAAGTTTCCAAAAACTTATGGTTTCTTTTACAAACTAACTGACACAAATCTAACTAATAAACTATTAAAACTCATCTTCTTTATGGCAAGAAAGAAGGTTTCGAAACTTATAAACAAAATACAACCAGATGTCATCATAGCTACCCATTCAATTAATATTAGCGTGATTTCAGATCTAAAAAAGAATGGATTAGATATACCTTTTATTTTAGTAGTTACAGATTTTAAGGCTCATTATCTATATGTGGATTCTTACGTTGATGCTTATATAACCGGAAGTAACTATACAAAAAAATCTCTAGTAGATAGAGGCATTAATCCCAATAAAATTTATCCAATAGGCATACCTATAAGTAGTAAATTTTATACTGAAGTTACATCAGCAAACGATTTAAAAGATGATGAATATTTTAATTTATTGCTGATGGGAGGAAGTCTTGGGTTAACTACTATTTTTACAGTTCTTAAAGAATTGTTAAAAAATCCACACAAGTTAAGAATCACAGTAGTTTGTGGCAAAAATGATAACTTAAAAAATAGATTAATTAGTTATTGCAAGGAAAATAAATTTGAAAATAAAAAGCTTCATATATTAGGCTTCACAAAAGATATCTCTTATTTAATGGATTATTGTGATATCCTAATATCAAAACCTGGTGGATTAACTGTTACAGAATCTATAGTAAAGAACATTCCATTAATAATTCCATTTGCCATACCAGGTCAAGAAAATGAAAATATAGATTTTCTGACTAGCGAAGGTTATTCAATATATGTAAAAGACTTAAGCAAGCTAAATGATAAAATAAATCATTTAATAAATAACCCCAATGAGCTATCTAAAATTAAACTAAAGCTCAAAGAGTTATCATCAACTTATTCTTTAACTAAAATAGTCGATATAGCAGATGATTTAATTTCAAAAAAATAAAAGATGGCCACTAGAATAAAATGGTCATCTTTTTTTGTTATCTATTGAATTTTTTTCTGGAATACATCTATAAATTCTTTATTGTTGCCAGTTTTAGATAACATATTAATTAAATTCTCTGTAATATCATCTGAGTTTCCATCTCTATACATCTTTTTCCTTATGGAGAATGCTACTTCTAATTCTTCTTTAGATAAAATTAAATCTTCTTTTCTTGTTCCAGACTTATAGATATCTATAGCTGGGAAGATCCTTCTCTCTTGTAGTCGTCTATCTAAATGAACTTCCATATTACCTGTTCCTTTAAATTCTTCGAATATCATATCATCCATTCTTGACCCTGTTTCAATTAGTGCGGTAGCTAATATTGTTAAACTTCCACCCTCTTCAATTTTTCTTGCTGCTCCAAAAAACTTTTTAGGCATTATAAGTGCACCTGGATCAAGCCCACCTGATAATGTCCTTCCTGTAGGAGTTATTGTCAAATTGTATGCTCTTGATAATCTAGTTATACTATCCATAAGAATAACAACATCTTTTCCTTGCTCAACCATTCTCTTAGCCCTTTCTAATACCATTTGGGCTACCTTTGCATGGTTTTGCGGTTCCTCATCAAAAGTTGAATAAACTACATCTCCATTAATAGACCTCTTCATATCTGTAACTTCTTCTGGTCTTTCATCTATAAGCAAAACAATAAGCTTTACATCAGGATAATTTTTAGATATATTTTGAGCAATCTTTTTTAATAGCGTAGTTTTCCCTGCCTTTGGTGGAGCAACTATAATTCCTCTTTGTCCTTTTCCTATTGGGCATATTATATCCATGAGTCTCGATGATAAATCATTACTATCAGAGGTTTCTAATTTTAATCTTTCTTTTGGATATATTGGTGTTAATGTTTCAAAGGATTTTCTTCCTATAGCTTTTTCCGGATGCTCTCCATTAACTTTTTGAACAAATAATAAAGCTTTAAACTTCTCAGTCTCCTTTGCTTCTCTTACTTTACCTTCAACTTCATCTCCTGTTCTTAAATTGAATCTTCTAATCTGAGATGGAGATACATAAACATCTTCGCTACTAGTTAAATAGTTTTTACATCTTAGGAAACCAAAACTATTATTTTCAAGTATTTCTAAAATCCCATTTGCAACGTTGGATTCATTTATCATTTCTTTTAAATTTTCTTTCTTTTCCACATTCCCAATTTCATTTGTTCTAGATTTTACTTCTGAATCATTGCTTTCTTTATTCGACTCAGTATTATTACTTCTAGGCATAACACTTCTAGTCTCTTCTACATTCTTAGGTGCTATATTTTCTCTTAATATAACACCATTCTTTTCTATAAAGTTACTAGGAACTTTCAATATTTCTTCTATTAACTCATTCTTTTTATATTTAGATATATTTTTCACACCTAAATCTTTAGCAATATCTTTTAACTTTGTTAAAGTCATGCTTTCATATTCTTTTTTTGTCAAGTTCGCACCTCCAATTTATAGATATGAATCTATAAAATCAATTCTTTTATAATTTTAGTTATATTTTATATTGGAAAATTTAACAGTAAGATAGTTAGAAATGATATATATTTGAGAATATTTTAGAATAATACTTGTAAAAATACATTTTCTATTAGTTTAGATATTTATTTCAAATTTAATGCAATATATTAAATTTTATTTTATATAATTCACGATCAATAATTTAAACTACTAAAGTTATTAAAATAAGTTTAATATATAATAAATTATAATACTTATTATATATTAAACTCAATAATAAAACAAATTACTTTGATTTATTTTCTTCTAATGCTGCTTTAATAAATCCTATAAACAACTTATGTGGCTTGTTAGGTCTTGATTTTAACTCTGGGTGGAATTGTACTGCAACATACCATGGATGATCTTCAACTTCAACAATCTCAACTAATCTTTCATCAGGACTCGTTCCTGCAATTTTCATTCCAGCTTCAGTTATTTGTTTTCTGAATTCATTATTAAATTCATATCTATGTCTATGTCTTTCATTGATAATTTCATTTTTATATACTTCATAAGAGTTAGTATTTTCAGCTAATCTACAAGGATATAATCCTAATCTCATTGTACCACCAAGATTTTCTATATCCTTTTGATCTGGCATAAGATCTATTACTGGATAATTTGTACCTGGGTTTATTTCCGAACTATTCGCATCTTCATACCCTAATACACTTCTTGCATATTCAATTACGGCACATTGCATTCCCAAGCAAATTCCTAAGAAAGGTTTCTTATTTTCTCTCGCCCATTTTATAGCTGCTATTTTACCTTCTATTCCTCTATCACCAAATCCACCTGGCACTAATATTCCATCAACATCTTTAAGTAATTCTTGAGCATTACTGTTTTCAATATTTTCGGCATTAATCCACTTAATTTCAACATTAGTATTATTAGCATATCCACCATGACTTAATGCTTCAACTACTGATATGTATGCATCGTGTAACTCAACGTATTTACCTACTAATGCTATCTTCACGTTGTTTTTAAGGTTCTTAATCTTTTGTACCATTTGAATCCATTCGGAATTATCAATATCTTTACATCCTAAATGTAATTTTTCACATACAAGATTATCTAAACCTTCTGAATGTAGCATTAATGGAACTTCATATAAATTTTCCGCATCAAGATTTTGAATTACTGATCTTCCGTCTATATTACAGAACAATCCAATTTTAGCCTTAACATCATCTGATAATTCTTTCTCAGTTCTGCATACTATTATATCTGGTTGGATACCTATCATTCTTAATTCTTTTACTGAATGTTGAGTAGGCTTTGTCTTTAATTCTCCTGCTTTTCCCAAGTATGGTACCAAAGTAACATGTATGTAACAAACATTTTCAGCTCCAACTTCACTTTTTATTTGTCTAATAGATTCTAAAAATGGTTGTGATTCTATATCTCCAACAGTCCCACCAATTTCAGTTATTACCACATCAACATCTCTATCTTTTGCTACTTGGTATACTTTATCTTTTATAGCATTAGTTATATGAGGAATTACCTGAACCGTACCTCCAAGGTATTCTCCCCTTCTTTCTTTTTCTATAACAGAACTATATATCTTACCAGTTGTAACATTTGAATTTTGGGTTAAACTTTCATCTATAAATCTTTCATAATGGCCTAAATCTAAATCTGTCTCAGCTCCATCATCTGTAACAAAAACCTCTCCATGCTGATAAGGGCTCATTGTTCCCGGATCCACATTAAGATATGGATCAAATTTTTGAATAGAAATTTTTACCCCTCTATTCTTCAATAATCTCCCAAGAGACGCTGCTGTTATTCCTTTTCCTAGTGCTGATACAACTCCGCCTGTAACAAAAACGTATTTAGTACTCATTTTTATCCTCCCTATGTTAAAATGTTCTTCTAAATTAATATTGACTTTTTCAAAAAGTCATGCTATAATGAAAATCACCCCATAATATAATATGGGGCACTTGTGTTGCTTAATAACATAGGTATTATAATATCACATATCTACTCCAATATCTAGTCTTTTTTTTATAATAAATTGGTCATGCTATTCTTTCCTATATTATCTTCTAATTCAAAGTACTTCTCTCTAAAAAGTCTATTTATTAATAACTTTTCTTCTGCTAGTTTCAAATTGTTACTTATACTCTTAGAAGTTTTTAGATTAAAAACTTCCTTAACTCTCTCAGTATCTAAACAGTGATTATATTTTAATAATAATAATAATATATATTTATTATCTCTATTTTTTAGCAATTCTATAAAATTTTCTTCATCAATTCCGTAATATTTGCATATGTTATTCAATATCTCTATATATTTCAATCCATTTTGCATATATATTCCTCCCTTTGAAATTATATCCCATTTTTTTCTAATTTAATCAACTTATTCCTAAATCTCTTTATACAAAGGGAGTATTTAAATAAATATAGAACCTACTTAATTTAATTTCACACCGATAGTTAAGTTTGTCTTCAATGCAGACTGTCCACCTATTTCTAGTATGTACATTGCGGTTATTGTTCCGCCCTCTTTACTAATATCAATATTAAGTTTTTTAGTATCTATTTGAAGATCCATAACACCGTACGGCGTTTTATATAGAGATATTGTTCTATGATTATTTCTAAATTCCATTTTAGTTTCTGTAGTGCCTTCTCTTATTAAATCAAAAGAATCATTTCTTATTATTATAGTAGTCTTTGTCCCTTCCATCCCTGAAAGCTTTGTTTCCTCATACTCTACCTTAAATCCATCTTCTATTTCATGAAAATCTCCTGGAGTTACTACCCCTACAAGATCCTCTTCATTATCCAATACATAACTATCTACCGTTATAATAGCTTTTTTCTTCATATTCTCCTCCACTTATAATATATTATATTTGAATATTATTTTTGACTTTCAGAAATAAGCTTTAGCTTTATTAAATTCATTTGACAACTATATAAATTTCGTGAATAAAACTTCCAAATATCCTATTAATATTATTTAAATATATCTCGAAATATTTCCACTATTTTAAACTTTATCTTTATATTATTTCCATCTGCCTGCTTATCCCCTACATTTTCAGTTGAATCGTCTTTAGATTCTAATTCAAAACTTTTTCCATTTGACTTTATTTTATTCTCTGTTTTATCATATTCCACTTGTGCCTTTGATTCGTCTACAAAACATAATGGAGGAAACATTACACACCACCAGTTTCTACCTTGTCCACTTCCTATAATTATTCTAAAGGCCTCATAATTTCCTTGAGGTAAAGTGATATTACCATAAGACTTATCAGGAAAATTTTCCCTAGACAATTCAACTTTTACATCATAATCATAATTATTATCCTTAATTACTTGTTGTGCAAGTGTTTTAACATCTTCCATCTTATCTTTTATAATTTTTCTTGATTCATCCAATGATTGTGAAGAATTTAAATAAGGATATAGATAATCTATAACTCTATTCTTAACTTTTAATTTCAATTGTTGATCATCATCATTATCACTATTAGCGATTACATGAAATCTTATTAATGAATCTTTAACCTCGTCATAATTGAGAACCCTCATATTATTATCATTTTTATTACTTTCTGTTGCAATTAAACTATTTACCAAACTTGTACTATTACCTCTAACAATGCTTGTACATCCTGAAAATATATTTATACTTAATGTTATTAAAACTACCAATACTATTTTTTTTAATTTCAAATATTTTATCATGAACAAACCCCCTTGTAGCTAAAATTATTACCACTTGGAGGTTTTTTATACATTCAATTTGAATTAAATTGTTCTTGTTATAAATACATCTTTATATTTTTTTTTCATTTCATCATAACATAACTGTGCTTTTAGCATATCATCAAAAAGAGCAAAAACAGTTGGTCCACTACCACTCATCATTGTACCTATAGAGCCAATAGATTTCATTTCTTCCTTAATGTTAGCAATAACTCTATGCTTCCTTAAAGTAACATTTTCTAATAAATTTTTCATATTATTTGCTACAAAATAAACATCATCATTATTCATATTTTCTATTAAACTATCTATTTTAGGATGAAATACAACTTTTGATAAATCAAAGCATTTATAAACTTCTTTTGTTGATACACCAAAAGGTGGCTTTACTAAAACTATTATTTTATCTTTAAATGATTTTAATTGGGTAATTTTTTCTCCTATACCTTCGCACAGTGCCGTTCCACCTTTTATGCAATATGGTACATCAGCTCCTAGTTTTAGCCCTATAGATTTCAATTCTTCATCACTTGCATTTACATTAAACATCTTATTCATAAGCTTTAAAACTCCTGCTGCATCGGTACTTCCGCCTGCCAATCCAGCTGAAACAGGTATATTCTTAGTTAACTTTATATCTACTCCCTGACTAATAGAATAAGTTTCCTTAAATATTTTCGCTGCTTTATAAGCTAAATTTCTTTCATCTGTAGGAACATAATGTTTATTACAATTTAACCTTATCTCAGATTCAGTTTTCTCTATTTCTATTATGTCATATAAATCTATAGTTTGCATTATCATTCTTAATATATGATATCCGTCTTCTCTTTTCCCAACAATATCTAAGGCAATATTTATTTTGGCATAAGCCTTAATCTTCATTATCTTATTCCTTTCTTAACATTTTGACAATATTTTATCATAGGTAAAAAATCTTGTCTAATTAATAAATTAAAAAAGGATTAATAATGTCTATTAAACATTCTACTATGAGATCAATTTTAGATAACTTTAAATCTTTTATCAAGAGTTATAATGTATTACTGTACTGTTTATATTCTTCATCGAACGTATCTAGTTGTTTGTTTGGTTCCTCATTTATAAACTCTAAAAGAGAATCTAACTTTTCATAGAATACTACAATCATATCGCCCTTATTACTCATATCTATTGCATATTTTAACGCTTGAACTTCATCTAGACAAATCTTCAAATTTGCATTTTTATTAATTTTCAATATTGACTTTTCTAATATATCTGCAATCTCTCCAGATTTTCTACCCCTTTTATCCTTATCTTCTTTTATTACTATTTTATCAAAATTATTAGCACATATTTCTCCTATTGCGTATCCTATATCGTCTTTTCTATCTCCTGGTATTCCAATTACCCCAATTAAATCATTATCTCCCTTAATCTTTCTCAATGAAGATATAATCGCTCTATAACCTTCAATATTATGAGCATAATCTAATATAACTCTTCTGTTAAGGTAATTGTACATGTTAAATCTTCCGCTATTATCTTCATTCTTTAACCCAAAGTCCATAAAACCTTTTGAAATCATACAATAATCAACTTCTAAGCCTATAAGCCCTGCACAAGCTGCCATTGCATTTTCTATATTATATTCTAATGTTCCATTATATGATATTGGTAACTCTCTAGTAGCTACAATTTCATACTTCTTCTTATTATTAATTACGCAAATTTTATCATTTTCAACAAATACAGCTATTTTGCCATTATCTATATTTTCTTGTATCAACGGATTTTCTTTATCTTTTGCAAAATAAATTTTTTCTGCTGTGAATCTATTTATTACAGTTTTGCTATATTTATCATCAGCATTTACAACAACAAAACCATCATCTTTTACTGCTTCTCCTACTAAAGCTTTTGTAAAGCTCAACTCTTCAATAGAATTAATTCCATCCAAGCCCAGATGATCATTGGTTATATTTGTGATTATTGCTACATCTGCCAACTCATATGCTAGCCCTCTTTTAACCAATCCTCCTCTAGCAGTTTCTAAAACAGCTACATCTACATCTTTATTCATCAGTATTGATCTTGCGCTATTAAATCCAGAATCATCTCCCTTATGTATACACTTTTCATTCAAATATACACCATCAGTCGATGTCATGCCTACATTGCTTCCCATCTTTCTTAGCACATGACTTATTAACCTTGTAGTAGTTGTCTTTCCATTAGTGCCTGTAATAGATATTACAGGTATATTTTTAGGCTCTTCATCATAAAGTGTTTCAAGTATTGCTTTTCCCACATTACGCCTTTTACCTTTTGAAGGGAAATGGTGCATTCTTATACCTGGTGCGGCATTTATCTCTAAAACTACTCCATTATTATCCTTAAGCGGAACACTAATATCTTTTGCACAAATATCAACTCCACAAATATCTAACCCTAAAGTTTTAGCTGCATTTATGCAACTTTCTATATTTTCCTCACAGATTTCATCAGTGCAATCTATTGCTATTCCACCAGTAGAAAGATTTGCATTCTCTCTTAATAATATTTTTTCACCCTCTTCAGGGATATAGTTCAGTTCCAATCCTCTTTTAGAAAGGCATGATATTAACTCAGCATCAATTTTTATTTTGGTTAATGCTTTTTCATGATCCTCTCCTCTTAATGGATCCTTATTAAGAACCTCTATTAACATCCTTAAACTATCTTTCCCATTTCCAATAACATATGGAGCAATTCTCAATGATACAGCTACCACCTTGTAATTTACAACACAAACTCTGTAGTCGCTTCCTTCAAAGTATTTTTCCAAAATTATATCCTTTTGATTTTTTCTTAAGTTAATATATGCATCAACCAATTGTTTTTGATCTTTTATATTCAGTATTACTCCTTGACCCTTGTTTCCGCATTGTGGCTTTAAAACCACTGGATATCCAATTCGTTCTGCTTCTTGTAATAATCCAATTAAATTAAGCACTTTACTTCCGTCTGCTACAGGAATATTTTGAGTTTGAAGCAACTGTTTTGTTAAGAGTTTATCGCAAGATATATCAACTCCTACACAACTAGTCTTGTTTCCTATAGAAGCTTCTATAATTCTACCAGCTTTTCCATATCCTATTTGATATATGGTGCTGTCCCCTAGTTGCATAACAGGAAGTTTATATTCCCTTGCCGCATCACATATTGCTTTTGTAGTCGCACCCATTTGCTCATTTTGCAATATATTTTGTATAATTTTCATTCTTCCATCGAAATTTATTGGATTTTGCGCTATCAAAGAATTCATTAAATCTATGGCTAAATTAGCCACCTCAAGTATTGTATTTTTATATTCATATTGTACGATAATATAATACATATCGCCTTTAATTTCTCTTGCCTTTCCATAAGCAACATCTATTCCTAAATTATTTTGTATCGCTATCATAGTGTGTTCACAAATATGCGCTAGGTAAGTTCCTTCTTTTAGTCTTTTAACAAAACCACCTTCTTCATCAATTCCGCATCTATGATTTTTTAATTCAGGAATGATATTTACAAGATTAAAATTAAAATTCGGTATGTCCTTACTTGGTATTTCAGAATATCCTTCCAAATCCATATCTATTCTTATACACTTTTTATGAGAATAAATATTTTGGCCTTCATATATTCTCTTTTGTATTATCTTCATGATTAAACTTTTCCTCCTCAAAAGGTGACTTTTTTATAAGATCAAATTTATTTCCATCAGTTAATACATGCAACTTAACATTATGCATACTCAAAATATCATCTGCATATAATTCTGAAACATTAGTATATGTAATTGCACTACCATCAATAAAGTAAACTGCTCCTTCACCTATTACCTCTATCATTCCAGATTGGTTTACTACTATTCCTGTATTCTCATCTATTCCTATTCCTAAAACCTCAGGGTTTTGTGCAATTCCTGTTAATAATCTCCCTATTCTTCCTCTTTGAGCAAAATGTTGGTCAATTATAACATCCTTAATCAACCCAAGACCTGGAGACATTTTTAATGTGCATTTTCTAGGATCATCATCATCTTCCCCTTGAACTATCATTGTGTCACTCATTACGGATGCTCCTGCTGAAGTACCTACTATAAATGCACCATTCTTCCAAGCTTCTTCTAATGCATCATAAACCGGAGTTCCGCCAATTAAACTTGTTATTTTCAATTGATCTCCACCGGTAAAAAATATTAATGAAGAATCTCTGATTAGCTCTACATTCATATCATCAGATGCTTCTGTTCTCTCACTTATATCTAATACCTTTATATTTTTTACTTCAAGTTCTCCAAATACCTCTTTATATTTATTTGCGGCCTCTTTAGGATAATCAGTTGCAATAGTTGCAATTAATAAAGTATCTTTACTTTTGTCAATTGAATCACATACTCTTTTTAAAATTTCTTTTTTGCCTTCTTTATCTTCGGCTCCTCCAATGATTATTAAATTACCACTTAAAACTTTTTTCAAATTTTCTCACCTCATATCATGCATTACATATTCTATCCACCAGATTAAATAATTATTCAAGAAATTTGGCTGCTGCAAATGCCAAACCACGTTTCCTATAAGAATAATTTCTCTAGTTTTTACTTCCTTAAGTTCGAAGTAATTAGCAACTATAAAACAAAACTTAGTTTGTGTATTTTTCATTTTATTATGTAAATATTTTTTCTTCATATCCAAAAACTTTTTCTAAGCTCTTGCTATTTTTAAAGCTTAATAATATTGCTTCATAAAAAAAGAGATACTCCAGAATTCATCTAATGAAATTCTTAAAGTATCTCTTTTTTTATGAATTTAATTAATTTTAGAATATTGCCCTTCCTGGTATTATCAATTTTTGTCCTTCTTCAATATGTTCTGGATCTTCAATCTTATTTATTTTAATTAAATCGTCAACTGTTGTATTATATTTTTTTGCTAAGTTCCAGAAAGTATCCCCTTTACCAATTACATATATAGTAATACTAGCTTTCTTTTCTGGAATATCGCCCTCTTCTTCAACCACATCTGAAACAAATTCTTTATTCATTTCATACAATACTCTGCCAGATAGTATCACAGTAGCTTTAATCGCTATATTATTTCCTTCTATAGCCGCTTCAATGTTTTCTAAATTACTTTTAATTATAGATTTCATATTTTCATCTGCGCCTGCTATATCAATTGCAGCTGAGAATGGTATCTCTGCTTTAACACTTGATAGGTATTTCTCCTCATCAGTTGTCTTATACAATATACTTGCTTTTATAATTCCCTCTACAATAACTCTGTCTTTTACAACTTGTTTATCTGTTAATATTATAGCCCCATTAGCAGATATTATATGTTCAGGTCTCAAATCATTATCTTTCAATTGAATATTATACTTAACAATTGCTTCAGAATTATTCATTCCATGAAGAATTCCAACTTCATGTTCATCTTTTTTGAGACTAAGCAAACAATTGGTAGAATATGCATCTTTAATAGTATCTATGTTTTCTTTTGAAAATATCTTAACATTTGCTCTAACTACAAGCTCATCGTTTATAATTCTTATTTCGCCTAAATCATCTTCTTCCAACATTAAATCATTATTTGATATTTCATAGGAAACAGTTGGAATCATATCTGATGTTATACCATTAATTTCTTCCTCTTTTGATAAATAAATATCATCTTCTAATGGAATTATTTCCTTAGAATCTTCTCCTTTGTATAGTATATTTAATTTGCAGTAACAGCCAAGATAAACTTTATCTTCTGTTATTTTTATTTCCTTTTTATGAAGTAGTAAGGAACACTTTAATATTTTGCTGATTTGTGGTTTATCCATACCAACTCTAATCATAGATTTACCTACTAATTCAACATCCTCTGTTGCATTGATTTTATTAATTGTCTCTGTTTTTTTCAATACTTCTACTTGATCATTGCCCTCAATATCTTTTACAAATTCAAATTCATTGCTCTTGTAAAGTTCCCAATCTACAGTAACTATACCCTGAATAGATATTTTCCTCTCATTCATTATGTTTGCTTCAATATGTTCAATATTACACTCTGCCTCGCAAATTACTCTATTTTCCCCTTGATTCAAGTCAATATTATTTGTAAAGTTCTGATTATAATTCACCGAATTTACTGCGAGTCCCTCTTCTTTAGCTAAATATATTACTGTGTACTCAACCTTTCCTTCTATAACTACTTTATCTCCAATTATTTCTTTATTAGTTACCATTGGTCTAGCTTCAACAGTTAATATCTCTTGTACATCAGGATGGGTATCAGGGATTAAGTATTCATCTTTTAATACCGAATTCGTATTATTTTCCCTAAGCAATTGTTCAAACTGTACATTTTCTTTTACAATATCTATATCTGCCATATTTTATACCTCCATAAAATTCCTACTATTCATTTATATACATATGAGTAGAAATTTATGATAAATATATTTTTATTTTATTCTAACAAATTAAGTAAACCTTTTATTTAATTTACTTAACAATATTTTTTTAAATTTTTTTGCGTTTTTTATTGACATATACTATTTTTTGTCGTAATATAGTAATTGGTTATTGACCATATAACCTCTCATAAATTCTCAATACCCTTTTATACCATAGTTGAAAGATGGAAACCCACCATCTTTCTTTTTTTATAAAATTATTTAGTTAATCTAAATCCTATTATCATTTTAATCATAAAATTATATTCTATTTATGGCTTTCTACGTATAAAAACACTTCTCACAATTTCTAATTCATTAATTATTTTAAATAAATATGAATATTAAAAACTCACTTAAAAATAAAACAAAAAGAAAAAACTCCGAATTAATCGAAGCTTATATTCTAGTTGGAAATACCAATTGTACAGTCTTTGTTAATACATCTGAATAACTATAAGTCACGGTCCTTTGGGTGTCATTTTTTAATCTTATAACAAAAATACTTGGGTATACACTTTCAATTATACCATCATTAACTAAAATCTTTTTCCTTCCACCATTAGCTTTTAGAGTCACTTTCTGACCGACGTGTCTCTCTATATCGTTTTTAATGGAAGCAATAGTTTTAACTTTTTCCATGTAAACACCCTCTTTCATACTAATTATATAACAAAATCATAAATTAGTCAAGTAAAATAAATATTTTATCATTTATAGCACCATATTGTCAATGTAAACATTTTTCCAATTATATATGTTTTCAAGCTATTTTATTATATTATCTGCTTTTTCTTAATTATTATTCCCCTTATCATTAAATTTAATTCTATAACATTTCATAATCTATAAATAACCTTAATTTTATTTTTAAATTGATTCCATGTTCATACTTAGATAAGTATATAATTTAAAATCAGATATTATATTAAAAATCTTTCTTAGCTCAATGTTATATCTATAAACTATTCCCCCTTCAATTATTCTATACTCTTATCCTATTAACATAATTTCGAGTATTTCCAATGTTATATATTGACCAATACTACTTACAGTAATATTGGTCAATATTTTATTCCTTACTATATTTTTTAAGAAAATCTTAGTAGACATTTTATATAAAGCTGGAATTCCCTCCCCGTTCAGAATTTATTCTCAACAATACCAAATGACATTTTTTAATCATATAAAAATATTTTTTACTATAAAATACTCCTTTAATCACACGTACATTAAAGGAGTATTTATATTTATTCTCTATTTTTCATTAATTAATTTTTCAATTTGATCAGCAATTTTCTCTGGTTCATATGTTGGTGCAAATCTAGCTATTACTTTTCCCTCTTTTGATACAAGGAATTTTGTAAAATTCCACTTAATATCATCTCCACTTGTATTAAAGCCTTTTTCTGATAAAAGATTATACAATCCCTTTGATGCATCATCTTCGCTTGCAATAGGAGCCTCTTTCTTTAAAAAAACATATAATGGATCACTATTCTCTCCATTTACATCAATCTTTGCAAATGTTTTAAAAGTTGTTCCGTATGTTAATTTACAAAAATTTGATATCTCTTCATTAGTCCCCGGCGCTTGCTCAAAGAATTGATTTGATGGAAAATCTAATATTTCAAATCCACTGTCTTTATATTTATCATAAAGCTTTTGAAGCCCTTCGTATTGTGGAGTAAACCCACATCCTGTAGCTGTATTAACAATTAGTAATACCTTTCCCCTATATGTCTCCATAGAAACCGAATTTCCATTTATATCTTTTACTAAATAATCATATATCATTTTGCTTCTCTCCTTATCATCTTTAATATGAACTTAAGTGAATAAACTTATGTTTTCATAAATTATATTTTATAAAATTAAATTTGTTAAAACTATTATATATTCTATTATTATTTTTGTCAAATAGAAATATTATATTTATTAATTATAGTTAAAAACTTCAATACTCTTACTAATTGTTTAGATGCATTGAAGTTTTTAATAATTTATTTTATGCAATTCCTATCTAAATTATTTATTAAATATAAGGAGATTTAGGATATCCTTCTCTATACTTTCCCCTAGTCTGCAATCCTCCAACTCCCTTTATTCCTGTTATCGTATTTTCAATAACATCAGTTATTGAGACTACCTTATCAATTCTTGTATAAGCAATCTTCTCACATACAAAAACAGGGTCCAGGCAGTGTATTAATACTCGATTTGGACTCGAGGCAAAATTAGCACCTACGTCTAATATTCTTTCATAGCAACTTTGACAAGCCCCTGCAAATATTACTAATTCATCATAACTTGAATTATAATTTCTTAAGTTTTTGACTGATTCTAAATAATATCTTGAATTTCTATAATTATCTAAATTCAAATAATCCCTTGGTTCTCGTAAAACACTATCGTGTCCAGTTAAAACTACTATGTCCGGTTTTATTTCTTTCACTAAGTCTACTATTACCTCTGGTTGATCTTTTTCCGCTATAGCTCTCCCCACTGCATCTAAAGATAATTGCTTATATACCTTTAAACAAGTCTCCATGTACTCACTATCCCCATCTACATGGAGAATCTTTCCTGGCCTTCCAAACATCAATTCATTCTTCGTCTTTATCTTAGGAGATTTTTCAACTTTATCCCTAAGATCACCTCGTAGTATCATAGCTTTCTTTATGGCCTCATTAACTCTTGTATTTAATATTTTATCTTGAGATCCAGTGTCCTCTTCTGCCATTTCAAGATCATCCAAACTTGCATCTGCTATTATTCTTATATTAATTCCTTTTAGAATTATATTATACTTTCCGCCACTATCTTTAATATCAATTATTTTAAAAGTAATATCTTTATTATAAGATTTTCTAACAACTATATCTCCTATTTCCATTACTTTCTCCTAATACATTCTTTCACATTATAATATGGTAAAGATTATTAAAGGTTTCTAAATTAATATAAGAATGATTTTATTCTATCTAGGCAAGAACAAAATAAATGAACTATCGAAATAATTCTTTAATTATTTCGGTAGTTCATATTATTATGTTTATTATATCTTATATTCATTCTTGAATTTTTCTAAAAATTCTAGGTATTTCTCTTGCTCATGTATTATTGATTCTAACTTACCTGCAAATGTATTTTGCCCCCAATTAACTTCATTATAATAATATCTATTTGCAAGCCTCCAATATCTTTGTGGGAATTGAAGATATGCATATAATACCTTATATTCCTCTGGTTTTAATTTTGATACTGAATCATAGGATTCTATAATAGCTGTCGCAAATTCTAAATTCCACTCAACTCTCTTTAGCACCTTTATCATAAAATTGCTTATATCAAAAGTTCTAACTTCTCTTTTACAGTAATCAAAATCTATAACATGTACATCCATACTATCGCTTAAAATTATATTATGATAAGTAAAATCATGATGGCAAAAACTTTTTTCATTCTCAGCAATTGCACATAACTCATAGTAATCTGACTCATTTAAAGTTACTAATGATTTCTTTCCGATCTCTTTATAAAACTCCATAGATTTTAAATAAAGCATGTCAAAATCACTTTTTATACTTTTTTTCCTTACCATATCTCTCATTTTATCTAAAGATTTAATTCTTTTTTCTATTAAATGAGGCCATCTGCCAAGATCACTTTTGAGCTTAGAATTCTCAGGTGGATCATATCCCTTAGATGCTTCATGGAGATTAGCTAAAGTCTTTGCTGCTATTTTTACTTCATCTATGTTATGGAAGTCACATTCCCTTCCTTCTAACCATTCAGACAAAGTATATAAGTCTTCATTAACCAATGCATAAGGCTCTCCATTTATGTTTAAATAGTATTTATCTAAATTATTAAAACCATTTTTTCTTAAGTGCTCTTTAGCACCATACACGAACAACAACTTTTGGGGTCCATAATTTATTTTTTTCAAACATCTCTCGCCTTTATCTGTTTTAAGATAGTATACGCCTTTATTTGCCTTAATTTTTTCTATCTTTATATTGAATTGTCTTTCAATTTCAAATTCCCTCATCATACTTCTCACCTCCTGTATATTTATATGAGGATATCATTTCTTTTATTAACATTTTTTATATTCTTTTAATATAATACATTAAGACAAATGCTATGAAAGGGTTTAATAATGAAAATAGGAATAGATGGTAGAGCTGCAAAGTGGTATCGAGGCACGGGTATAGGTACCTATACTTATCAGTTAATATCTAGCCTCAACAATGTTGATAGTAACAATAACTATTTAATTTTCACACCACAATGTGACTTTATAAGCGATTTAAAGAATAATTTTAAAACAGAACTTATTGAATCAATACCTTCTAATAGTTTTTGGGATGATATAAATGTTCCCAATATATTAAATAATGCAGACATAGAGCTTTACCATGTCCCACAAAACGGGGTTGGTCTATCAGAAAATGTTGAATGCAAAAAAGTTATTACTCTACATGATATAATTCCTTTAAGAATGCCTGAAACTGTTAGTGATAGATATTTAAAAATATTTAATAATGAACTGCCTAAAATTTTAGATAATTGTGATGGAATAATTACTGTATCTAATTACTCTAAGGATGATATTGCTAAGGAATTTAACTTTCCTGCTGAAAAGATTTATGTTACCCCATTAGCTGCTGAAGATATTTACAGACCTATGAGTAAATGTAGATCTAAAGACTTTATTACTGAGAAATATGGGATAAAGGAAGACTTCGTACTTTACGTTGGAGGATTTAGTCCAAGAAAGAATATTATAGGACTAATAGAAGCTTATTCTAAACTCCCAAATAAATTAAAAGAAAGTTTCAAACTAGTTATAATTGGTCGTAAGGGTCCTTCTTATACTAAATACAAAAATAGAGCTGATGATCTAAATATATCTAATAACGTTATTTTTACTGATTTTATTCCCATTGAGGATATGCCATTATTCTACAATGCTGCTGAGGTCCTTGTATACCCTTCTTTTTATGAAGGATTTGGACTTCCTCCTATAGAGGCTATGGCATGTGGTACTCCTGTAATAGCTTCTAATGTTACGTCATTACCTGAAGTATGTCATGAATCAGCGCTTTTTATAGATCCTAATGATATTGATTCACTATCTTATGACATAGAAAGAGTTTTAAGTAATAGCCTATTAAGGTTAACAATGGTCAAAAAAAGCCTAACACGAAGTAAAAACTTTTCTTGGAATAAAACAGCCCTAGATACAATATCCGCCTATGAAGCTATAATAAATTCATAGAATAATACACTAACTATATAAAATAAAATTTATATTTTTTATATAACTAGTAAAATTCCTTCATAGTTTTTGTAATTAGCTACCTTATAAGTAATTTATATTACAACAGTTTCAATTAAACATTAAATATCTGTATAAAGGCAAGAAAATCATAAGAGATTTTCTTGCCTTTATAAATTCTCAATATTTCTTAACTAATAAAAAACCAATATTCCATTTGCAAAACAAAATATTGGCTTAATCATTATTATAAATAGGTGAATTATAAGTTAGATTTATATTATTCTTTACATTCAAATAAATTAATCTTATATTTAGATTACTTCTTTACTTCAGAACCTATGAAAAATTTATTTTCTAAAACCTTTAAAAATTCATATCTAAAATCCTCATTGCTAAACTTTCCTTCAAATCTGCTTAAATATACTTCATATTCCCAATTCTTTCTCTTATGATAATAATCTCTTGATATTGTATAAAAATCTTTAGGGAACTTTATAAGTATATACAAGAGTTCTTTTTCTTCTTTTTTTAAAATGGACACATTCTCATATCCATTAATACAAGTTGACATCTTATCCACATCGAATGCGGCATTCTTTATACACTTTAAAATAAAATTCCATATATCCATTACTCTTAAATCTATAGTCATAAAATCAAAATCTATTATATTTATTTCATTATTTTTGGTTAAGAAATTATGATAAGCTAAATCATTATGACACAAACGAATAGTATCTCCATCCTGTCTTAGGTTATCATATGAGCTTTTTTCAAGGTCATTTTGAACCTCTTTAATTTCATTTAAATACTTATCTACATTGTTTACAAATAATTTATCAAATTCATTTTTATATTTGTACGTATCTACTAAGCTCTTCATCCAAATTAAATCATCATATGCTTCTTTAATTTTATCTTTCAAAGATATATCTAAAAAATCTTTTTTGTATTTATCCTTCAAATATTCTCTTAATCCTTTTGAAGCTTTATGCATTAAAGCTATATTTTCTGCACAAAGATCAATTTCTACTGGATTAGAAAATGATGCTTCTCTTCCATTCAATATATCCATAACAATATAAATTTGTCCATTCCACTCTTTATAACATAAATCATCTTTGAACCTTTTATATGTTATTACATGTTCATAACTCTTTTTTACATAGTCTAAAGAATCACTTATTAAATTAACTCTATCTACATCATAATTTACTCTTTTCAATATTTTATTTCCTTCATCTGTATATACCAAAAATACTTTTCTAAGTGGAACAATGTCGTTTACTTTTATTCCTAGTTCTTCGAAGAACTTTAGGCTCAAATCATAATCGCATAAATAATTTTTTTCTGAATACTTAGTTCTATTCATATTCTTCCTCCTAACAACTAAGCTTTAGGTATAAACAATAACTACCTTTGGTTACCTATATGATAAAATTTTTACTTTCATACTTTAAACTTTTCTTCAATCCATTTAATAATTGTTCGTCATTCCTTGCTTTCCTACTACCCTTACATTCCTCATTTTGTATATTATAAATTTCTCTTGTATTATCCTTTCTACTATCTCTATACCTCTCCCAAAACTTTAAAAAATCCTTTGGATAACTGCAAAGCCCTCTTAAATAATCAAAGCTGTTAAATGATAGGTGTGATCCATGTACAAATAACTTTATTAGTTCTTCCTCATCTATATTAATTTCCTTTCTTTGTAGTTTCTTAATATAATTATATAAGTCTTCTTCTACCAAGTTATATGTCATACCTTTTATTGTACACACTTCTATTTTTTCATTATTTTTTCTTAAATTACTTTTATCAACTTTACCAAGGCAGATTTCTTCTCTATTCATACTACGTCTTATAACTCCAAAGTAGTCATGTTCATAAATATAATTTATAGCCTTATTAGCTTTTTCCAACATTATTTTTCCGTTTGATAATATGATATTCTCTATCTCATTTGTACATGTTTTACTAGATACATATGAATAATTCTTTTGTAGTTTTCTTATCTGCACTTTATAAGACTCCACTTCTCTGCCTATTGTGCTTTTAATTTTGCTTAGCCCTGTTAGATTACCGCCTAATAGCAATTTATGAAATTCTATAATTAAATCAACTTGAGAAACTATATCATTTCTTTGCATATTTTTATCATAACTAAAACCTTGTCCCATAATAGCTATTCCTTTTTTATTTAAATACTGATTAATCAATAATTCATCCATATTAATTTCCCCCACTAAAATAACTATCAATAAACTTTTCTCTAAATTCACAATCATTTAAGTACTTCTCTAACTTATTGATGAAAAATTCTTCTCCCCATGGTTGCTGTTCCCAATAAACCTGCAACCCTATTTGCCAGAAAGCCTGAGGAAATCTTATAAATTCTCTAATTATAGGTAGCTCTTCTTTTCTTATTTCTATTCTCTCACTATAGGCATTTAAAATTAGATTACATTTGTCGCTTTCCCATTTTCCATCTTTCATTGATCTTATTAATAAAGAAGATACGTCGTGGAGATGTGAATCTAATATGCAGTAATCAAAATCTATAATATTAATATTTTTCTTATTATCTATTAATATATTATGATGAGCATAGTCATGGTGGCAAAATCCCCTTGAAAGAACTTCCTTTTCCATAACCTTTACATAATTATTTTTTTGAAGACCTACTATACTCTTTTCTGCTCTATTTAATTCTTTTTCCATATTGTCCAAATACAATAAATCAAAATTTGATTTATATGCTTTTTGACTTATTCTATTTTTAAAATCCAGTATTTCTCTTCTCCTTGTTTCAAAAACATCTATCCATGAAAACCATCCAATCCTTGGTTTCATCTCTTTCTTCAATGTAAATCCTTTGCTGCATTCATGTAATTTTGCAAGCTCATTTGATACCATTGATAATTCTATTGGATTATCATAATTACTTACTCTCGATGGAATCCATTTTGTTAAGTACGCATACTTTCCGTTTATGTTCCCATATTCTTTTTTTTCTCTATTCATAATAAATTCAGGAATATCCCCAAATCCATTTCTTTGTAAATGTTTCATTGCAGATAAGATAAAATAAAAATGAGAGAATTCATATTTAACTACTTTCAAACAATATCTCTCATCCTTTGTAATAACTTTATAACTATTTTTAACTTTTTCAATATCTTCTACATCTAAATTATAATTTTCTTCAATATAGCCTTTAATTTTAAGTATCTCCTTATTATTCTCCATAAACTTTTCCTACCAGCTATTATTTATTTTTATTATATGTGCTCAAATAATTTATTGTGATTTATATTCACAAAAATTAAAAACTAATAATATTCTGTATTATATATGTAATTTGTTGAGGTGTTCATATGAAAATTGCCATTGATGCTCGTAGTTCCACTTTACATCAAGGAACTGGAATTGGTACTTATACTAGTAATCTTATATCAGAGATTCTTTCTTTAGATTCGAATGATGAATTCACTCTATTTTGCTCTGGAAAATTTAACAAAGAATTCAATAAGGAAAATGTTAATATAATTTATTCTTCAGGTAGACATGGCGGTTTTTATGAAAAATATTATATACCTAATGCACTTAACAAGGTCCATGCTGACCTATACCATATTCCTCAAAACGGAATAGGACTCGATTTTGATACAAAAATACCGACTATAGTTACAATCCATGATCTAATCCCATATATAATGCCTGAAACTGTTGGCAAAGGATACCTAGAACGATTTTTAAATAATATGCCAAATATAATTTCTAATTCACGCGGCATTCTAACAGTTTCTGAATACTCTAAAAGAGATATATTGAAATTCTTTAGTTTTTATCCTGAAGAAAAAATATTTGTAACTCCACTTGCCGCTAATAATAATTTTAAACCTTTGGATAAGAATCAATGTAAGCTATACGTAAAAAACACATTTAAAGTTGATGATCCTTATATATTATATATAGGTGGGTTTAGTTTAAGGAAAAATGCCTTAGGATTAATTAAATCATTTTGTAAAGTTTATAAAGACTTGAATAAGCCTTATAAGTTATTGCTTGGGGGCCCTTTAAAAGATGAAGGTGAAAAGTTACTTTCATTTGTTCAAGAAAATAACTTACAAGACAAAGTTGTTTTTTGTGGATATATAGAAGATGATATTCTTCCTGTTCTTTATAGCGGGTGTGATGCATTTGTATACCCTTCCTTCTATGAAGGCTTTGGCCTTCCTCCGCTTGAAGCAATGAGCTGTAAGGCACCAGTTATAACATCTTCTATAACTTCTATTCCAGAAGTAACTGGTGATAGTGCTATTTTGATAAATCCTTATAATATAGAAGAATTAGACAATGCCTTAGTTGATCTTTTGAATAATGAAACTTTAAAAGCTGAGCTTAGTGAAAAGGGATATCTAAGAAGCCTTAACTTTACTTGGAATAAGACTGCCAAGAATACCTTAAATGCCTATAGAAGTTTAATATCCTAGACTTTTATAATTATTTAAATCTTTAGTAATAAATCAAATGTGAATTCAGAGTGATATTTCAAATACTATATTAAAATAAATTCAGCATTATAAGAAACACCTTACTGTTTTCCTTATAATGCTGATAATCTAAAACTATTTATATAAATTTTCATTATTAATTGGTATTTGCTCGAATCTCTTGCTTTATCTTTATATATTCATCGTAATTACTTATGATTGGAGTTTTTTCTTCTATATTACTTAATACTACAAGAGGACTTTTTCCAGTAAAATTTTTTACTGGCTCCTCAATATCTTTAGTATTATAAGTATATAAATAGCTTGAGAAAAACTTTCCTTCCTTAACATATTTAACAGCTTCCTTGTTGTTAGTTATTACGTAAGTTATAAATTTTTCAATTAGCTTATCATTCTCGCTGTTTTGATTTAATATTAATAAATTATCTCCTTCTGATGAAAAAAACTTATTAGCCCCTGGTTTAAGGCTAGGCACGTTATTAACGCTCCACGTACAAGGAACATCTAATGCTGCTATTTCTTTCATTGCATTAATAGACGATATTCTTGCTAAGAATTCTCCTCCATTTTGTAAATTTAAAATATTATTATCCTCTAGTTTTTTCATCATAGCTTGAACTTCTGATTTAACTACATCTGTGCTTTTATCACCATCACTTAATGTTTCCATGGTTAATAGATCCATCAAATCTTCGTAATCTTGATCAGTTGCATTAATTATAAATATTTTTCCGTTACTTTTTTCATGAATATCTTTTCCAATCCTTATGATATCATCCCATGTATTCAGACTATCTCTTTCATATCCATAACTTTTTAATAAATCTTCTCTGACATAGAAAGCTAATGGCCTAGATGTTAAAGGTATTCCTATGGAACTATCACCATATTTAACCTGAGCCACCCTATACTTAGAAAAATTCTTAGCATATTCGCTCAAGAGCTTATCATCCTTGTTATAATACTCATAGTTATCTAATTTTAGTTTATCAAAACTAAACCTATCTATCTGCGCTATACTAGAAATCTTTGATTTCGTACTTCCTTCTGAATTATTATTAACTATCTGATTGTAATTTTCTAACTTCTTTACACTTATTGAAGTCCTATCATTCTCCTTCATAAAATTATTGGCGCACTCAACTAAGTACTCATAGGAATTCTCATTTACTAAGAGCTCTATATTTCCTCTAACTTGTTGCTCTTTATTCGGTTGAAATAGATTAATGCTTACTATTCCAATTAACAAAAGAACCGAAAATACAATAGCATATTTAATTTTATTTTTCATATTTATATACCTCTATTTAATAGAACTTATTTTTTCATGCACTTCTATTAATTCAACCGCTAAATCCTTCAAAACCATTGTAGTCATTAAGTGATCTTGAGCGTGAACTAAAAGCAAGGAGAATTCTATTTTCTCATTTACAGCTTCTCCCTGAATTAAACTTGTTTGAGAATTATGTGCATATCCTAATTCCTCATCAGCTTTTATTATTAACCCTTTTGCTTTATCAAAATTTCCTTGTTTAGCTAAAGTAATTGCTTCCATAGAAAAAGTTCGTGCTTCCCCGCTGTGCATTATTATATTTAATATTATTTCCTCCATAAATTATCCCCTTCTCCATTTAGATATCAAAAAACTATTAAATTAAGATACCTTACCCTTATAATCTTTAATTTTACTACTTTTCCTTAAAGTTTTAAAGAATATTATTTTGATGCAATAAAAACTAGAATTGATAACATTAAATTTATCAATTCTAGTTTTAACAATCAAATATATTTAATTTCTATTTAGAAGGATTTTAATTAGATTTTTCTTCTAATACAACTGACAAATCAACAGTTTTCTTATCTCTAATTACTTCTATCTTCATAGTATCCCCAGCATTCTTACTTTCCTTTATTGTCTTAAGTTCATCGAATGTCTTAGCTTCTTTTCCGTCGCATTTAACAATTATATCTCCAATCTTAAGACCACCTTTTTCAGCCGGTGAATACTCTTCAACAGAAGATACATATATTCCTTCTACCAAATCGTATTTCTTAGCAGTAGCGCTGTCAATTTCTCTTATCTGAATTCCTAGATTTAATATAGGTTTTGATAAAGCATCTATCTTATTCTTAACTTCATTTATAGGTATTGCAAACCCTATACCTTCAACTGGTGTTGATGATCCCGATGCATCAGAACCTATCTTCATAGAATTTATTCCTATAACTTGCCCTTTAGCATTCACTAATGGACCTCCACTATTTCCAGGATTAATAGCTGCATCTGTTTGAATGAAATCTACACTTTTTCCACTATCATCTATTGTTCTATTGCTTCCACTTATAACTCCCTTTGTAAGTGTCTGAGCAAAATTCTTTGAGAGAGGTGTTCCAATTGCTATAACCTCAGCTCCTGGATATACTTCATCAGAGTCTCCAAGTTCTGCAACAGCAGGAACTTTAGTTCCATCTTTTAATTTAAGCATTGCAACATCTCTATCTTGATCATAATTTACTACTGTTGCACTTACTTCAGTATTATTACTTAAAGTTACTGTAATTTCTTTAGCATTTGCAATTACGTGATAGTTAGTTAGTATATATCCTTCTTCATTTATAATGAACCCTGATCCCATCCCCTCAACTTCGCCGTTCATAAATCCACTGTTAGATGAACCTTTCGTCGAAACAATGACAACTGCTGGCGCAACTTTATTAAATGCATCTGCCGCTGACATTGCATCAGGAGTGCTTGATGTGAATGATTGCGGAATATAACTTGTTATTTGTTTAGTTGCAGCAACATTATTAGTTTTCATGAATGAATAAGTAGCAGCACTTCCAATTGCCCCTCCTACCATTGTAAGAACTAAAATTCCTGCAATCCTTCCTAGCATGCGCAGACCTCTTCTTTTCTTTCTCTTCGGATCTACATAATTATTACTATTTTGAAAACAATTTTCCCATGCAACTTGCTGACCTTTATCTACTGGTAATGACTCTACATCAATAAATTTTTCGTTATTATCATTATTATTCATGTATTTTTCCTCCTATATATCAATTCTCAACTTATATGACTAGTAATTAAACTATACAAATTCGTTCTTATAAAGTATATTAGAATACTTTAAATATCTACTAGTATTATCTTTATAGTGTTAGTATAGATTTATTATGTGTCAAACAAATGACAAGAATATATAATTTGATATAATTTTTTATGAATTTTAGCCCAATAGAAGCTTTATTTCTTAATTATTCAATAATACTTAATATTTAATAAAATATACATATTTATTAGCATCAAGATTTTTTAGCTGCCTTCTTAGCATCTTTTAAAACACTATTAACGCCGGTAACTACTGAGTCAGGATCTAATACAGACATTGGAGATCCCTCTATTTCCTCTTTATATATAGTTGTTACTGTTGTATTACCAATCTTTTTAACAGGATCATCTTCATTATTAGTTATTAAATATAATGGCTTATTTCCTAGTAGTTCATTAGTTTGACTATTCGAAATGCCTTTATATAAATTTTCTAGTTCGTTTGAAACTGCCTGTTTATAATTTTTCTTATTTTCAAAACTCTGAAATTCATCTAATTCATTCTGATTTAAATACTTCTTAAACGTATCATTTTCCATGGTTAACCCTGCTTTATTTAGCAATGCAGTCAAACTAAAATTCGTACCCATTTTCTCAAATATACTTCTATAATATTTGGACTTAATACTATTCTTAAATTCCTTAGTTTGAATATTTCCCTCTGATATTGGGTTAATTAACACAACTCCTGCTACTGAATCTGAATATAAATTGGCAAAATTACTAAGAACCAGACTACCGTACTCCTCTCCAACTAAAACGTATGGCTCTGGTGCTCCAGCTTTTCTAAGCAATGCTTTCAACTCCTTAGCCTGCTCTTCTGGCGTTCTATTATCCCCGCCATCATTAAATCCATATCCTTCTCTATTATATGTAAAGGTAGATATCTTCTTCTCCTCTAATGACTTACAAACATCATCCCACTCATACATTGTAGTTCCAATTGATCCATCAAATACTACAGTATAATCTCCACCAGTCTTAAGCTTATACTCCATTTTACGTCCATCTATTCTGACATACTTAAATCTAGATTTTAATCTTGTATTATCTACAAAGTCATTTAAAATTTGCACTAAAAAACCAAAGATAAATAATCCCACAAAAAAGATAACACATTTTTTTAAAATGCTCCTTTTGCTGGTTTTATCTTTCTCAACCTTATGTACTCCATTAGAATGTGATAACAGCTTCATACCTAGACTCTACCTCTCCCCTAGTTTTAAGTTAGGTTTTGCATTTATATTTAAATCTGATACTGCTCCCTCTTGATAGTTGAAATATGCTGCACTTCCTATCATTGCTGCATTATCTGTACACAATATAGGTGATGGGAATAGAATTTCAATCCCTTTTTTTCTACCTTCCTCTAGCAAAGTTTCTCTTAAACAAGAATTCGATGCAACACCACCTGCCACTGCAATCTTTTTTATTCCTTTTCTTTCACAGGTTAAGAATAGATTGGTCTTTAATACATCTATTATCGCATTTTGAAATGACGCTGCAATATCAGCTTTATTTATCTCTTCTTCTTTCATTTTTGCCTTATTTAAATAATTCAACACAGCTGATTTAACTCCACTAAAAGAAAAATCTAATGTATCATCCTGAAACTTAGCTCTTGGAAATTCTATTGCATCCTTATTTCCTTGCTTAGCTAGCTTATCTATTTTGGGTCCGCCCGGATATCCAAGTTCTAATGCTCTTGCCACCTTATCATAAGCTTCTCCTGCCGCATCATCTCTTGTTTGGCCAATAACCTCAAAATCCCTATATCCTTTTACATGCACAATAAAAGTATGTCCTCCTGAAACCACTAGTGAGACAAAAGGTGGCTTTAAATCTTTATGCTCAATAAAATTAGCACTAATATGTCCTTGTATATGATTAACCCCAATTAAAGGCTTTTTAGAACCTAATGCCAATCCTTTTGCGTATTGAAGCCCAACCAAAAGTGCCCCAACAAGTCCTGGTCCATACGTAACTCCTATTGCGTCAACATCGTCTATTGAAATTCCTGCTTCTAATAATGCGGCTTTTACAACACTATCTACTGCCTCAATATGCATTCTCGATGCAACTTCTGGAACCACTCCTCCAAATTTTTTATGAGTATCAATTTGTGAAGCAATTATATTTGATAAAACTTCTCTACCATTCACAACTACTGCAGCAGCAGTTTCATCACAACTTGATTCTATTGCTAAAATTATTTTTTTATTCATATCTAATACCTCTTTTTATTACAATTCAAATAAAATTATTTATTCTGATCTATCTAAATAAGCTGATTAAGCCTATTTATAACTTAATTTTAACTAATCTAACAAGAGAAAACTTTGATATATTAGTTAAAATTAAGAACTAGATAAATTAAATACTTTACTATAACATTATTTAATTTATCTAAATCTATTTTATCTTAAAAAAAAGATAAAATCTCGTATTTATATATTGTTTAATATCTTCTTAATATTTATGAAATCATATCTTTTCAATGCGCAAACTATTCTATATTTTAGTTACTAAAATATTATACTTTATCTATACAATATTATCAAAGTTCAATTTTTCTAGTTATACAAATGCACTTAACATATATCTTATTCTCACAATTTCATTGTAATATTAACTTGTTGTATAAAAGGTACATATGATGTATATTTGAGATAACAAATATACTTTCACGAGGAGAATTTAAATGTCTAACTATGCTAAAGTTATAATTAAAGGATCACCTATTACAAAATCCAATTTTAAGTTACACAATCTAAATGGACGTGCAATCCTACCACATAGCTCTGGGAAATATCATGATAGGTATGCTCTATACGAACAGGAAATAGCACTTCTTGCAAGAAATCAAAATCCTGATGTTGTTTTTTCTGAAAGTCTAATAGCTTTACTAAGAGTATATTATAAAAGTGAAAAGCGTCATCCAGATACCATTAATATTACAAAAAGTATATTTGATGGCATTGAAAAAAGTGGATTAATTATAAATGATGCTCAGATAACCAAAATCTTTACAGAAGAATATTATGATAAAGAGAATCCAAGATTTGAACTAGAACTCTTTGCTGAAAGTGAATATGATTTTAGCTATAAAGTTGTCAAAAGAACTACTTCCTTAAAACCTAAATTATATTCTCCAATAAGAAAAAATATACTATCTGATAAAACTAGTAGTTCTGCAACTGATTATCAAAAAGATAAACTTGATTGCAATGCTGAAAATAAACGTGATAAAAAATCAAAAAAAACCTCGTCTAACTCATTAATGTCTAGCGAAATGATTATATGTAACATCTGCAATAAAGCCATTATTTCAGATGATTATGTAAAAGCCGATTCAGGAAAAACATTAATATGTAAAAAGTGCTTTAACAAACTATTCTAATTACATAAAAGGAGTCTATATATGAATAATAAGCTTGATATCATTTTCTTTGGAGACAGCCTAACTTTAGGATATGGGGTAACTAAACAAAATTCTTGGGTTTACAAACTTACGCAAGAACGCTCCCTTTCATCATTAAATAAAGCCTGTAATGGTGATACTACCACTTCAATGCTTACTCGCTATAATGATGATGTTTTAATTTATTCTCCATCGAAAATTTTTATAATGGGAGGTAGCAATGATCTTCTTCTAGGACGCAAAATTCCTTTTATAATTAGTAATATTGAAATAATGATTAATGATGGACTAAATATAGGCTCAAAAGTGACTTTAGGAATTCCCCCTAAGATTATTGGCCAAATGGCAAATTCGCTTTTTTCTCCTTCGCATCTATATTCTTATGCAGAAAAAGAACTTCAATATTTAAAGGATGAACTCATTAAATTATCTAATAAATACAATCTTCAATTTATCAATTTCTACGATTTGACATTTAATAGGGATGATATTTATTTAGATGGAATTCACATGAATTCACTTGGCCATCACCTAATGTATGAAAATGCTCTCAATTATTTTTAAACCATATTATTCTGTGAACTAATTAGCAGTAATTTTAGCTTTTATTATATTACTGCTAATATATCTCTACCTAACTTCTACATGCTTTCCTTTACAAATCTAGCCGCAATAATTCCACATTGTATACCATCAGTTTCTTCCATCCAAAACGCATTTTCTCCGTATATAACATTTCCACAAGCAAAAAAACCCTCTAAAGATGTTGCAAAGTCTACTACTTCAAATCCAGATGTCTTAGAATTTATATCAAAACTTGTTTTTTTAATTACGGTTGTTTCTGGCAAGAAATTAACTGATAATAGAAGTGAATCACATTCCTTTTCTATTATTTCTTCATTCTCTAAATTAACTATTTTTAGCTTCTCAATTCGTGTTTTCCCTTCAATTTCTGTTACTCTAGAATTCTCTATTACTGGTATATCAAAGCCATCAACAATATCTCGTATTTCCGAATTAGCCATTTCTTCAAATGTATTCTCAATGACAACCGCTTCTATATTTCCACCTTCTACTATAAGCCTTCTTGCAACTATGAATCCCCATTTATTTTTCGCTATAATCACAGTCCTTCTTCCTGGTAGATATCCATCTAAATTAATTATTTTATGAGCCTCTCCTACAGTGAATATTCCTGTAAGTCCATTGGTAGGAATTATAACATTTCCTGAATATGTTTCTTTTGCTCCCATAGCAAATATTATCGCTTGAGCGGTTAAATCTTTAATACCATCTCTAGAATTTACATATGTAACTTTTTTTCCTTCAGTTACTTCTAAAACTGTAGTATCTAAAAGTATTTCTATTTCAAATTCTCCTAACTGCCTTTCTATAAAATCAATATACTCTGGGCCGGTCACTGGCTCATCTAGAAAGTTTTTTCCAAAACCATTATGAACACATTGATTGATTATTCCCCCAACGTTAGACTCCTTTTCAATAATTAGTATTTTTGTTATTCCCTCTCTTGCAGCTCCAAGTGCAGCTGTCATTCCCGCTATTCCTGCCCCAATAATAATTAATTCATAATCTGGCATTATAATATCCTCCACCATTAATTCCTAAAGCTTTATTAATTTCTTTGCTTTCTTCATTGCAACTACCATATCATACATGCTTGCTATTTCTCCAAAAGTTATTTGTTCTGTTAATTTATAATAATCCAAGGATGTATCACTTATTAAAAGTTTAACGCCCTTTTTATATAACATTCTTATATCTTCTATAGCCTTAGAATCCCTTTTAAACAACTTAACCCCTGAATTTAAGAATAAAATTTCTTTTGGAAGTTTATCATACTCATTCAATGCTTCGAAATATTCACTCATTAAAGTTATTCCTAAATCATCATTTCCCTCACCAATTTTATCTCTTGTTATTAATATAGAAAAAATTTCTTCCTCATCTTCTGATTCTAGGCATCCTCTCTTTTCCATCTTTATTAAAAATCTATTTTTTTCATCCTCCATATCTACTTTATATCCTTTATGCGCTGCATACCTTATAACATTTGACCGCCCTAATTCATTGTTTACTACTACAACAGCTTCCCCTTCTCCAATTGAATTAAAATACTTCTTAACTTCTCTTATTATTTGTAGATATGATAATCCTCTGCAATCTATTTCTTTCATATGTTTGACCCCTTTATAATTATTTTAATCTATAATTAATATATCAAATTTTTCAATCGATTTCTTAACTAATATATAACTTAATTTAAAAATATATTAAATTAAGTTATTATAAGTCTATTATATAAGTTTTCCCACATTAATAGTATACCATGCTAATTTTTATATATAGTTTTTTATTCACAAATTATTTACCTTTTAATTACTAATATATCATTAATTTATATTTGTTTAATCCATAAATTTATGTATACTATAATGTAGTGATATATTGAATTGAGGTGAAATCATGAGTTCTTCTAACTCATATGTTGTTAATTTTTTTAAAAATAGCTTAGAAAATAATATAAAAAAAGATAAGGTTATAAGATTAATTTTCTTTCTAATAGCTCTTGTCTCTATAGTATTAAAAGGGATTATATTTCAAGGATTTGTTACGAGCAAAGATCCATATACATTTAGTTTTTCTACTGGCTATGAATCTGCTAGTTCTTTCTTAAATTATTATGTGGCCTTTACTTTAATATTCTTAAGTTTCTCATTATTATTTAAAGGTAAAGGTAGAATAATCTATACTCTAGTAATCGATTTTTCTTTAACACTATTAATATTAATTGATGTATGGTATTTTAGAGGTTTTTTAACTGTTCCATCTGCGTTAATATTAACTCAAACTGCTAATTTAGATAATATGTCTGGAAGTATATTATCAATGACCAGCAATTTAGATTTTATATTTGTATTTGATTTTATAATACTAGGTATATATGCTTACATAACTAGAAAATCATTTACTCAAGTACATAAACGAGCATTTAAAACATTCTTTTGTACTTTTGTTTTGCCAATATTATTTATAATTTATGTACCTATCAGTATAACTGTATTCAATAATACAGATGTTCATAATGCTTACTTATTCAGTAATTATGATAAGTCAAATACTGCCAAATACTTTTCTCCTATTGGATATCATATTATGGATTGTTATACAGTTTATAAAGATTCTAAACCATATAAATTAACAGATCAAGATAAAGCTGATATAAATGAGTTATTTGAAATAAAAAAAGAGAACCTTCCAGATAACGAGTACCTTGGCATGGCAAAAGGAAAAAATTTAATTTATATTCAAGTTGAGTCTTTAGAAAACTTTGTTATCGGAAAAACAGTTAATGGAAAAGAAATAACACCTAATTTGAATAAATTAGTACAAAAATCATTGTACTTCCCTAATACCTTTGAGCAAGTAAACGAAGGGACAAGCTCCGATGCTGATTTAATGGTTAATACTTCAATGTTGCCTTTAAGACAAGGAAGTACATTCTTTAGATATCCAAATACTAATTATAATTCCTTACCAAATTTATTAGAAGGTGAAGGCTATGCTACTTCTGCTATTCATCCTGATAAAGGTTCTTTTTGGAATTATAAAAATGGATTGCTTGGAATAGGCTTTGATAAATTTACTGATTACTACTCATTTAATGTTGATGAACAAATTGGCCTTGGTATAAGTGACAAAAGATACTTCGAGCAAGTTGTTCCTATGTTAAAAGAATTAAAGCAGCCATTCTACGCTGAAACTGTAACATTGACAAGCCATGGTCCATTTGATCTTCCAGAAAAGTATAGAGAGCTTGGACTTGATCCTGAATTAAATGAAAGTAAACTTGGTGGATATTTTGAAAGTCTTCACTATACAGATAAACAAATAGGTTATTTTATTGATGAATTAGATAAAGAGGGATTACTTAAAAATAGCATTATAGCAATAATGGGTGATCATACAGGAATTCATAAATATTATGATGATAGCATTGGACAGCTATCTCATAAAGAAGATTGGTATCTAAATACAGGAAATCCGACTGTTCCATTTATTATCTATAATCCATCTACAAATGAAGGAAAAACATTTGATAAAATGTACAATGGCGAGATTGATGTAATGCCAACACTCTTATATTTACTTGGAGTTGATAAGGATAAGTACGAGAACACTACTTTAGGTAGAAACTTATTAAATACAAATAAATCTTTTGCCGTAATAACTAATGGAACACTTAAAGGCGGGGAAAACTTAACAGATAAAGAAAAAGATATTTATAAAAAATCATTAGATCTTTCGGATAAAATGATACGTGCAAATTATGCTCATAATTCTAATTAGATAATGATATTTTAACTATAGTAAAGAGATGGTCAAATAAAATTTGACCATCTCTTTTATTTTTTCTTAATCTTTTTTATCTCTTCTTTTAATCTATCTAGTGAATGTTGATACTTCAAAGACTTTATATTTGGAAATGCTTTAATTATTCGTTTATTCACGGCCTTATTGTTTAAAACCAAATTTTCTAATTTAAATTTTAGCTTGCTAATTTGTTCTTTCGCATGAATAACTTTTTCACTTTCCTGTTCTATCAAGCCATCAAATCTGCTTAAATTTTGTTGTAGAACCACTTTATAACTTTCAGTTTTTTCTCTTATCTCATCAAATAAAGCGCTCATTTCTTTGAGTTTTCCACCTAATTTCAAAACTTTAACTGTTGTAGTTATCCCATCTGTTAATAAATATAAGAGTGAAATATCACAAATCCACATAGAAACCTTTAGTGATATGTGACTAACTAAGTCTATTATAATTGGATTAATAACTTTTATTGTGATTAGAGATAAAAGACCAAATAACACTGAATTTAATAGACATACTCTGCCCTTTATATTAAATTTATAGCCTGAATAATCCCACCATTTAAGATTAAATATTGTTTCTAGCAAAAAACCTGTTAAATACTCTAATATGCTTGTAAAAATCATTGCACTCAAGAATAAAATTACAATATTATCTGAAAATGGAGCTAGCAATATAATTACTATAAGTGCACCTGATCCATAGATAGGGCAAAATGGTCCTTTTAAAAAACCTCTATTTACATACTCCCTATCGATTATAGAGCAATATATAGTTTCACATATCCATCCGAGAAAGCTATAAATTATAAAAGAAAAAAGATACATATAGATTATATTCATAACTATTTAACCTACCTTAGCATATCTATTAAATTAATAACAAAATTATTTTCCAGCTATTGAAAGTTCTTTCACAACAACTGACGGACATCCTATGCTACTCATCGGGAACTTTAAGTCACTTCCTACTTCCTCTATATCTTTCAGTAATGTAAAGAAATTTCCTGCAACTGTAATTTGTTCTACCGGAAAGCTCTTCTTTCCATTTTCAATCATAAATCCTTTAGCTGCTAAAGAAAAATCTCCAGTTACAGCACTAGCTCCAGAGTGAAGGCCTGCAAAATCTGTAATTATCACACCTTCTTTAACTTCATTGCAAAGTTCTTCAAAAGATTTATCACCTGGATTTATATAAAAATTTGTAGCACTAACACCTACTATTGATGCATACGAAGCTTTGAATCCATTTCCTGTGGATTTAATTCCTGCCTTATGCGCAGTTTTTAGATTATATAATAATGTATTCAATTTTCCTTTAGATATTATCTCTTTTTTGATAGTTGCTACTCCTTCATCATCAAATGAAGTTGTTCCAAGCCCATCCTTTAAGTGAGGATCATCAATTATAGACACTACATCTGATGCTATAATTTCACCTTCTTTTCCTTTCAGCAAAGATAACCCCTTTTGTGCTTGCTCTGCATTAAAAATTCCTGAAAAAGTTCCAAGCAGTGATACCATGGCCTCGTTATTTATAATTATCTTATATTTACCTGATGGAATGCTTTTTCCACCAATTCTTGAAAGCGCTTCTTCAAGACCTTGCTTAGCTAAACTTTTTGGATCTATATCATCTATCTTTTTAGCCATAACATATCCTGTTCCATCATACTTTTCATTATTATCTTGTATTATTGGAACGACATATGCACTTAGATTATTTCTTTCATTTTTCAAATTAAGTCCCTTTGAATTTATTATTCCATAGGTAGCTTTACCATATCCAATTCCACAACCTTGGAAACTTACAACTTTATCACATTGTTTTTTACATTCCTTCTCCATTTCTAAAGAAAGAGCTATAAGCTCATCGGGCTTAATATTATCCAAATCTTTTTTGTAACAGTCTAATTCTTTATATTCATTATCCCCTTCATATATAAACTGTTCATCATCATTTTCTATAGCAAATGCCGCTTCCTTTGCATTTCTTATAAGAGTTTTTATTGCTTCTTCATCTAATATTTCAGTATATGAATATCCCATTTTGTTATTGATTTTTCCTCTGAACGAAAGACCAAAGGCATTATTTAGTTTATATTTTTCAACTTCACCTTCATAAATACTTAAACTTAAACTTTCAGCATCAGAATAATATATTTCAAACTCTTCAAAGCCTGAATTCTTAGCTTCTTTAAATAATTCTTCTTTAAATAATTCAAAATCCATATTTATCTACCTCCAACAGTCATTTTCTTTACTCTAATCATAGGCTGACCTACGTTGGTAGGAATACTTCCTGATGATGAGCCACACATACCTTGAGCTACATCTAAATTATTTCCGACCATATCTATATCCATAAGTACTTCACTACCTTTACCAATAAGACTTGCTCCTCTTACTGGCTCCTGAATCACACCATTTTTAACTAAGTACCCTTCTTGAACTGCAAAATTAAACTCACCAGTTACAGGGTTAACCGATCCGCCTCCTAGCTTCTTTGCATATAATCCTTCTTCTATAGATTTAATTATATCATCCGGATTATCATTTCCAGCTGCTATATAGGTATTAGTCATTCTTGAAGTTGGTTGGAACTTGTAACTTTGTCTTCTTGAACTTCCTGTAGCCTCCATATTCATACGTCTTCCATTTAACTTATCAATCATATAACCTTTTAGAACACCATTTTCAATTAAAATATTTTTTTGTGTCTTATTACCCTCATCATCTATATTTAGCGATCCCCAAGCATTAGGTACAGTTCCATCATCTATAGCTGTTACCTTTGTTGATGCAATTTTCTCACCTAATTTATTGGCAAAGACTGAATTTCCTTTAGCTACAGCACTAGCTTCTAAAGAGTGTCCACAAGCTTCGTGGAATATAACACCCCCAAACCCATTATCTATAGCAACAGTCATATTACCTGCTGGACAGTTCTTTGCATAAAGCATCGTATGAGCTATTCTCGCTGCTTCCTTTCCGTGATATTCTGGATCAACACTATCAAACATTTCAATTCCCATATGTCTTCCAGGTCCTTCAAATCCAGTTTGGTTTTCGCTCCCTTTTGATGCTATTGCACTTATGCCTAACCTTGTTCTTATTCTTGTATCTTGAACATATAAACCTTCAGTGTTTGCAATTAAAATATTTTGCTCTTTATCTGCATAACTTGTAATAACTTGAGAAATATCACTGTTATAATTCTTTGCTGCATTATACGCACTTTTTAAAATTGCTATTTTTCTATCGTATGCAACATCCTTAGGATAATACAATATTGGATGTATTGTAGATATACTCTTCTCAGTTAATACTATTGAATTTATTTCATTTTTATTTACATCACCTAAAGCTAAAGCTGCTCTATAGGCAGTGTCTAAAAGACCACTTAAGCTATTATTATTTGTATAGGCATATACACTGTTCAATCCCTTGAATATTCTTATTCCTATACCATAACTTCTTCCACCTATGGCATCATCTACTTTGCCGTCAATTAATGCTATAGAATTATTAATTGAATTTTCTTCAAATATCTCAGCAAAATCGCCACCAGTTACTAAGCACTTTGCTAATACCTCTGCTACAATATTTTTTGATAACATCTTATTCCTCCTTATTTCTAATATAAAGATAATTTTCAGTAATATTATAATTATATACATTCTATTATTAAGATTATTGTTATAAATTATAACCTTAGTGCTTCCATGTATGCAAATCTAATTATATATTAATAGTTTATCATTAATTATTTCTATTTCAATTAATTGATAAAAATAATATTTGTACCAATTATATAAAAAAACTATGTCATTTTCATTTATTTCAATTTATGTAACCACAGTTTAGCTACATAAATTAAGATAAATGAAAATCAACATAGTCATATTAGGCTATTTCATAATTTTAAATTCATATCCTTGTTGTTTTAGATATTTGATTATTTCTGGCAACGCTTTTGCAGTTTCCTCTTTTCCATAAGTATCATGCATTAATATGATTGCTTTTTCTCTTCCTGATACAGTTTTTATAACTTCCTGTTTCAACTGCTCTGCATTTTTATGTGCCCCTTCCGCATCTTGAGACAATGAATTCCAATCTATTTGATGGTAGCCTTTTTCATGAAGAGCCTTATCCATTGCATCAGCCCCCGATGGGTCCTTCTTATCCCATGTCATTTGACCTCCTGGGAATCTAACAGCTCGCGTAGAAAAATCCTGTCCTAAAATGTTTTTTAAAGATTGATTAGTTTTTTCAAAATCAGACATACAATTTTCCAAATTTATTTTTCCATTTGGATATAAATATCCATAATTATGTGAATAAGTATGATTACCTATTGCATTTCCTTCTACAAGTTCTCTTTTAACTATATTTCTATTAGCTTCACTTTCATCTATTGCTTTTCCCACAAGAAAAAAAGTAGCATGAACATTTTCTGCCTTAAGAGTATCTAAAACTTTTGGAGTCACAGTTTCTGACGGACCATCATCAAATGTTAAATAAACAACTTTCTTTCCATCAGCTCCATCAGGCCTTTGACCCTTCATCTGCTGATTTAAATATTTTTCTATAAAAGCAACATCCTCTACTTCTGAACTTCTCACTGAATTATATACGTTACTATCTGTTTGATTTTTATCTCCTTCAGAATATGGATTTCCATTTGCATTAAGAGCTTCTGCCGTTTGCTTATTAATAACAGATTTTTGTACCGTAATAGCGATTCCTACAATTATAGCTACAGCTATTATCGTAAGTAAAATAGCAAATTTTCTTTTTTTTATACCTTTGAAATCTTCTTCACCAACTTCATCGATCTCAAATGGCCTTATATTATCACTAATATCATTAGTTTCAGAATTATCATCTATCTCACTATTTTCAACAGATTCATCAGCCTCACCAGCTTCTTTTGCTTCAGTAACCTTACTGGTTTCATTACTATAATTCATACTATTATTAATGTCATCGCTCATATTATAATACCTCTTATATTTCAATAGATTTTATTATTAATTATTCCGTAGTATCTAATTTAGTTATTAATAACTTTCACATCCATATATAGTATAAGTTTTTACTCTATTTTATACAATAAAAAAAAGCCGATTTCTCGACTAAAAATTCTTTTATTATAAATATGGCTCCGCGAAGAGGACTCGAACCTCCAACCTATCGGTTAACAGCCGAGTGCTCCACCATTGAGCTATCGC